>JAOFXR010000040.1 GCA_028047635.1 Verrucomicrobiales bacterium
GAACGCTCAGTTTCGCGACGGTAAAATCTTTTCCCAACTCCAGTCCAATCAAAACGACAAATGTCAGTGAGATAATTACCATGACACCCCGTTCGTTCCGCGTTTCCGGGCCGCGATCAGGGATGGAGCTGTCGTCAGGAAGCATTAATACGCAGAATTTACGGCTCTACTGGAGTCGTGCAAATAAACACTGTCCTCTGAAAATGGTGGAGGCGAGCGCGGACCGAGTGAGTTGAGCTACCTGCCGACCGATGCGAGCGATCTCGCCGGTCGCCGGTCGGCGGTCTTTCGACTTCCACTCGCAGGCACTCGGCGCCCCGCGATCAATGCTCGCGGGTATCTCGATCCTTGCCACAGCAACAAGGTTCATCATGTTCCTCAACCGTTCGAATTGTCAGGTAGCGCATTGATGGTGTGAGGTAGTTGATTTCGGCATGCCACACACCTGATGGAATGAAAACCAATTCGCCAGGGCCCGCTCTCCCTGTTTTGCCCGCAAAAGTGTATTCTGCAGCCCCCTCTAAAAGGTAAAAGGCCTCCTCTGCTTTGTGGTCATGCTCGTAGGCAGGGTGTGAAGCCGTGTCAGGGATTTCGGTGAGATGGATATGAAGCTTCTTCGCTCCGTCCTCAAATCCAAGAAGTGAATGGTAGTCGATACTCATCGCGGAAAGCGTTAATCTCGGATGGAGATTGCTTGTTTTTCAGCCTGATTGCAATCCCGCAGGCGCGCCTAACTCTATCAGGTCATGCACTTGACCCTCTTAGGTCTCGAATCGCACTTTTGATATCAGCAGTGGTTACGTCTTTTGAGACGAACCCATTGCCGAGCTTATCGAGGAGGACGAAGCGGATCTGGCCGGCTTCGAACTTCTTGTCACGCTGCATGGCCTTGAGGATGGCCTCCTCTTCGAGATCATTGGCGAGTTCGGTAGGAAGCTCGTAGGTCTTGAGGGATCGGATAAGGCGTTCGCCCTCCGGTTCGCGCAGAGTGCTTTTGGCAACAGACAATCGAATCGCGGCAACGAGGCCCAGGCTAATCGCTTCGCCATGAAGAAAACGGCCGTAGCCTCCAGCGGATTCGATGCCGTGACCGATCGTGTGACCGAAATTCAAAAGCGCCCGGGTTCCGCTCGTTTCGCGTTCGTCTTCTTCGACGACTGCGGCTTTGATGATGACATTCCGCGAGACGAGTTCGATGAGGTTCCCTTTGATGGTCTCGCGTTGCTCAACGAGTGTGAGCAGGCTTTCATCGCGAATACCGGCGTGCTTGATGATTTCGGCGAAGCCTTCGTTGAATTCCCGATCGGGCAGGGTGCCCAAGGTATCGACATCGGCGATCACAAGTTGAGGTTGGTGAAAGGCCCCGATGAGGTTTTTGCCTTCGGGAGTGTTAACACCGGTCTTGCCTCCGACTGAGCTGTCGACCTGGCTGACGATTGTGGTAGGGATTTGAACGCAGGGGATTCCTCGCTGGAAAATGGCCGCAGCAAAGCCGGCGAGATCGCCAATGACGCCTCCGCCGAGAGCGATAAGGAAAGATTTTCGATCGAGACCGGCGCGGAGCATTTCGCGACAGATTTCGGTAACCTTCTCCATACTCTTGGAGGCTTCGCCGACGGGAACGGTGATGAGAACCGGCTCGTGCCCGGCGGACCTGAGCGCGTTCAGAACGCTATCCGCGTAGAGTGGTCCTACCGTCGAATCGGTAACCACCGCAACCGCCCTAGTGCGAATCGAAGTGTGTGTCTCGATGAGCGCAGAAGTTTTTTTCAGCAAATCAGACCCAATAAGTACGGTGTAATTGTCGTTCTTGAGGCTGAGAGAAATGGAAGTGGGATTCCCGTTCGTAATCTTGGGCATAGCGAGAGAGGTTCAATGGGGGTGGTCGATCTTTCAAGGGCGAGTTCGCTCAAGTTCGGAGAGAATTCGGCTCGCGGTTTCGGCAGGAGATTCGGTGGTGCTGATTTCCACTCTCTGAAAGGCGCTTTCACGTTTGAACCAGGAAGCCTGCCGCTTTGCATAGCGGCGGGTGATCTGCTGAATTTGCTCAATCATCTCGTTGCGGGTGATTTCTCCTGCGAGATGTGCCTTGATCTCGCGGATTCCGATTGCCTTTGCGGCAGTTGCAGAAAAGTTAGGCAGGGCTGCAATTTCTGCAATCGCGCCTGCGGCAATCATGGCATGTGTGCGCTGATTGATGCGTTCGTAGATGATCTCACGATCACGAAAGAGGTAAGCGGCATCAAGTTCGGGCGCGTTGTTTTCCCACTCTTTTTTAATTTCGGACGCAGATCGCCCGCTAAGAAGGCATATCTCCAGGTTTCTCGTGACGTAACGACGATTCTTGAGATTGGTTTGAGCAGCTCCGTCAGGATCCAGCCTCTCGTATTCTTCGATCAAAGATTCCAGCGATCGCTTGTCCAGTTTCTCACGTAGTTCGGGCTCTGACTTCGGCGTTGGAGCGAGTCCATGGGTAATGGCCTTCAGGTATAGGCCGCTCCCACCCACCACGAGCGGCACGGCGCGGTTCGATACCTTTTCGATGGCTGCTTTGGCCATCTTGGCAAATGTCGCTGCATCGCATTCCTCATCCGGACCGAGTATGCCGAAGAGATGGTGAGGGCACTGCTCCTGTTCGCCAGCGCTCGGGGCGGCGCTTAAGATCTCGATTCCCCGGTAAACCTGATAAGCATCGGCATTGATGATTTCAACACCCCCTAGTTGCTTTGCGATCTCCAGCGCGACTGCCGTCTTTCCACAACCGGTCTGTCCGGCGAGGTAGATGGGGGCGTGCTGAGAAGTCATTTTAGGATAAGAGTTAACACAAAAACGCCGGAGCGGAATGAACCGATCCGGCGTTTCGAATAGTTATCGATTCAGAAGAAGAATTCTAGGCTTCTTTCTCAGAATCTGACTCAGCGAGTGCTGGCTTCTCGTCTTCATCGGAGACGATTGGCTGGGTCGGCTGATCTTCGAGAGGAAGGTCTTTCTTCGAGGACTCATCGCTTGAGTCTTCGTCTCCGTTATGAGGTCCTTCGCTGCGGGCACCGCCTACGATAAGTTTACGTCCGCGGAAATCCTCGTCGTCGAGGATGCTGACAGCCCGCTTGGCTTCATCAATCGAGCCCATTTCGACGAAGGCAAAGCCTTTCGACTGCTGAGTCCGTGAGTTGGTAACAACTTCGGCAGAAACTACGTTTCCGGCACCGCGAAACAGTTCTTCAAGATCTGATTCGTTGGCATCGTAGACGAGGTTACCCACGTAGAGGCGACCGGAGGTCACTTCGTTGCGCGTGCGCTTTTGCCTTGGCTTCTTCTCGCGCGGTGGTCCTGTCTTTTTGGACTGAGGCGCACGATCCGGCTGGCTCTTAGGAGTCCGGCTAGTGGGCTTATGCTTGGGCTTGCCGAGTATTCCAAAGGTCAGGAAAGAGAGAATCTTCTGGCCTTTGGTCTGCTTAGGCGGCTGGGAACGGCGGTTCCTATTGCGGTTGTTGTTGCGATTTCCACCGCCTCCACCTCCGCTTCGGTTTCCATCACCACCGCCTGAGCGGTTGCGATTACCTGAACGATTGCGGTTCCGGTTGCCCTGCTGATTGCGATTGCGGTTTCCACCGCCCGATTGGTTGCCGCGTTGACGGCGATTGTGATTGTTTTCTGATTTGATTTCCATTGTCGATGGAAGCTTGTAGTTCAGAACCAGTCACCGTTTCTTCCGGTGAGGTTCCATTAGGTAAAGCGGGCCATCGAATTTCCAATCTCTCACTGACTACTTTCGACAACAATACTGATAGCCCGAATCGACAGGGGATGACCGTAATGTTGTGGTAATTTGTCATTAAATGAGTGGAGAAGGTCGCTCTGTGTCCGATGGATTGGGCCAGCGCTGACTGAGTCTTTGTCCCTCAAGTATCAACGGTGGTCTTTCCTCCGGAGAAGCCTCAAAGGCCAGCCCCGTTTTCGAACGAATAAAATGGCTCCGCTTATGCGAATGAGGACAAACCGCGGATGATGCAGCCAGGGAACTCACAATGAACTAATCACCATAGATCCGGCTCGGGCTTAGCCACCCGGTGTTTCGTGCACAGCTGATATCGGGACCGCTGATTTTTCCTCGCTGCCAATCTACGTGGCGCGCTTGATGAGGCAAGTAATGATTTATTGTTGAGCAAAAGTCAAAGTTAGAGCGACACGCCGCGTTTCCACGGTTGGAAGTCATCCTGTCCCAGAACTTGGGCTTTGGTTTTCTGTCTACCCGAAGCTACTTCAATGACTTGCTCGAGCATTTTTACAGCGAGTTCGTCGATCGTTTGTTCTCCGCGGATGATCGCTCCAGTGTCAAAGTCAATCAGGTCGGGAAGTCTTTCGGCCAATTCAGTGGAGGTACTCACTTTGATGACAGGGCAAACAGGATTCCCTGTCGGAGTCCCAAGTCCGGTCGTGAAGATGATCACGTTGGCATGAGATCCCGCCATGGCGGTAGTGGATTCAACGTCTCCTCCAGGGGTGCAAAGCAGAGTAAGACCGGGGAGCGTGGTACGTTCGGGATAATCAAGCGCCGCTACGATGGGAGAGGTTCCTCCCTTTTTCGCCGCACCGGCAGACTTGATGGCATCAGTAATCAAGCCGTCCTTGATATTCCCGGGGCTGGGATTCTGGGAAAAGTCACTTCCTACGGCGCGAGCGCGGTCGGCGTAGGCAGAGGTTAGCTCGACAAAGCGCTTCGCGACTTCATCGGAGACGCAACGATCAACGAGTTCCTGCTCCACTCCGCAAAGTTCGGGGAATTCGGATAGGATCACTTTTCCACCGAGAGCGACGAGGCGGTCAGAAAGCGAACCAAGGGTGGGATTCGCTGAAATTCCGGAGAAACCATCGCTGCCTCCGCATTCGACGCCAATGCAAAGATGCTCGAGTCCAGCTGGCTCACGAGCGACTTCATTCGCCCGGGTGAGCGCAATGAAGGTCTCTTTAATCGCTGATTCGAGGAGAGTCTTTTCGTCCGGATGCTTTTGCTGAGTAAAGGTGAGAAGCGGCTTGTCGAAATCGAGTGATCGCTTCGCAATTTCGTGATGCAGAATTTCTAACTGGGCATTTTCACACCCGAGGCTCAATACCGTAGCGCCTGCTACATTGGGATGAGTGATGTAACCTGCGAGAAGTCCGCAAAGTGCGTTTGCATCGTCACGGGTCCCGCCACAGCCGAGAGAGTGGGTCAGGAATTTAATCCCGTCCACGTTCGGAAAAATGGGATTCAAAGGAGTCGAAGTGAGCTCTTCACAGGTAAGCGTCGCCAATTCCTCCGGGCTGGAGCCCTTCTTCAGTGCGTCGACAAGATTGGTGGCGAGTGTTTCATAGTGGGATGTTTTCTCGTAGCCGAGGGAGCGCTCGAAGGCGGTCCTGATTGCATTCACGTTTCGGTTCTCACAAAACACCATGGGAATGACGAGCCAGTGGTTCGCGGTTCCCACCGAACCATCCGACCGGTGATAGCCCTCGAAGGTGCGTTCTTGAAGAGCGGATATGTCAGGAGCGTTCCAGGATTGTTCGGATTGGCGTTCCCGCCCGAATCCATCCGCATCATGTTTGAGATTCGATGTCGCGATAAGCCCTCCTGCCGGGATAGGTTCAGTAGCAATTCCCACGGTGACGCCGAAAAGAGTCGCTCTTGCGCCCACCGCGAAGTCCGTAAGGGTGAATTTCTGCTTCGGGGGGATCTCCTCGCTTATGGTTACAGTGTTTCCTCCTATCTCGATGACTTCGCCAGGAGAGAGGCTTTTCAGTGCAACGCCAAGATTGTCAGCGGGATCGATTAGCAATGCGGATTTCATAAAGTTCTCATAAAACGCCTATTCAAGAGGTTTCAAATGGTAGCACTAAAATGACGCAGAACATTTGCGGATCAAGTGCCAAGGTGCATCATACGCTTATGGGTTCGAATCTATTCAATCTGGAAGGTCGGGGAGCTCTTATCACCGGTGGAAGCCGTGGTCTGGGAAAAGCAATGGCACGAGGTTTTGCCGAGCATGGCGCCCGCGTCATGATTTGCAGCCGAAGCGAGGAAGAGCTTGAGCAAGCCGCTGCTGAGATTGGAGAGGGGCTGAATGTCGAAATTTTCTATGAAGTGGCGGATATGGCTAATCGCGAATCGGTTGACCAGCTCGCGGATCGCGTACTCGAAGCACTGGGCACGGTCGATATTCTCGTGAACAACGCCGGGATGAATCAGCCTCAGGCAATCGACGAAATCGACGATGACAAGTGGGATAATCAAGTCGAGGTGAATCTGACTTCAATCATGCGCCTCACACGTGCGCTCGTTCCTGCAATGAAGGAACAGAAGTGGGGCCGTGTCATCCACATTTCCTCCGTTCTCGGGGTAGGATCAAAACCTGCCCGAAATGCCTATTCGGCAACGAAGTCAGCTCTCATCGGACTCGCTAAGGCCAGCGCTCTCGATCTCGGAGAATATGGAATCACCGTGAATTGCATTGGTCCAGGGCCATTCCTGACCGATATGCCAATGAGTTTGCTGAGCGACGCGGAGAAGGAGGAGTTTGCCTCAGTGACGGCGATGAAGCGATGGGGGAACCCTCGTGAGATGGCCGGACCGGCTTTATTTCTCGCCAGCGAAGCGGGGAGCTACGTCACTGGCGAGATGCTGCTGGTGGACGGCGGTGCCTTGGCGAGGGCATTGTGAAAAATAGTTGTTTCCAACCATGCGTTTAGAATTTATAATAATTAAGATTTCCTGACCAATTTCCTTATGATCAAATATTGTCTTATAGGTGCCTTGTTAGCCGGAGGGCTTCAAACCGGATTCGCTCAAGGGCCGGAGCGAATCAATTTATCCGATCCGAATCTGGTGGTGGTTGATGATTCTGTTATCCCTATCCCATTGGAGATTTTTGCTTCACTCGACAAACTTGGTGCGCAGAACTGGGCGTCGCAGGTAGGTAAGCGCGATATCGTCCTTGATACAAACCGGTCAAGAACGGCAATGCTTTTCGGGCTAATTGTTTCGGATGGCTTTATTGCGGTGCAAGCGGAAGACAAGGAAGGGGTAAAGCGCATGGGCCGGGAAGTGCTCCGTCTCGCCTCGACGTTGGGCATCGGCAGTTCGGTCGAAGGTCACGCCAACTCAATCATCACCCATGCAGGTCACGGTGAGTGGGATGTGGTGCGCAAGGAACTCGATAGGACCCGCCAAACAGCCGTCAATCAGATGAAAGAGATGCGCGACGAAGATCTGGTTGATCTTGTCAGTCTCGGCGGCTGGCTGGGAGGGACTCAAGCTCTCGCAGCCGTGCTTCGAGAGAATTATACGACGGAGGGATCTGACCTGCTCAACCAGATTGATTTGGTGAAGCAGCTTAAAACGGATTTTAACAGCCTTCCTAAACGCGCCCGCCGCGGAGAGCTCTTCAGTCAGGTTGAAAAGACCCTGACACATCTTGAATCCCTCATGATCAGCGATTCAAGCGGCGCAATCAGCGAGGGGAAGGTCATTGAAATTTCCCTCTCCACGAGAAATCTCGTGAATGCTATTTATGAGAGCTGATTTGAATCCGATTCTTCTCGTGACACGAACCCTTCCGTTGGTTCTCACTCTTTCCGTTCTGGACCCGGTTTCGGCACAGGATGCGGAGAAGAGTGGTTCTCCGGTCGTTGTTGAGGAGATTGATCCGATTAAGCTCGCAGCGCAGCGTGCCGCCCTGAGCGATTTGACGGGTGAAACGCCCTTTATTTTGAGGGAGTCCGGTTGGTCCGGCACGATCAAGCCCGGCGAGGCAAGACTGGTGCAGATGCAGTTTTTCCGGCGTAACGAGTATCAATTCTGGCTCGCCATGGGCAATCGAAAGGCGGAACTCAATCTTAATGTTTATGATGGTGAAGGTCAAAAAGTTGATAGCGATGTGATTGTTTACGACGAGACGAATGTGGCCAGCACGAGGGTGAGGCCCGAGCTGACAGGCGTTTACTACGTTAGAATTTCTCTGAAGACGACAATCGACGAGCCCCAGAAGTGGTCGATGATTTACGCCTATCGCTAGACAGCTGCGATGGCGCACCCGGGGCTAGTTGTGTTTGACCTGGATTTCACGTTGTGGGACTGCGGCGGTCTATGGATAGATTGCACCAGTCACCCCCTTAAGCGCGACGATGGCGGTCAGGTTACGGACTCCGAAGGGAGGCGTTTTCGCCTCTACGAGGAGGCTCTGGAAATACTCGAGGAGCTTGATTCCTGCGGTGTTCCTCTCGGTTTGGCATCAAGGACAGAACGACCGGATTGGGCAGAAGAGCTGCTGCACCTTTGGGCGTTAAAAGATCGTTTCCTGTATCGTGAGATTTACCCTGGATCCAAGGTTTCCCATTTCAACTCTTTGCAGCGCGCGACGAATCTTGGCTTTGATGAGATGATATTCTTCGATGATGAACCGCGCAATATCGAGGAAGTGAGCGCGCTGGGAGTCCACTATCATCAGGTCACGAGCGGCGTCAATTTGGATTTGTTGAGAAGTGTTCTGAAAAGTTTTTTCGAAAAAAACTAAATAACCCGCAGAGCTGGCACGTAGTATTCATCGTGAAAGTTTGATGAGGTTAAACGAGATCGAACCCCCGGTGCCCCTCAGCTTCAAATAGTCATTCCAAAGAAGCGGCCCCGTACATCCCACGGCGCCGTTTTTTGTGTTTCAGAGGAAAAGTCACAGAAAAAGAAGCGCATTCACTCTGGTTGACCATTGGGGCTGTCGCCACGATCGATTAACCTGATGATAGGTGTCGGATTGGTTAAGAAAATCTTCGGATTGTTCGCAGGCAACAAGTTGCTCTTGTTGGTAGCGGCCGCTCTCATTACCGTGGCTGGTTTCGCCTTCCAGGGCGATGCTCCAAGTAGCGACGGGTTCGACTACCGCGCGAAAGTCAGCGATGAACCTATCATGACAGACGCCAAGTGGGGCGCTCCTCGGAATAAGGAGGAGTATCGTGGATTTCAGGAATTGACTCATCGAATCAGAAGTCGCAGCTGGGGCAGCACGCTCATGCTACTGGGGCTCAGTTTTGGAATCGCCATGATTCTCGGGTCGCTGATGAAGGCGTTTGTTCGAACAGTGGTTACCCTGATACTTGTTGTTGGCGGAACCTTATGGTTTCTGCAACACAAGGGAATCATCGAGCCGTTTTGGCAGGATTACTACGGGGTCGCTGATTCAACTCGCATCTGGGCAATGGCGCAGTTCGAGTCGATGAAGCCTTTCATGAAAGGCTCGCTTCCTTCGGCGGCTGCGGCGATGGTGGGTTTCGGATTCGGATTGAGAAAGTAAACGGGAGATGAAGCATCGCTCAGCATATATTCATTGGGTCGTTGCTCTGCGACCAGAGGCAAAGCCAATCATCGAGAAGTTTGGGATGAGCCTCGATCAGGAGGCTTCTTCGCTTTTTCCTGTCTACCGCTCAAAAGACGGCGCTCATTCTCTGGTATTATCCGGTATCGGCAAAATCAATGCGGCGGCAGCGACGGGCTACCTGGCTGGCGTCACCGGGGCTGACCGACATATCTGCGGGTGGATCAATTTTGGAATTGCCGGATCGGGCGGGGATGATTTCGGGAAGGTGTTTCTTGCCTCTAAATTAAGCGATGGGGCGACGGGGCACTCTCATTTTCCGCCTTGTATTTGGGGGAGTAAAGTCACCCCGGAACGCAGACCAATACTCACCGTCGATCAGCCTTGTGAGGACTATCCGACCGCCGGGTCTCTGGTCGAAATGGAGGCATCCGGTTTTTATTCTACCGTAATTAGGAATCAGACCATGGAGTTGTGCCAATGCATCAAAGTGGTTTCTGATGATCCAGCGCATCCTATTACCTCAATTTCTAAAGAAGTGGTTTCGAAATTGTGTGCTGAGGCGCTCGATTCGCTAGAGCCATGGATGGAGGTGTTCCTTAATTCGATCAGTGAAGTTGATGCCACGGTCGCTGACCCTCCGGAGATGACGTCCCTGCTTCGTTCACTGCACTTTTCGTCAACTCGTGAACATCAGCTGCGGCGACTCGTCCAATTGTGGCGGGCAAGATTTGATAGCGCTCTCCCTGATTTGAGCCCGACCTCGTATTCCGATGCTAAGAATTGCATCGAAACAATACGGGAACAGCTCTGGTCAGATCCCCAAATACCCAAGAATTTGGCATGATGCCTGAGCTAATTCAGGCGAAAACCAAAAGCCCCCTTAACTAATATACTGCCATGCAAGATACTCTCTTCCTTGCCGAAGCCGCCACTCAGGACGATTGGCTGAACACTCTTTTTCTCGTTTTAGCTCTGGGAACTGGGATTGCAGCCCTCATTTGGCTTTTACTTTGGCTCGTGTGGTGGGGCGACTCAGATGACGAATCAGGGGATGATCGCAAGGTTGAATGCGAAAGGGGTTAAGACCTATGAGCAAATCGCTGACTGGCAAGGATCAGATGTTTCCGGTTTTAGTGCGGAATTTGGGGCCTCAGATTCCGATGTTAATTTCGGTGAGCTACCCTGGAAAGCCAACGCGCTGGCGGGCGCTATAAATCTCGAAGACGTAGATCTCAAGGATACCGCTTTTGGTGTTCCTTTCGAGGCGCCGGCAAAAGTAGATCACGATTCCCTCATCAAGGCAGACTTTGCCGGTGAAAAGGTCAAGAATGAGGCCGACCTGGGTATCGTTTACGCGAAGGGGGCAAAGGCTTCACATGAAGATGATCTTACCACAATTAAGGGTGTCGGCCCCGTGTTGAGTAAAGAGCTCAATAACTACGACGTCTGCTGCTATAAGCAGGTCGCCGCCTGGTCCGATCACAACGTCAATGAATTTTCGGAGCGCCTGAATTACTTCAAAAACAGAATCGAGCGCGATCGTTGGATTCCTCAGGCAGCGGAACTTGAATGCGAAGGCGATGCCGTTGAGGAATTCAAGGCATCGTCAGAAGAAGAGGCCGCCAGTATTTTCTCCGGGCAACTGGCTTCCGGTGAGGTAAAGCAGGACGTTAACTACGGGATTCTTTACGCAGAGAAGCCGGGCGAAATCGATGACCTCAAGAAAATCAAGGGAGTCGGAAAGGTCCTTGAAGGAAAGTTGAACGAGATTGGTGTGTATCGCTTCAAACAAGTGGGTGTTTGGACTAAGCCATTCTGCGAAGAGTTTGCCAAGATGCTGACTTCGTTTAAAGATCGCATCTACCGCGACAACTGGATTGCCCAAGCCAAGGGACTCCACAACGAAAAATACGACGACAAACTTTAGTTTGCTTCACTTGAGCCGATCAATTCTGAGAATACTTCATGAAAAGTGAAATATTCTGCCAGATTCAGCGTATCTGATAGTGGTAGGGGAGCGAAACTGCGTTATATTCAGAAGTAGCATCCATCGGCAGATCAAGTCGTGGGCTACCTCTGTTGAATCGTTTTACCATCCGAATGTTTCTTAAAAGCTCTCAGCTTCGCATGATTCGTATTGCAGCATTGGCATCACCGGCTCTCGCGCTGATGTTCTCTTCCTGTGTGATGCTCCCCGCGAACACGCACTGGGATCAACGTCGCTCATTGAACAAATATGACTCCATCGGAATTGATGCGCCGGTGTCGTTGCCCGAGTTGAAAAATAGAACGGACAAAGGATTCTCGGCACCGGATTTTTTGACTTTGCATTCTGGTCTGATTGTTAGTGGTGAGTATTTTGACGAAGATTTTCGCGAGAAGCTGGCAACGAGCCGTGACAGTAACGAAGGCGTACTTGAACTCGGTTTTTCGGTTCCCATCGCGAAGGGCGGATCGGGGTTTGGTTCGTGCGCCGCGGTGACCGGCGATGGCTACTTTTTGACGGCGAACCATGTCTTAGCCCATGAGGATTCGTATGTGCTTTACGCGACATCCAATCGTAACAAAACTTACATCGAATATGCTCCAATTCGGGTCGTCTATAAGGATACGGTGTCGGATTTCGCTATCGTAAAAGCCGATCTATCGACCCCGCGCCACTTGAAATATCGTCGCACGCCGCTGACAACTGAAAGCGTCCTTTTCGCTGGAGGTTGGATGCACGAGAAGGGCGGAGGGCTTTTTCTCGAGAATCAGGACATTCCAGGCTACCAGGGGGAGCATGAAATGAAGAAGGTGATTACCACACTTCCTATGATCAAAGGTGACAGTGGATCACCTTTGATAGATCAAAAGGGAAGGATCTGTGGAGTGCTCAGCACGATGAGACTGGGAGTGATCCTCAAAATGAAGCCCAAGTCTACGGCAGTGATGATGGATCCTGCTAATATCGATACCATCATTCGCCGGGACCGGGCGCGTCATTAATTGAGCGGGCGGTGTTTACTCAACCTTCTCCACGACTTTGATGTTCTTAAAGTCGATCGACATCTCTTTTCCAGCATGAAGCTGTAATCCGATGGGACCTTTATCGATCGCTCCCTCAGAGGTGTAGGTCATAACTTTTTTACCATTCAGATGGCAGACGTAATCTTTGCCTGTGACTTCGATACGCATTTGGTTCCAATCATCATGCTTGAGCAGTTCGGCAACGCCCTCGGCTTCGACGGGGTAGCCTTTCCCTTTGATGTAGGGAGACGCCGTCATGTCGCGTTTGAGTGAACCTGAAATCCCGATCTGAATTTGATCCATATTCCGAAGATGGACACCTGAATCGATCACTCCGCTGATAAATTTGAATTCAAGGTCCACGGTGAAATCTTTAAACTCCTTTTCGCTCCAGAGGATGGACCCTTTTTTCTCAGGGCCGCTGCGAACTTTGAGAATGCCCTCTTCAGCGATCCACCAGATATTATTATCCGGCACTTTCCAACCGGAAAGGTCAGTCGCTTCGTAGGCGGTCGTCTTTGACTCCTCAGCCGAAACACAGCTGAGCGATAAAGTGGGAGCGATGGCGAAGGCGATTAGAAAAGATTTCCGGTAACTGGTCATGGAGGAGACTATTCAGACAATAGCTCCCAAGGCAATACCGTGAAGGCGGCTTAAATAGCAGCCGGAGTTCATTTTGCCTTTCCAAAATCATCGAGAGCGCCCCAGACGTCCCGTCCGTCATCCTCAGGCTCTTTCTCCACTTCGTCAGAGGTTTCAACTTGCTCAATAAACTCCGCCTTTTCGCAGACCTTACCCTCCACCATCTCATCACACATCGGACTGGACGGCAGCTCGAGCAGAAAATCTTCGCGGACAACTTCTTTGAGATCAAAGCTGAACTGCCTCTTCTCCAGATCGAGATCCGAGGACCAGGCGAAATCCGCCTCGAAGTCGAAATACTCCAAACAGCGGGCACACTGGAGCTGAAACTTACCGTATAAGCGACCGGTGAATACTAGAGCATCTTCAAATCGGTAGATATCACCGTCATAGTGGACGTCCGCTTCCGGACGAATACTGTCATCTTCGCTAAGGTCGAAGATGGTCTTGGGAAAAGAGCCGTCGACGTGTAGACCGTCTTCGAGAATATCTGCGAGAAGAATTTCCATGTTCAATGGGAGTGAAGATGCGAACGAGTGTCCTTTCAACCAGTTAGATTGATGGCCACTTCAAAAAATCGTTCAATTCACCTGCAAGAGATCATTGAAATCGACTCATCTCTCCGGTATAGCTTTGCCATGAATCGCTACGCAATAGGACTCGACTACGGAACCAATTCCTGCCGCTCACTCCTCGTTAATATCGACACCGGGGAAGAACTTGGCTCCGTCGTATTTCCCTACCCATCAGGTCATCAGGGCATTCTCACTGATGCCTCGGACCCGAATCTCGCACGCCAGAATCCTCAGGACTACCTCGATGGAGCGGTCACTATCATTACCGGGGCAATCGCTCAGGCGAAAGAGACTCACCCAAATTTCAATTCGGACGAGATCATCGGCCTGGGTGTTGACACGACAGGAAGCACGATTATTCCCGTGAATGTTGAAGGGACTCCGCTTTCGCTCACTCCGGAATTCGCTGACAACCTCAATGCACACGTCTGGTTGTGGAAAGATCACACCGCCTTTGAAGCTGCCGCTGACATCACTACTATGGCCGAGAAAATGCGGCCTGAGTATCTCGCTAAGTGCGGGGGAACTTATTCGAGTGAGTGGTGGTGGAGCAAGATTTGGCAATGCAAGAAAGTCGACGAAGCGGTTTTTGACGCGGCCTATTCGTGGGTAGAGCATTGCGACTGGCTACCTGCTGTTTTCACGGGATCCGACAAGCCCGAAAATACGATGCGCAGTGTCTGTGCCGCCGGGCACAAAGCGATGTTTTCAGATAATTGGGGAGGCTTGCCGGATAAAGAGTTCCTCGACGCGCTTGACCCGGCTCTCGGCGAACTGCGTGGGCGTCTTTACGACAAGGCGTATGACTCTAAAGCAAAGGCAGGTGACCTCAGCGCTGAATGGGCAGGAAAGCTGGGGTTGAAAGAAGGTATTACGGTAGCGGTCGGAGCGTTCGACGCTCATATGGGAGCGGTAGGGTCCGGCGTCAAAGCGGGGTCTCTCGTTAAGATCCTTGGTACGAGCACCTGCGATATCACAGTGTTGCCGGAGAGTGTTGACCTTGAGGATGTTCCAGGTGTCTGCGGTGTTGTGAATGGTTCGGTCCTGCCGAATCACTATGGTATCGAGGCAGGCCAGTCCGCGGTCGGTGATATTTTTCTCTGGTTTGTGAATAACCTCGTTCCTGATTCCTATGGAACAACGAACGATGAAAAATTCATCGAGATGGGAAAGCGTCTCGATGGGTTGAAGCCCGGTGAAACCGGACTCATGGGACTTGATTGGAACAATGGGAATCGAACCATCCTGACCGACGTAAGGCTAACAGGGGTGATTCTCGGACAGACACTTCACACCGAGGCTCACGAAATTTACAGGACCCTAATCGAGGCAACCGCATTTGGAGCGCTCACGATTATCAACCGCATGGAGGAGTCAGGTATTAAAATTGATGAAGTCGTGAACACCGGCGGACTCGCGGTAAAGAACGAAGCGCTCATGCAAATGTATTCAGATATTCTGCAACGCCCACTCAAAGTGGCGGCGAGTGATCAAACTTGCGCTCTTGGTGCTGCCATTTTCGGTGCGGCTTGCGGAGGAACCGTAACGATCGCAGAAGTTCAGGCCAATTGCTGTCAGATGCGTGAGAAGACTTATTCACCGATTGCCGAAAATAGCGTCATCTACGAGGAACTTTACGCCCTCTATAAAACACTTCATGATGCGTTTGGTACGAGCGAATGGCAGGGAGGACTCGGCCACGTCATGAAAGACCTCATCCGAATCCGTCAGGAACAGCGAAAGGGCTGAGCGCCTGGAAAAGTTTGTTCAAGTACCGGCGGCGGGAATCGAACCCGCACTCCCGAAGGAACGCGATTTTGAATCGCGCGCGTCTACCAATTCCGCCACACCGGCCTTACTTGAGCAGAGTGGGAATCATATCCAGCCAGAGCAGGAAAGCAAGAGAAGTTGTTAGGGGGAATGTTGAGGGACTTGCTTCCGGGAAACCACTCCGTCACACATCGTTAACAGCTCAGGCTAGAGATAGTTCGTTGAGAAGCCTTCAAGCCGCTTAACTGTCTCTTCTTTGCCCAATAACTGGAGGACGGGGACAAGGTCGGCACCACTGGTGCTGCCCATAGTCGCAACCCGGCATGGGAACATAAGCGCTCCCATTTTCGCTTCGATACTGGCTGCTGCATCAGCGATTCCCGATTTAATATCTGCCTCGGTCCAGCTCCCGACCGTTTTTAACCCATTGGTTAACGCCGTGACGACTTCTTTCATTCCTTCGCGGTTCACTACTTTTTCGACGGAGTCAGAATCATACTCGACTTCGCTGGCGAAAATTGTAGCAACCACTTCGGGGATTTCGCTCAGAAGTTGTGCCCGCTCCCGCGCCAGATCGAGGGCTGCTTCAATTCGGGGATCTTTGATAGGGATTTCGGCTGCTTCAAGGAAGGGATTTGCCAGTGCCTGAAGCTCGTCTCCAGGAAGCTTCTTAAGGTGCTCTCCATTTACCCAGCAACATTTGGTGTAATCGAACTTGGAGTTCGATTTATTCACGCCCCCCAGATCAAAGCGTTCCTTGAGATCAGAGAGGGTGAAAATCTCTTGGTCATCTTTACCTGACCAGCCCAGCAGTGCCATGTAATTGTTCACCGCGTCAGCAATAAAGCCTTCGCTTTGATATTCGTGAATCAAGGCACCTTTGTCCCTCTTACTCATTTTCGTCCCGTTGGGATTCAAGTTGAGTGGGATATGGGCAAACACGGGGGGTGCGACATCGAAAGCCTCATAAAGCGCAAGGTGCTTTGGAGTATTTGAAAGATGATCTTCGCCGCGAATGACATGGGTGATCCCCATTTCAATATCATCTACCACATTCACAAAGTGAAAGATGTAGCCGCCGTTTGGGCGCTTGATGATGATGTCGGGATTGGCCGCTACTTCCTGCTTTGTCTCGGCATCGAATCGGGTGGAGCCCCGCTCTTTCAGATTGGTGGAAACCTCACCGCAGACTTCGTCTTGAACGGTATAATCCTTATCGGGAACGCGAAAGCGAATCGCGCCCTCATCTTCGTAGACCTGGCCGGCTTCTTCGAGTTTCGCTAAGTAGCGATCGTAGATGGAAACCCGTTCACTTTGATTGTAGGGGCCAAACTCGCCACCGACACCGGGACCTTCATCCCATTCAAGCCCGAGCCAGCGCAGACCATCCAGAATCACATCCATGGATTCCTTGGTGCTTCTTTCGGCATCTGTGTCTTCGACCCGCAAGACAAAAGCGCCTCCGTGGTGACGGGCGTAAAGCCAGTTATACAGGGCGGTTCGGGCGCCTCCAATGTGGAGGAAGCCAGTCGGGGACGGGGCAAAACGAGTGCGCACTTTCATCGCCCTGAAGGTGGCGCAAAAGAAGGGATGGTCAATCGGGGATACCGCCCCGAGTTCGAGCCTCAATCGGAAGCGGGGTTTCTGATCTCGACCTGCTTTTCAGTAAATTCCATCAATTTGGCCGTTGCCATGACAAAGTCCCACTCAGCGGGCGTCTTCGAGTAAATGCGAAGCTTACTCCTTTCTGCCACCATCGCGGCCACCTGAGGAACATCGGTGAACCGAAGGACATTGAGCAACTCCGGGCCGACCCGGTGGCTGGAATTCAAAGCATGAAGATCCAGTCGAGTGATGTTCGGCTCGAAAAGAGAGGCATAGAGAGCGTTTCCTGCCATTACGCCACTCGATTGCATCCACAGGTCAGGAGTGTTCCCATTGTCCATTTCGCGCAGGGTCTGAACTGCGCGGCGGATGTCCCAAATTCTCATGGCATCGATTGTTGTCCCGAGCAGCGCGAATCGCCTCCGGATGTGAGTCGCTTCCTTGGTGTCGTTTGTCCAGGCGGTTGGGCCGATTCCGCGCGGAGGCAGGTAAAGCATGCCCCATTTCTGAGCCTTGTGCATTTTCAACTCCGCATCGTAGGCCTCAGCATTCAGAGCGGGAAGCTCTGCACCGGGAAATGCTTCGGGGAAAGCGGCACCGGGACTCGCGAGGAAGTCATTCCAACTTTCTTCATCGAGGACATTGAGAACAACAAGATCGAGATCTTCGAGAGGGGTGTCTTCGGGAGTGACGAGGTATAACGGAAGCCGAACCGTCGGTTGTGACTCAAAGCTGTAGCGAGCAAAATCAATCCCGTCTTTTCTTGATCGGAACTCCTCCGACAGTTTTGAATCCGCAGCACCAGCCGGCCATCCGCGAAAGGAGCGTGATTTGAGTCGGTTCAGGATGAGGGATCGTTCAGCCAGCCAGTCACCGGACGTCGCAGCCACTTTGGCTGAGCGCGGAACGCGACGGGTAAAGTAGTCATCGATGTAGGTGTTACGCTCATTCTCCGGAATGCTGTCGAGCACTTTAAGTTCTTGAGGCTCGAAAATAGCAGGAGCTGCCGCGTCACTCAATTCGTCATCAATGCTGCCCCCCTTGAGATGACGTTCGAACCAGTGAAAAGCCGGAACCCGCAGCGGTTGGGTATCTTTGTGTGGGCCCTGGTAGATCGCGATTCCCAGTTTCTCCTTTGCATCTAACGCCTCGTAAACCTTGCGTGTTTTGTTAAACACATCAACAACGCCGTTCAGGGGGAAAATCCGATCATCATCTGTGTTGAGAATGAGCAGGGGACGAGGTGCAATTAGAGAGGTTAAAAGGGGGAAATCCCAGCGGTAACTATTAACCATGAACATACAGTCGCAATGCCCTTCAATGCACCCGTCGACGATATGATTTTGCATGGAGGTGATTCCCGCAACCGGGGCAGAGACTTTGATGCGTTCATCGAGAGCGGAAACCCAGTAAGTGTAGGCTCCGCCTCCGGATCTGCCGGTTACACCCAGTTTATCGGCATCGACTTCCTCTCGCGTCTCCAGGTAATCGATTGCGCGAATTGAGTTCCAGGCTTCGACGCCGGCCGATGTGTAGCCCCGCGAATTCCACCACCAACGATTCAGTCGATGCGTTCCATGATGATGTCCTTCGATCTCGCCGAGTTGCAGCGTGTCGATCGTTAGACAGGTATAGCCGTGTTTGGCAAACCACGTTCCGTGGCGCTGGTAATGAACTTTATTACCATAGCTGACGCCGTCGATATTCACTCTGCCATGTCCACACACATAAAGGATCGAAGGTAGCGGGCCATCTTGCTTTTCCGGACGATAGAAGTTGGCGGTGACATACAAACCGGGCCTCGACTGAAATACGATATTTTCCACAATGACACCCTCTCGGGTCGTGGATCCGGTAATCTCGGCTTTCAGTGGGGACCGGGCAGGCAACGGTTGAAGCCCCAGCATTTCGTAGAGCTCACGCCTCAACGAAGCCTGTTTGCCTGGCCAGTTATCCGGATCAGAAACGAGCGCATTCGTTCTCGCTTCGACTCGGCGTGTTTCCTGAGCAAAGTAGTCTCGCAACATGACATCCCCGGGCGTGGGCTCGGTGGGAATGTCGGAGAAATCCGCCGATGATGCGGACAGCACCAGAGAAAGGATTACAAGGATTGTCTCGAATTTTCTGCAACTCATGGACAGAGTTTACTCAGCGCTCCATTCCAAGGCCAAGGTAAAATGGGCCGTGTTGCGGGGATGCGCTTCTTTAAAAGACTTACCAGGCGGCACCGACATTCCACTCTTCTACGAGCTCAGTGGGAATGTCTTCGAGAAAGCGGGAAGGGCGCTGCAACACCTCGCCATCAAAGGCTCCGTGCCAGAGAAGGGGGTAGGTGAGGTAAAGCTCATCTCTCGCCCGGGTCACCGCGACGTAGAAAAGTCGTCGTTCCTCTTCGAGGCCGCTCTGGTCTTCGCTGTCTTCATCAATGACCCGACTGTTTGGAAACTTGCCATCTGCAAGCCACACCACAAAAACCGCCTGCCATTCAAGTCCCTTTGCCTGGTGAACGGAGCTGAGACAGACTGCTTCGGCATCAGGTTCCTCCTGCGTGGCGCCCAGCGTGTCCTGGCCCGCTAGAAGGCTGAGTTGACTCAGGAACTCATCGATGTCCTCGAATTTTTCCGCATAGCGCTCAAGCTGCTGCAGATCCTGTTTTCGTGAATCGAAGTTTGTAAACTTCGATCGCATGTATTCTTCGTAGACGCCGCCCATGATGGAAGGCATCATCGGGCTAGGCGGCTTCGGTTTGCCTTCTCCGTCAACGAGTTCATCGAGAGTGTAGGCCATTTGCTCCCACGAGGATTTTCCTTTCGCGGGGACCTTGAACTCCAAAAGGATTTCAGAAAAGGATACCACTGGTTTTTCGCCGCTGCCGGATGAGTTCATCCATGCCATCCAGAGATTGTCAGCGGTCTTGGCACCGACACCCGGTAGCATTTTGGTGATCCGTTTGAAGGCCACTTCGTCACGCCGGTTGCTGACGAACTTCATAAACGCTGCCACATCTTTGATGTGGGCCTGTTCAAAAAATCGAAGTCCGCTCGTGATCACGAAGGGTATCCCTCGATTAGTGAGCTCCAATTGAATCTCCATCGCATGAAAGTGCGCCCGGTATAGCACGGCAATTTCATTCAGTTCCGTACCTTCATCGCGAAGTTCCAGGATTCGCTGGGCAACAAAGGCCGCCTGAGTATTTGGATCCTGCAATGGGGCAAGCGCCGGTAGCTCTTCCCGATCGGGGCGAAAGGGGGCAAGGTCTTTACGAAACTGTTTTGTGTTGGGAGCAATCGCCGCGTTAGCGAGACTCAAGATTTCAGGAACGGATCGATAGTTGGTCTCTATCACAAATTTCCTCGCCCCTTCATAACGTTCCGGGAAATCGAGAATATTCCGAAAATCGGCCCCTCGCCAGGAGTAGATTGACTGGGCGTCATCGCCTACGACCATGACATTTTTCTGAGGAAAGGCGAAAATATCGATCAGTTCAGCCTGGAGAGCATTCGTATCCTGATACTCATCAACAAGCACCCACTCGAACTGACTTTGATACTGCTTTCTCACTGCTTCGTTTTCCTTAAAGAGGCGAAGCGGCTTCACGAGGAGGTCATCGAAATCCATCGAGTTCGTCTCCTGTTTCTTGAACTCGTAGGCATCAAGCATCTCAATGATGACCTCTGCATGGTGAGTAAAGTAAGGATAGCGGGTTTGCAAAATCTCAGTGATTTCGGTCCCCATGTTATTCGAAAGGCTGAAAATGTCTGCGATGACGTCCGGTTTGGGAAAGCGGCTCGCTTTGGTATCGACTTTACACTCGCCAATCACGGCGTTGAGGAGCTCTTTCTGATCTTCTCGATCCATGATCGAGAAGTTTCTTTGCCATCCGAGCAACTCCGCGTGACGACGCAGAATCTTGTTTCCAATCGAGTGGAAGGTGCCGCCCCAAAGATCACGGGTGTCGTATGGGACGAGCTCTTCGACTCGATCGAGCATCTCACGGGCTGCTTTGTTCGTGAAGGTCAGCAACAGGATATTCGCAGGGCGAATTCCATTATCGAGAAGGTAGGCGACCCGGTAGGTGAGGGTTCTCGTCTTGCCACTGCCTGCTCCGGCAATGACCAGCGAAGGTCCCGGAGGAGCTGTCACCGCTGCGAATTGTTTATCGTTCAGTTCCGCCGCGTAGTCGATCTCCGACTTCGCCTGTTTCGGAACGCGTCGCACTGTATAATCTCGAGCCATTTACGAGGAGATAGTAGACCGTGATATCACGAATTGCCCACAGAAAATGTGCAGACAATTAGATATCCCACTCAAAAGAGGGGGGATCCAAGCGGAGCAGCAAACAATGCGCCGCTCCGTGAAAATCTGTCAGGCCAGCATCTCCTCGAGAACACGCAATAGGAGGCTTAAATCAACGGGCTTGGGGAGAACCGTGGTGGCTCCCACTTGCGCCACAGCGCCTTCGGAAAGCTCGGCTGAGTCTACCAAAGCAGTGAGCATAACGACGGGAACTTTGGCAAGCTTAGGGCTTTGCTGAAACTGGGCTTGAACATCACCGCCATCCATTCCCGGCATTACGATATCAAGAATAATCGCGTCCGGCTCGAAACTCAAGGCAGTAGTGAAGGCTTGAGTCGAGTCATTCTCGATCATTACCTCGTATCCACCTGATTTTTCCAGGTTCATTTTTAGAAGCTGGGTAAACCCTGCTTCATCATCTACGAGGAGAACTTTATTTGCCATAATGGATAGTGTTAATTGCTTGGAATCTGAGCGGTATTGTCATGATAATAGGGATCAACTGTCAATCTCTTTCATCACATTCGGGGCAAGCGCTACTTTGCCTGTGTCAATCTGGGTGGGAAGGATCAATCGAGCTCTTGCGCCCTTGCCGTCCTCCCGGTTTTCAAGAGTAAGGCTCCCTCCGTGAAGTGCCACGATTTTCTTTGCGACCGAGAGCCCCAGCCCGGTTCCAACGCCTGTCGCCTTCGTCGTGAAAAACGGATCGAAGAGACGGTTCGCGTGTCCTTTATCAATTCCTGAGCCATTGTCGATAATGTCGAGGATAACGACACGGTCTCCGTCCCGAAAGACCTCGTACTTTCGTGCCCCCTGATTCTTAACCACGTCTTTGATCCTTTCAGAACGCCCTCGAATGAGCAACTCGTTCTTCGCTGTACCATTCATTGCGTGAACGGCATTGATCACGAGGTTGATTATCACCTGCTCGAATTTAGACATGTCTAAAAAGACATGCGGCAAATCCTCTTCGATTTCGATCTTAACATTGGTCTTCGAGCGGGTCAGCTCATGCTTTAGGAGGAGGAGCACTTCCTCAATCACGAGATCCAACTTAACAGGTTCCCGACTCAAGGCCTGCTGTGAGGAAAAATCGACCAGTCCACGGACAATACGATCGGCCCGTTCGACCGCTTCCCCCATCTGGGTAAGAATCGTTTCGACGTTGCCATCTTCAGGATCAATTCCCTGCGAAAGATAGTCCACCCCGAGTAAAATCATCGCGAGAGGATTCTTCACCTCATGGGCAACCCCTGCGGCGAGACGCCCGATAGACTCGAGCTTTTCCGCTTGGATCAGCTGCATTTGAGTGTCGGCGAGTTCATTGTTAGTCTTGACTAGATTCTTATTGAGATGCTCAAGCTGGCGCAACGACTGAACCTGCTCAGTGATGTCCTCACTAATTCCGACGACAAGATCATGACCGGTTTTCTCATCGCGAACCGGTAGCTTTACGGTTCGGAGGTGAACCTCGCCCCGGTGCTTGGTATCGATGATCTCTTCAGGAACGTTGAGCAGTTTACCCCGCTTGAGAACTGCTTTGTCTACGCTGCGGAAGTAATCGGCCGACTCTTGAGAGAAAAGATCATAGTCATCATTTCCGAGTGCTTTCACTGCCCGCAAACTCGTGATCTCTTCCTGCTTCTTATTCCACAGAACAAACTTAAAATCGTCGGTCGCGTCTTTCGCAAAGACGGCGACGGGAAGGTTATCGAGAACTGATTCAACGAGGCTTTGTTTTTGCATAACCGAATGGTGAGACTCGATTGTAGCAGAAAAGTGTTAGGTCAGGAAGCGAAAGACTCACTATTTGATTGGCTCGATCAGGCAACCAACTGGTTCTGTGAAAGTTAGGGGGATATCCCGTTCCGTTTCACACTGTTTCAGAATGTCTCTCAGGTAGCGCTTCGATGCGACCTGCCTCCGGTCACCAAACTCGGTAAAAAGGTTATCAATCATTCCTCGGTAAATAAGTATCCCATTCCGGTCAAAAACGGCTACTTCAGGAGTCGTTGTTACACCGGCTCTTTTGACATGAGAGTGGTCTCTATCAATTCTCCCATCGATTTTTAATTCATACTCCGTCCGGTGTGCTGCGAGTTGTTCTTCGGTTAGGGCGGTATTCGGATATATTAGAGAGAACGACACGCCGCGGTCTTGATATTCAGCTGCGATACGATTCATCTCAGGCACATAGTGATTCGCAATCGGGCAATCGATTGCTACGAAAAACCAGACTTCGGCAGTGGGCCGGAGATTCTCTTTCTCGTCAGCCCTGAGGCACTGTCCTACCATGAGAACGGCGAGAATGACTGTGAATAGCCTCATGCGTTCTTTTCGGATTCCATACTTTCAAGCCAATCTTTCAATGTTTGGATCTCCGAGGGATTGAGCGACTTGTCCTTGTCTTCATCGAGTCGAAGGAGTAGCGCCTCGCGCATTCGAGCGGGAAGTTCGTTCGCCTGCAGCGATCCGTCTTTGTTCTTATCCAAAAAACGTATAATCACGGGGAGGCGATCCAGCACCTGGGTATCTTTCAGCTCCTTACCCAGTTGCGTGAAGATCTGAGCTCGTTGTATTTTGGTTGAGCGGTTGAGGCTCGTGTAATCATCCGCTTCCACAGGCACGCCGATCAGCGTGATGCTACCCATCTCATCAGTCGATTCCCGTCCCCATTTGATGCGTTGAGGCGGAGAATGCGGGTTGTCGAGATTCGCAGAAGAATTGTCGTAGGAGATCACAGAAGTAAGAACAGTTCCCTCTGGAAGAATCGTCGGCTCTGCAAAATAGTAGGTGTCCTGCCAATCGAGATCCCAGTCGGGAATATCAAGAAGGACCTTTTCGGTTCCGTCGGGCAAGGCGGCTGTCATTCGCATAGTTTCGCAAATGTAATGGGCGTGGCCACTCACGCTGATCGCTTCAACATCCACGGGGATTTCAAAGGTATCTTTCACGATATAGTTGGACTCACCAGCCGGAATATCGATCTTCATGCCCCGCCCGAATCCCGGAGGCACCTGAACTTCCTGAAGCTGGCGGGAAGGGGCCTTTTCCGCAAAATAGATTCCCACTGTCGTCTGTTCGGCCTCCCGTTTTCCCGACGGGTGGAAATGAGTGGAAAGGACGAGGTCCGAACCCTTCGGAAGGGGGCGTGCAAGATCACCGGGCAATTTGCGCGCACTCACCCCGGGGACATAACCACCAAGGGATCCACTTTTCCGAAAGGACATTCCGCGAAAGCCGGGCTTACCATCTTTGCCATCCAGTTTTCTGGCTGTCCCGCTATCATCGAGAAAATAGAGGGAATGGTGAACGACTGAACGGGCTGAGGGCCTCAGTTCAATAGCCTTGACCCATTTGTCCTCATCCAGATCAAGTGGAAGCACGAAATTTCGATAAATGTCAGGCCCGTCCGCCGGCACGTCATAAGGCAAAGCCATTGTCACCACCATGTCAGGCTCGCCCAGTTGCCAGCCTTCGGTGTAGGTGGGAGGCTCAGGGCTGTCAGCCGGATTGCCTTCGAGCTTTCCCGCGTCAACCCAGCGGGTAAACAATGCCACTTCGTCCTCGTCAAGACGCCTCACGTCCTGAAACGAGGTAAGTTCGTGGTTCGCGTGCCATGGTGGCATGTATCGGTCATCGACTACGCGCGTAATCGTCTTCGCCTTGCGGGAAACTTCCTCAAAACTAGTGAGTGGGAAAGGGGCGCTTGCTCCGGGCCGGTGACAACTCATGCAGTGATTCTGAATGAGCGGGGCGATGTCACGATGGTAGGTGACTTCTTCGCTGTAGCCTGAAGTATAGGACAGGCAAAGCAGGCTAACGAATAAGGGAGTTTTCATACATTGAGAAAGACGTCGGGAGTTCGCTTCCGGTTACAATCCCTATGAAACACCCCGAGGGGATTATGGTTTCAGAAAATATCACCGCTCAAAATTACTTTCAATAAAGGAACACAGGATTTGCTCAAAGGCTCAATTCCATGGGGCGGAAACTCCCAGGTAATCCACGGAAGATCCCGTTCAGCCGCCCACGTTCCCATCGAACCGGGGGTAGCATAGCCGATATCTCCGACGAGGGGCAGTCCAGATTGGGCTGCGATCCAACTCCCAAGAGGCGAACGAAGGGGATCATCAACACAGGCGAGAGGGCCATGAAGCGTCAACACCTGATCGGGAGCGTTTTCCCTCAATAGCGATAGAAGTGCTTGAGACTCGGGCTCTGAACCAGCGGAAGAACCGGTTCCTATTTCCTGCACTTCCCCTTCATCGGCATGCCAGCGGCAGGTCGTCGGTTCACTTTGCCAATTCGATGACGGAAAGTTTCGATTCAAATCGACGCCGTTCGCATTGCCACGAGTTCCCAGCGCAACGCCATCCGGGTTCGCACAGAAAATAACACCCACATGAGGCGAGATCCCATCGCCTTGGCAGGAACGCACGGCACGCGAAAGGGTCACGGTCGTTTCCGGTTCTTCACCATGGACTCCGGCGATGATCAGCAATCGACACTTCTCCGCGCAGGGAAGCCATAAAAGGGGAGCATCTAACACGGACCTGCCGTATTCGATCAATAGAAGGTCGATTGTGGTCCGCTTGGCCATAATTCAGAAAGAGTTAGGGGTTCTCCCGCTGCCAGGGGATCTGTCCAGCGCGATTGACGTGCATCATCAGCGTATTAAAAAGTTCGTCATATCGCTTCGGAGCTGCCTTTCTCGGAACCTCTTTCATTTCGCCAGAATCAGTTTCGAGATTGAACAATTGGTAGGGCTCAAAAGGCGTATTTCGCAGTAACTTCCAATCACCCATTCTCACCGCATGATAGGGGATGCCGCCATACTTCGCGTTGCCCTCAAGGCGCACCCAAAATACGGGACGTGGATTTTCTTCAAATGGCTCGCTCTTCAGCACCGGAAGAAAGCTGCGCCCGTCTAATTCGTGTTTCACCGGAATTCCTGCGATCTCAGCAAGAGTCGGGTAAAGATCCATTGTCATAGAAAGGTGATCCTTGTTCACTGTCTTTGGCTCAATCACTCCGGGCCAACTCACGGAGGTCCCCACGCGAATCCCACCTTCCCACATGTCCTGTTTCCCTCCGTGCCAGGGAACATTGCGGGCGCCGACGCTGGACTGACCGCCGTTGTCACTCGTGAATACCACGACGGTGTTATTCCAGAGGCCCTCTTTCTTAAGCGAGTCGACGACTCGCCCAACACCGGCATCCAGATGTTCGATCAGGGCCACAAGCGCAGCCCGTTGATCGGTGATTCCGTCCTCTCTCGTTTTGACTTTTTCCAACCAGTCGGCAGGTGGTTGGATCGGAGTGTGGGGGGCGTTGTAAGCAAGGAACATAAAGAATGGATCCTCAGCTGATTTGCGAGCCTCAAGATAGTCGACTGCCCAATCCGTGAAAATGTCTGTCGCATGCCCTTTGGGATGGATGGGCACTTCGTTACGGCGCATGTAGTGCTTTCCGTGCCGGAGATGATTATAGTAATCATCCATCATGTCACCGAGGAATCCGTGGAAGAAATCAAGGCTATTCACAGTCATTCTCGCCGTTCTCATGGTAGGACAGTGCCTCCATTCCAAGATGCCACTTTCCGATCAAAGCGGTATCATAGCCGGCCGTCTTGAGATGAGACGGCAAGGTCACGACATCGTTGCGTAGGTTTCCCCAGCTCGTCGACTTTCCCGGTAAAGGAGTGCGAATTACTCCGGGAACGCCTGCCATGTCAGGGTATAGCCCCGTGATAAAGGAGGCCCGCGTCGGCGAGCAGACAGGACAAT
>JAOFXR010000041.1 GCA_028047635.1 Verrucomicrobiales bacterium
CGCCAGGTTTGACCTTTTGGTCGATTCCTATTCAGGCGAATCCCTCGGGAGGTGTCGTAGTGAATGGTGACGTTACTTTTTCGGGCGGTGCTGGAAATCTTCAGATTAATCAGGGATCTCAGAAAGCGATTATCGATTGGGCCGATTTCTCGATTGATGCAGGTGAGTTGACTCAGTTCAATCAGCCGGGTTCGACAGCGGCTGTACTCAACCGTGTTACGGGTGGAAACCCATCAGCGATTCATGGGGCGCTGAAGGCCAACGGAAATGTATTTGTGATCAACCCGAACGGGATATTGGTGGGGGCCAATGGAACGATTGATGTGCACGGGTTGGCACTTTCAACACTGGATGTGAGTAATGGGGAGTTTCTTGCAGGCGGTGACATGGTTTTCAAAGGTGGTAGTGGGGATATCACCAACATGGGTCGAATCAACGCGATCGGTGGAGATGTGTTTTTGATAGGGCGCACGGTTACGAATGCGGCAGGTGGAACGATCACGGCGCGAAACGGAACGGTTGGCCTTGCTGCGGGTGAGGAAGTGCTTCTGAAAGAAGACAGCGGTATGGGCAACGAGAGAATGTTTGTTCGCGCGAAAGGTTCCGGAGTGAGTGGAACCGGTATTCTTAATAACGGCACAATTGAGGGTGCGTCCGTGGAGCTGAAAGCACACGGAAACATGTTTGCCCTGGCAATTAATAACAAGGGATCGATTCGGGCAACGGGTGTCTCTAATTATGGGGGAAGCGTTCACCTTAAGGGTATCGGCGGCGGTGTCGAAAACTCCGGCAGTATTGCTGTCAGTGCTCCAAGCTCCGGCAGCGGTGGGCGTATTTTGATCGAAGCCGCTTATGCAAAGGTGGACGGAATGCTTCGTGCTGAGCGGGGACGGATTGCCATTAATGGCACTGACGCGGTTGATCTTAACGGAAGTATTGATGTTACTTCTTCCGACCGTGTAGGCGGTAAGGTTGAGGTTGAGGGTGCGGTTATTAATGTTGGCGCTTCGAGCGATATCGATGCATCAGGTGGTTTTGGCGGCGGAGTTGTTAAAATTGGTGGGGGATTTCAGGGTCGCGATGCCTCTATCTCGAATGCCACTACGCTGACGGTGGCCGAAGGTTCTGCGATTCGTGCCAATGCGCTTGAGACTGGAGATGGAGGAGTGGTCATTCTTTGGTCTGATGATACTACGATTTTTGAAGGAAGCGTTTCGGCGCTTGGGGCCGGTGCTCACCGAAGCGGCGGCTTTGCTGAGATTTCAGGAAAGGGCAACCTTGGTTTTGATGGTATTGTAGATCTCTCTTCCGATCACGGCCTGAGCGGGACACTTCTTTTGGATCCCACTAACGTGACGATCAGTAGTGATACTGCGAGTGCTGCCGTTGTTAATAACGTGGCTCTTTCGAATAGCCTTGATGCTGGGAACAATGTCATCATAACAACTAATTTCGGTGGATCTGATCCAGGTAATATCACGGTAAACAACAAGGTTGAATGGTATGCGGATTCGGCGGCAACTACTCCAGGAACCCTGACTTTGCTGGCTGCGAATGATGTCATTTTTAATGATTCGGTTAGAAGTGCCGGAACGGGCGGAATCAATATCGTTGCAGGCTGGGATGGTAGCACGGGAATCGATACTCCTTTGGGTGGATCTGTAGAGACCGTTGGTAGTTTTAATATGGCTGCTGTTCTGGATACGATGCCTGGTGCTGCCGGTGAGGCCGCGAATGATGCGGCAGGAAACGGCGGTGGATCGATTTTTATCGGAAATGCTACGACGCTCGCGACTCAAGTGAATGTAGGTTCACGCTACGGTGATACGCTTGTTGCGGGTCATGATCTGATCATGCGTGGTGACAATACAACAGAGCGCTTTGCGCAGTTGGGATTCACTGATAATGGGGTCGAGTTTCAAATTTCAAATGCGAATACGAACAACAACGGGGTCAACAATGGTCTCGTAAACGAGTGGTGGGGGAGTGATGCGGCCAACGACGGAACTGGTTTCACGACTCACAGAAACCTTCTCGGAAAGAACTACATCGACTTGCTCGGAGGCACCCGATTCCTTGGTGGCGATTTTGACGGGGCAGGTAGTGGTGCTACGGGCGACATTACTGCTCGATTGAGCGGTCGCGCTGACTTGCGTGCCGGAACGACTCGTGCTTACGTTCAGATCGGACACGGTGGTAGCGGAGCAGAAGGCTTTGAGGAGCGGGCGAGAGCAAATCGTACTGACATCAAGACGACCAGAGATGGCTATACGATCAATACGATCAATGGTCGCCAGTTCTTCGGGACGACATGGAGAACGAATACGGAAGCGGTTATCTATGATGGTGTTCTCAATCGGGTTGACGGTGACATTACGGTCCACGCGGTAGGTGACATCTTTATGCTCGCGGCACCCGGGATTACAACCGATCCCAATTTAGTCGCGAATACGAATACGGGCAGCGGTAACTACGCGATGATCGGTCACGGTGGTGCGGAGAACGTGGGAAGCTACCACGGTGATGTCTCTGTGATAGCGGAAGGAACCGTGGGCGACGGCTTGGAAGGTGATGTGGTTACGGCTTCCCGCCTCGATGGAATCGGCATTGATATGGTCGCGGGGCGTGCGGGTCTTCGTTTTGTGAAGATCGGCCATGGCTCATACGGCGAAGGTAACTCGGGAAGTATTTATGATGCGAGTCGAAGTGGCGAAATTGTTGTTACTGCTGAAACGGGTGCCGTTCGCATGCATGGGTACACGCAAACGGACGGAAGATCGGACCAGGATGCTTCGATTCATATTGGTCACGGCGGAACTCAAACTGATGTTGGTAGGACGGATTTGACCTTTACCGGTCTGGCAGGGGGGCTTCATGGTGCAATCAATCTTACCGGAATACGGGCCGATAATTCCAGCACCGGAAATATCACCGTTTTTGCCGGAGGGGCCTACGTGGATCCCAATGATGATGCTTCACAGATTGGTATTGGTGGAATGGGAGGTAATCAGCGATGGGCTTATATGCAAATCGGTCATGGTGGTGCCAACCAGAGAGCGGATACAGGCGAGGGGTATCAGGGTGATATCGATGTTCAGGCGCCGCAGGGAGATATCTTGTTTGCTGCCGGCGCGAATAAGAATTCTAACTTTGATTGGGGTTACGGCCGCACTCATTCCCAGATCGGGCATGGTGGAAACAATGTGGACGGTGCCAAAGGTGGCAGTGTTACGGTTCTCGCAGGTCAGGGCGCAGGCGCTACGGATGGTGATATTATTTTTAAAGCCGGTAAGCACTTTGAGAGTTTTGCCCAAATCGGAAATGGCGGTTACGGAAGTAGCGGTAACTACGACAGCTTGGTGAATGCGGCTGATATCACGGTGACGGCGTTTGGGGATATTAGTTTTGATTCAGGCGTTTCGGGAGATACTGATGCTTTAGGGCTTTCTGTAGCGTATGCAAATCGCTGGTTCAATGACCGGGCTAACGGCACTAGCCGATCAGGGTATTGGCAAGCACAGGATCGATACATAATGATCGGTCATGGCGGTCGCGACGCGGACGGCGTCATGGCCAATAAGCAGGATATTTACGTGACATCCGGAACAGGGGACGTAGGCGACCAACTCGGTGGTGCGGACGGTGATGTGACGACTGGTGGAATCACCTTCATCGCTGGAACGCAGGATCGGGACTTCGCGATGATCGGTCATGGTGGCTATTCAAACGGGGGGAATAATCCAAGTGGCTTCAATGGAGATATCAATATTATCGCAAACGGAGGTGGTGTTATATTTGATGGCAGTCTCCAGGGCGGCCAGCGATTTACGCGCCAGACTCGCTCCCTCGACGGGTCAGCCACGACGTCTATCATCATGCAGGCTTACGACTCGAATACTCAAACCTTCGTGCAGATTGGTAATGGCGGATATGCCAGTCGGGGAAATCATTCCGGTAATATTGATATTTTCAGTAACGGGGGAATCGACATGCTGGGGTCAACAACGAATCCACTCTCGACTGTTTCGTTTACTGCCGCTGTTGATAATCTTGATCACCTGAGCAACGGCGTTAAAGCGGCCAACAGTACCGCAAACGTCTACATGTCGCTCTCTTCGCTTACCGACACAGCGGCTACAACGGCGAATGAGAATGTAGTTACCGGCGCTGCTAATCTAGGTGCTGCTTTTCTAGGGCGTGCCAATGTTAAGCCTGGATCGCTTAGGATCGTGCTTTCTGATGGAACTATAATTACCGACTATCCTGATCGACAAAGTGATGAGCGGACTAGTTTTATTATTGATGATCAAGGCAATCAGATCGGTGAAATTGTCTACGATCAGGCAGTGGTTCGTTTTAATGCTGCAACAATTGGAAACGGCGCCGCTGACGTGGTGAGTGTGGATTACGAGTCCATCGGAGGCCGGGGCGAGCATAACTACGCTCAAATTGGTCATGGGGGACATGAATCTGACGGTGCGAACAATAACCTGACAGATGGAGGGAATACGGGGAATATTTCGATCCTGGCTGCGAGTGATATTCGGATGCACGCCGGTGACTACCACCGATCCTATACTCAACTTGGTCATGGCGGCAATGATGTGAAAGGCCACCACAGTGGTAATATCACGATTGGTCTCGCGCCTGGAACCTTAGGCGGAAAACTTGAGGTGCTCGCAGGAAACGGCGAAAGGCACTTTGATTATCAGGCTTACGGGCAGGTGGGACATGGAGGCTACCAGGCGGATGGTAATCACTTTGGTGACATAACGATTACCAACGGAGTTGGAGAGGATGGGCGCGGTATTTTTCTTAAGGCTGGTTCGACCTCGGATAGTACGGTCCAGATCGGTCATGGAGGTCGGGATGCACGGTCGGGAACAGGGAGTGGTGCTGACACATTTGGCTTGAATGGCGATATCGTGATTAGTACCGGTGGCGATGTCGCTGTAATTGCTGGAACTGGTGCACGAAACACCGACGACTGGGATGATGATTTTCGTATCTACGCCATGATTGGTCATGGTGGTTTGCAGGCTGATGCCTCGAACAGTGATTCCAATTATTATGGTCAAAATGGAGGGGTTGCTTTTGCTCGAACCGCAGCAGGTAACACCAATGCCGGAATTGCCGGGGTTGGTGAAGGGAAGTGGGGACACTTCGGAGATATTTCGGTAATCACTACTGGAGGCGATATCAGCTTCATGGGAGGTAGCACCGTTGCTTTGGCTGACAGGTTGGATTCAGATGGCAATGTGCTTCCAATTACAAATGACCCAAGCCTCGTTAGTAACGGGGAAGGTGCTGGACGTTATCATTACGCCATCGGAGGTCATGGTGGTCTTTGGACGGATGGAGATCATCACGGGAATATCGAATTTATTGCTGAGGATGGCTCGGTAAACGTGGTTGGCGGGATGTATTCTTCCAAAAACAATCAGGATAAATTCAACTTTGCTCAGGTCGGACACGGCGGAGCGGATAGTCAGGGACACACTGGACGTAGCGACGAATTTATCAGGGTTCATGGCCTAGGTGGCACTGGGAACGTGGTTGTTGCAGCGGGAAGCGGACGATCCAGCAGTGCGCAGATCGGTAGCGGAGGACGAAATTTTGATGGAACTCACCTTGGCGATATCGAAGTTTGGGCCGGGAATGATATTGTCATGCAGGGTGGCTTGACGAATGCACGCGTTGTTAGCCGAATTGGCGAATACGGTGATATCAGCGGAACAAACGGTGGTAATGGCAATGACCTAAGTGAATTCAATGCCTACTGGGGAACTGGAGGATTGAATTATCTCCTCATGGATCAGGCCGCTGCGGCAGGCGGTGGACAGAAAACGAAGGTCACCGGTGAAAATATTCAGGCCGGCACAGTCGAGTTTCGCCTGCAAACCAATGTTTATGACGGAAATGCAGCGGCGGATTACGTCGATGACGGAGCAGGGAACATCGTTCCTGCTGGCGGAGGTGCTGCCGTCGGAACGATTGACTATGTGACGGGTGAGATCACTTGGAACACTGCGATCCTAGGAACTGATACCGCAAATCAACCTGATATCTTCGTTAATTACGATCACGAGAACTTCAACATTAACGACAGTCTGCGAACCTATGCACAGATCGGCCATGGCGGATACAGCTCAACCTCTTCGACGGCAACTCATGCTGAAGGAGCTGGCGTTAACACAGGGCACACTGGCGATATTGATGTTCGCGCTGGAGTGGATGCAGCCGGAGCTTTTAATGGCGGAGGTGGACAGCTTATCGGTAAAGCCGGTAACGACCGTCGTGCCTACGTTCAGATTGGTCACGGTGGAACGGAATCAAGAGGAGCCGCTGGGCAGTTTCATTCTGGAACTATTACAGTTAATGCCGACGCTGGAATCAATTTCCGTGGTGGTCAGGGATTGAGTGATAACCACAACGTCGGATTCAACTACGGTGGTGATGGCAATATCGAAAGCGTCACTCAGGGTCGTAGTAATGCCGGGATCAACGATATCGATTTCAACTATGCGATGATTGGCCACGGAGGGCACGATTCAGATGCCGACAACAGTCGCGACAATAACCTCAACGATCCTTTGTCTACCACGGAAGGTCATAACGGGGATATAATGATCCTCGTAGATAATGGTGACGTCGATTTCGCTGCGGGTGGTACTCGTGGGTATGGTCACTTTGCTCAAGTCGGCCACGGCGGGATGAACACCCACGGCAACCACCATGGAAATGTTGACGTTCTTGTTAACAATGGTGATATCAACTTCGCGGGGGGGGGGGACGGTTTTTGATGCCAACAATACGGATCATCGCAGCTATGCATTGCTTGGTCACGGCGGGCACGGAATGACAGGAAACCTGGGTCGCACGGGAGAACACATCAATGTGACCGCAACTACAGGAGAGATTAGTTTTTCAAGTCGTCCTCAAGATGCTACGGGACATGTAGTTCCATGGGGAGCTCACGTTTACGTGATGAATCGTGCTGGCAATCAGGATGAGAACCACCGTAACCGCGCTCGTGGTGATGAGAATTTCTCCATGCTGGGTCATGGCGGGTCGTCTGTCTACGGGGGCAAGACTGGTGAGATCAATGTGATTGCCGGAAACGGTATTAGCTTCAGCGGTGGAAACCTCGGCGCGACTCGTGAAAATGGCGAGAGTGACAATGCAGGGTCTTTTAACTTCTCTCGACTTGGACACGGCGGTTTGTTCTCCTATCGCCAGTTCCGCAATAATTTTAGTGACACGCTTCTCGGAGGTGGCCCAACATTCAGGGAAGCGGATGATTTCAATGTTCCATCGACATGGAACGGAACGAATTGGGTATTTGAAGGCGTTGGATTCGGTACATGGCCAACGGACAACTCAATTGTTGCGGCCTCTGGCCAGGGTCTTCCTCTTTGGGATGGATTCAGTGGGGATATTAATGTTACCGCGACCGGCGGAGACATTAACTTCACTGGGGGCAATGCGCACAATACCTTCGCTCAGATTGGCCACGGAGGTTATGAGACGGCAGGTGATCACGATGGCGATATCGTAGTAAATGCAGTAGCGGGAAGTATTAACTTTAACGCTGATGTCGATCTTCACGGAACCAATGATGGATTCGTGGGAAGTGGAAACAATACCTGGGCAATGGTCGGTCACGGGGGATTCTACTCTGATGGTGAAATTCGTTCGAATATCACGCTGAATGCCGGTGGTGTTGGTGGTGCGGACGGGGCGATTAAATTTGATGGCGGTGACAGCTCTTCGTTCGCACAGGTTGGCCATGGCGGTTGGGCTGATGGTGGAACGAGAACGGACCGCTGGGGCGGAAGTGATGCTGCGTTTCGTCGTAGTAATGACCGTGCCTATCGTCCCGCGACTCGCTCTGGTAATATTGAAGTGGACGCCACCGGAGATATTCTCTTTACCGGTGGTAACACGGACGGTGACTGGAACTGGGCGATGATCGGTCACGGTGGTCGTCAGGTTTCTGCAAATCCCGGTTCTCCCTATGGCGATGGTCACAGTGGATCGATTGATGTGGCAACCACTGGTGGTGAGATGATTTTCAAAGCCGGTGAAAGAATTGGTTCGTTCACGATGATTGGGCACGGAGGTTACGAGAGCTTTGGTAATCACGGCGGAGATGGAAACTCCGACGCTCGTCTCGATTCAAATATCGTTGTCGAAGCAGACAGTGGAATTACTTTCCTTGCTGGAAGCCGAAGTAATTCGAATGCCGACGGACGTAACTTCGCTCGTATTGGTCACGGTGGTTGGAAAGCGAGTTTCCGCGACAATGCTGATCTCGATGGCAATCAGACTGCCGTTTTAGGGCCATATGATAATGGCGGATCGCTCGACAATAATGCCGGTCGGAATCCCTGGGAGCCTTACACCACTAACCTGGACGGTCTCGGTTTAGATCTTGCTACCGGATTGGCTCTCAATGGCGACACGAGTTTCACAGTAGCTAACCGATCAGGAACGGTTTCGGCAGGAACCGCAACATTGGGGACTTTCATGGGTGACATCACCGTGAGAACCACAGGTGTTGGTGCTGATATCGTATTCCACGCTCCCAACGAAGCCGATGGAACACTCGTTCGAGGCGGGGACGAAGCTTACGTTCAGATTGGACACGGTGGATTTTATAGCTTCGGAGATGTCGTCGGGGATATTACCGTCGAATCAACCGGCGGTATTGATTTCGCAGCGCCACAAGGAAAGAATTCGAACGATGCCAGTAATCTGAACGCTCAGGGCGCCTATGCGATGCTAGGCCACGGCGGGTATGAAGCCGGTGGAGAATTTAGTGGTAATATCATCGTGAATTCAGTGGATACCGTTTCTTTCAAAGGTGGTAATTCCGCTGAAGGAGCAAATCTCTCATTCGCGCAGCTGGGTCACGGTGGATACAATTCCGATGATGATCACGGCCAATACAGAGACGCTGCCAAGAATGCCGCAGGTGTGCAGCCTGCAACCACCAATGATGTAGGAAACATCGGCAACATTACCGTGACCGTCACTACAGGTGATCTTGAGTTTCTTGCCGGTAAGGATTCTGATACCTACGCCCAATTGGGACATGGTGGTCGTAGCACCCGGGATTCTCATACTGGAAACATTACGGTTGATGTTCAAACGGGCGGTATTCGTTTTATCGCTGCAACTGATCAGGGAACTGGCGATACCAATCCTGGCGGAAATGAGCGCGGATATGTTCAGCTTGGGCACGGAGGAAATGACTCCGATGGAACTCATTCCGGTTTTATCAATGTGTCTGCAGGGACCTTTGCTGCCGGACCTGAAGTCGGACGTGGAATCGTATTCCGCGGTGGCGATCACTTGAATACCAGTGCTCAGATCGGACACGGTGGACATGGTTCAAAGACTTACGGAACCGTTGCCGAAGGTGGTGAAGGGCTCACCGGCGCAATCGATGTTGCCTCGGATGGCGAGATTCGATTCGTCGCAGGATCGTTCTTCAAGAATGGTAGTCCTTTCGATGTCGGTAACGAAGCACAGAACTACGTGCAGATTGGACACGGTGGTTACGACATTGATGCCTATCAGGATGGTGGACGCCAACTGGCTTCCGGACGCATCCAAGGTCATAGCGGTGATATTTCAGTAACAACGACGGCCGGGGGAATCACCTTCCTCGCGGGTCAAAGTGGAAGAGGCACTCATGCCGGTGATGGTGGTGGTACTTACCATTACGCGCAGATTGGTCACGGTGGCGGAAATGCTCAGGGTGATCATAATGGAAGCATCGAGGTGCGTGCCGGTATTGCTGCAGATGGAACATTAGCAAGCGTCACTGGCGATATTCTATTCGCAGCCGGTGGCGGAACGACGGATGATTGGGGAGATAATAATAACTATGCTCAGTTGGGACACGGTGGACGTCACGATGGTAACTCCGCTAACTCCTCGGGTAACTTCGGCCTCGCTATTGATACGATCTCAGTCATGGCCGGAAATGACATTCTTCTTACCACTGCAGGAGGAGTGAATAACTACGCCCAAATTGGTAACGGCGGATACAATGCACGAGGTGATCACGCTGGTGATATTCAGATTTTCGCTGAGGGCAACTTCACTTCAGAAGCGGCTCAGATGCTGGCTGATGGATCTGCTGGCACCAATCGTGTTTCTTATTCCTTCCAGCGTCCGGATGCTGACGGCAATGAGCACCGGAGTCTTGATCGCGCAGCTGAGTTTCTTGCTGATACCGATAACACGGCACGTGCAGCTGGTGAAGCCGATCTTCAGTTCAACCGGGCTATCGCAGGATCCATGCAGGTTCTTATTCGTGACGACTCCAACACGGTTGTCATGACCCTGATCAGTAATGGAACTGATTTGGTGGTGCAGGCAGACGCAACTCTCGACAATGTTGATGCAAATGGCGATGGAGCCTCAGGAACGGAAACGTTCACTGCTGGTCAAGTCGTGGGAACCTACACTGCGGGTCGCATTCAATTTAATCAGGATGTGAATCCAGGGGCTAATGCTTATGGCGGCGTCCGTAATATCGGTGTTGTTTATGAGTCAACGCAGACCGACCGATCCTATGCTCAAGTGGGACACGGCGGCTACGACTCAGATCTCGCTAATGGATCTCAGACTACGGTTGGGAATACCGGTGACATCTTCTTAGCAGCCCGCACCGGGGATATTACAATCCGAGGCGGTAATGATGATGAGAATTCATCAATGCTCGGCCATGGTGGTCGCAGCACTTCCGGTGGTAATTCCGGTGACATTCATGCTCGTGCCGGCGGTTCGGTCAATGTTCTTGGTGGCGCTGATTCAGGAGCAAGGGAATTTGCTCAGATCGGTCACGGTGGCTACGATTCACGTGGCGATCATTACGGTCATATCAAAGTGAGCGCGGGATCAGGTGATCTCTTCACCAGTCTTGGCAAAGGTCAGTTCGATGACTCCTTCGACTTTAATCTCGACGGAACGACAGACGTGATTGAGTTCGACTCCACGGGTGATCAGCAAGTCAATGTTCTCGGTGGCGGTGTCACTGATGCGACTCGCAATGGCGGTGACGACGGGCACGCGATGATTGGTCATGGTGGCAGAAGCTCCGGCAGAAACGGTGGAACTCTCGGTTGGGATACCGTTAATGTCGTCTCACGTGGCGTGATCGGTGTATCAGCAACGGGTGATATCCGGATCGAAGGTGGCGGCAACGACCGTAACTTCGCCCAGGTCGGACACGGCGGTTGGAACGAAAATAACAATGTGAACATCTTTGGTGACGTTCACGTGATTTCAGAGAACGGTGACTTGCTGGTTAAGGCAGGCACGGTTCGCCCCGAGTCATATGCCCTCATTGGTCACGGTGATGATCAGAGTAACAACACGACCAACAGTGGAGGAGATCGTACCGGCGGCATTCAGGTGATTGCTGACACGATTACTCTGGATCGCAGCGGTGCTGAGCTTGCCTGGATTGGTCATACCTTTGACAGAACCACTAATTTGAATAATCCTTATTCAGCGGCTGATCTGGATCTTTCCAACATCGTTGGAAATTACGTTCCTACAGGCGTTGGGTATCAGGTGATCGCACGCAACGGCATTATCAATGCCGATAATGGCACAGTGAATACCAATGGAAACAACATCGTATTTACCGATGCTTTCCGGGACAATTTCATTACTCCTAACTTAGCGGTGGGAAGTTTTGTTTATTCGGCGCAGAACATCACCATGAATACGGTGCTGGACGGAACGAATGCGTTTTCAGCCAGTAATGGAACGGCTCAGGCAAATAGCTTCACGCTTCTCACTTCTGGTGATATCGACGTGAATGCCAGTATCCAAAATGCGGGGACAGGTTCTGTGAATTTGATTGCCGGAGCAAAACTGCTTTCAGGACCGATTATTGATGCGCCTTCAATCGGTGGTGCGAATTACCAGCAAATTGATCACCTCCACAGTCCTCCTACCGGATTCATGGGAATGGCTGGAATCAAGTCTGATGGAACGCAGTTTGGTCTGGCTAATGGTTTCTCGCTCACTGGTGATTTGGCGCAGCTAGAGGGTTCTGTTTCGATCAATGCTAATCCCGGAGGAATTGCGGTTGGTAGTGCAAATGGTGCGACCAACGTCCTTGGTTATCGGGTGATCGTGCAAGGCGGTAACACGGATAATAGGGCGAATGCAACGGACGCGGAATTCGCTCAAGTTGGATATCGTGATATTGACGGCACTGTCGCCGCTACCGGTGACATCATGATCGAAGCAAAAGAAGGTGGAGTCCTCATTCGCGGCGGAACGCAGAATGAAAACTATGCTCAGGTGGGTCACGGTGGTTCCGATGTAGTCAATCTCACAACAAATGCCAGTGGCGTAACTGCCCGCGATCTTTCGGGAATGATATCCGTTCGCGCCGACCGCGGAACAACCGTGGGAGATATCGACTTGCTCGGCTTCGGCGGAGACCGCGGTGCTCAAATCGGTCACGGTGGTAGCTTTAATGAAGGGAACCACAGCGGAGACGTGGTCGTGATCGGCAATGCCATCACGATGACTGCGGGCAATACACGCAGTCGCAGTCACATCGGTCATGGTGGGGTCGAAGCCGATGGTAATCTTAGTGGCAACATCTATGTGAATTTTGATCCAGATCCAGATCACGATCCGCTAACTGGGGATGGTGCTGTCGCCGGTGGAGGAGGTGCTCTCGCCCTTTCCGCACAGACCGGAAGCGACGGAGCTTCGCAGATTGGTCATGGCGGTCGCCTTCAGGACGGAACGAAGACTGGCGTCATTCAGATCGGATTGGCCGACAGCGTCAGTCTTAAGGGTGGAAACAGTAACAGACAATACTCTCAGATCGGTCACGGCGGATCGGGTTCCACTGGTGCGATATCGGCTGCCGATATCTCAGTGAACATCACTGGTGCCGACGGCACAAACAGTCTAGACATCCAGGGTGGAAATTTACAGGAATCGTACGCGATGATCGGACACGGCGGAGATAGCGCTGATGGATCTGTTACTGGGTCAGATATCAATGTGGTGCTTGCTGACGGTAACGTGAGAATGGCTGCAAACGGGACTGCGGCGGCAGGAGGCAACCGGACACATTCTCAGATCGGTCACGGCGGCTGGAACAATGGTGCGGCAGGTGACTTTGCGGGCAACATTCTTGTGGATGTTCAAAGTGGAAGTCTCTCAATGGCAGCTGGTGAAGCGGCAAATGCCACTTACACCATGATCGGTCACGGAGGATCGAACAACGATGCTCTCACCGGGCACACCGGAACGATTGCCGTCAATACCGCTGATGATCTCACTATCACAGCAGGGCTCACAGCCACAGCTGGCACGGATCGTTTTGCGATGATCGGTCATGGTGGGGCCGCTTCCAATTCTGCTAATAGCGACAACATAACCCTCGATGTAGGAACCGATGGGACAGGAAATCTGCTTGCAACCGCTGGTGGTGCGAATGGTGCGTTTGTTCAGGTCGGTCACGGTGGACGTGGTTCGATCGGCAACAAGGGTGGCGCTTTGACGGTAGATGTCGCGGGGACGACTTCCTTCCTCGCAGGCTCAGCAGACGATACCTACGCTCAATTGGGCCACGGTGGTCGCGGAGCACGCGGTGATCACAGCGGAGATATTACGCTGAATTCGAAAGATACGATCACGATGACTGGTGGGAATGACATGCGTTCCTATGCTCAACTTGGTCACGGAGGTCACGATGCCGACGCTACCGGAACAGCCCTGGGTAACAGCGGTGAGATTTTGATCAATGTGGATCCAACTCCGGTTCAGACGGTGGGTGCAGATATTCTTCTCACGGCAGGTAACGGAGAAGAGTCATACGTTCAGGTGGGACATGGTGGTTACGGCAACGCAGGTGACCACAACAGCACAGAGATTCAGATGGCTACCGACGGAGATCTGATTCTTCGATCAGGTAACGGAACAGGGTTCGGCAATGACAGCGGAACTGAGAATCTTGGTGAGGGACAACGCGCCTACGCTCTGATCGGACACGGTGGTTACAATGCCGCCGGAAACAATTCCGCTGAGATTTGTATCCATGTGGGTGGCACGATGACTTTGGATTCTGCTGCAGAAGGAACTGACAATACCAACGGTTTCACAATGATTGGTCATGGTGGACGCAATGTGGCAGGAAATCACGACGGTGAAGTCACGGTCGTTAGCGGAACATCTACGGCTGGTGAGCTCACAATGACTGCAGGTGATGCGAATCGTCAGTTTGTGCAGATCGGACACGGTGGTGATAATTCTTCCGGCAATCACTCAGGTGCCATGTTCATCGTTGTTGATGACGGCACCGGCGGAACTGCGGGAGACCTTCTCATGAGCGGTGGCGATGGTGACGGCAGTTACGTGATGATTGGTCAGGGCGATGGACGCGGAACCTATAGTAACTTCGGCAGCGGAAATACCTCGGGAACGAGAAGTGGTGGTATCCAGACATTTGTGAACAACAACGCGATTCTGAATAGAGGAGCTGCAGCGAACACCAACGCTCATCTGATTCACCGCACGTTTAATGGCGGCGGTCTCAGTTTCCCAGCAAGCTACCTCGGAGGAACTGGATACCAGTATGTGGTGAACGGAACGACAGCGGGAACCTCTGGAAACCTTGCTCGTGAAAACGAAGGCTCGATCGTGGCGGGTAACGTTGGCGGCGGAAACGTGGTCATCACTAACACAGGTGACCTCACCCTGAATATTCCAGTGGATCCTAATCTTCAGTTTAAGGATGATGCGTTCAACTTCATCGTTCTTGCGACGGGCAATCTGACCTTCAACCGGAGCATACAGAATGCAGGATCTGGAAACGTTGCTCTCGTAGCGGGGTGGAATGGCGTGCAGGACACTTCATCAGTGAATTATGTCAATCCTTTTGGGGACATTGATTTCTGCGAGCCTGAGATTATTCCAGGCGCGATTGACTTCAACGATTGCGATACGTTTGGTGTCACTGCTGTAACGGGTGATCCTTTGATCCATACGGGTGGTATCCTTACGGTAGGCACGGCTGGTCAGACTACGGCAACTCGCGTTGGTAGCCTTTTGGGGGAAACCATTCTTCGAGGAAACCAGATCGATCTTGTTAGCGGAACGGCTGCGAATACGGCCACTCAGATCGGTTTCTATGGAACCGGTGTTGGTGGAATTACCGGTAAAACGGGAACGATCGATATTCAGGCTAAGGCGGGTGGATTCAATATCAACGCAGGAGCGGGTGCGGGATCATACGTTCAGGTCGGACACGGCGGAGCAGCCGGTGGCGCTGGCGGAGGTCCTACCGGAGTTCTCACGGCACCTTCCAACCCGACCGGTCTTATTGATGGTCTCATCAATATTTCCTTCTGTGAGCCCGGCGCGATCAGTGTGACTGGCGGAACAGCGGGAGCAGGTGCTTTTGCTCAGATCGGTCACGGTATTGCCGGGCAGACTGGAAATGTCGCTGGAAACATCTCAGTGACCAACTTCACAGACCTTTCACTCAATGGTTCAACCGGAGACGGTTCTGCCGCTCAGATCGGACATGGTGGACTCGGAGATAAGTCGGGCACGATTACTTTGACGGGAACCACTACTGTTGCTGACCAGGGCAATCTTACGATGACATCCGGTGGAGTCACTGATGCGTTCACTCAGATTGGACATGGTGGATTGGGTATTACGAGCGGAACGATTGCTGCGACATCAGCGGTTGAAGTTACCAATGTTAAAGCGGTTAGCTTGACTGGTGGAGCTCTTGCAAGATCTCACAGCCAGATTGGTAATGGTGGTAACGGTCATACTGCTGCCATCGGCGGCGATGTGAAAGTAGCTGCCACAGGTGACATCAAGCTTGAGAGTGGAGCCGGAGCTAGTGCTTACACTCTCATCGGGCTGGGTGGAGATAACTTGGGTTCAACAGCACTTGCTGCTGTGATTGATGTTGCTACCACTGGAGGAGGCATCAGCCTCACTTCAGGAACCGGTAACACTGCCTTTAGCCAGATTGGTATCGGAGGTTCCGGTAACACCGGTGCAGTCAGCACGACGGACTTCAAGGTGAATGCACTCAACGACATCGTTCTTACCAGTGTTGCAGGATTACGCTCTCATACCATGATCGGTTTGGGTGGCGATGCTATCAACGGCACGAAGACCGGTGATATCAACGTAACCACAACAGCAGGTGGCGTTCAGCTAACCTCAGCCGATACAGAAAATTCATTCAGCCTGATCGGTGCAGGTGGGCAGGAATCATCCGATGGCGCCATAAATGGCAATGTCACGGTTCAGACCGAAACTGACATCACGCTTATGAGCGGGTCAGGCGAAAATGCCTTCACCATGATTGGTCAGGGCGGAAATGGTGTCGAAGGAACAAAGACTGGTCAGATCACTGTCACCAGTGACAACGGCGGTCTTTCTCTTACTGCAGGAACACCTACGGCAGCAGAAGCTGACTCTTTCTCCATGATTGGAGCAGGTGGTCACGCGGATTTGAGTGGTGCTATCACTACCGGCGTGAAAGTCGACGTGAAGACCGGCAACATCGCGATGACAAGTGGTGCTTCCAATAAAGGATTCACCCTGATCGGTATTGGCGGTCGCGATTCAAATGGCAACCACAATGCAAACATCGACGTCGATGCGGGTGGAACCCTCACAATGATGGGCGGATCCAACACGGATGCCTTCTCCATGATCGGTATCGGTGGATACAGCGCGACGGGCAATCTCGGTAGCGCAACGACCACGGTCGATGTGAAGACCGGCGGTGCAATTGATCTCGATGCCGGAAACGGAAGCAGAGCCTTCGTTCAAATCGGTGTGGGTGGTTACGATTCTGACGGCGTTCACGATGGTCTGACCTCAGTCGAGTCAACCGGAGGTGCTTTCTCAATGACAGCCGGACAGGTTGCTGGTGGAGCCTACGCCATGGTTGGTGTCGGTGGCCAAAGCAGCAACGGGGCAAGTCTTGGATCTGCGACGACACGGGTCGATTTGAAGGCGACCGGAATTAGGATTGAGGGTGGTTTGGGCGATGACTCTTTTGCTCAGGTCGGTCTGGGAGGACGCAGCGCTGACAACACCGCTCAAATGGGAGATGTTTTTGTTACGGCAACTGCAGGTAATGTCGCCGTAACGGGTGGCCGTGGAGCAAGAGCTTACGCACAGATCGGACTTGGCGGTAGTGATTCTGATGCGGATCAAACGGGTGACATCACCGTGACTGCGACCGGAGGTTCGGTATCCCTCGCTGCAGGGTCCGGTGCTGGCGCAAAGGAACAGAGTGCTGCCAAGATCGGTCATGGAGGGCAATCTGTTTCTGGCACATTGTCCGGGTCGATTACGGTGACTGCTGATACCTCGATCAACCTCGATGGAGGCACTGCCGTTCCACACAATTTTGCTCAAATCGGACATGGAGGGATATTGAACTTCGATGATCGTGGCGCCGCTACTGACCTCATCAAGGTAAGTGCTGGAACGGATGTGAATCTTCGTGCAAACACAGGATCTAATTCCTACGCTTTGATTGGAAACGGTGGCCTCGCCAATGGCAGCTACACTGCTCTCGGTGATATCGAGGTTACCGCGGGAACCGGTGGCGTTTCTGGAGACGTTAATTTGATTGGTGGCAATACACCTGAAGATGATGCCTTCGCTATGATCGGTCATGGTGGTGCTCAGGAAGGATCCAGCGCTACCGGGTCGATTAAAGTCGACGCCCGACTGGGAACTTTGAAAATGCAGTCAGGTGGAGGTCGTAACGATACCGATGGTAATGATACCGCGAACTTCACTCAGATTGGTCATGGAGGACATGAGAACACGGGTGCTCAGTCCGGACAGATCATCGTCCTCGCCAATGTTATCGATATGGATTCAGGCATAGGTGCCTCAGGGACCATCGGAACCGAAGCGTATTCTCAGATCGGTCATGGTGGATTTTCTGAGACGCTGACAGCGGATGGTGCCTTAAGCGGAAACATCTTTGTGAATGTGGATCCTGCAGATCTCATGACTCCCATCGGTGGTGGCGGATCAATCAACCTGAATTCAGGAGACAGATCGGGTGCTTACACTCAGATTGGTCACGGTGGCACGAATCGAAACAGCAATATTCTTAACAGCGCTATTACGATCGCCAAAGCGACTGACATTGTTCTGCAGGCAGGCGAAAACGGTGCCTACAGCCAGATCGGACATGGTGGTAATTCCGCAGGATCGGCTGTCGCGACTACGAAGTCTGGTGACATCACGATTGCTGAATCGACAAGTATCACCGTGAACGGTGGAACCGGAGCTGATGCATACGCTCAAATCGGACACGGCGGTAACGAGAACCTTGGCAATACCAATGGGAATATCACCATCACTACTACCGGTGAGCTTGATATCACAGGAGGCGCGAACACTGATGCCTACGCACAGGTTGGTCATGGCGGTCATGGCGCGAACGGAAACCACGGAGCAATAACTGAAGTAATTCGGATCCTGGCGAACACGCTTGATCTTAATGCAGCCGCAGGCGGCGGAGCCTACGCTCAACTCGGTCACGGTGGTCACAACACCGATGGTATCCTTGCTTCACAAATCTTCGTTAATTTCGATGAAACAACCTTCACGCCGCTCTTTGGGACCGGAGCCCTGACCATGGATTCTGCCGGAGCGGACAACGCCTACACTCAGATTGGGCACGGCGGAGCTAACAGCGGAACGGAGACCAACACCAAGGCAGGTAATATCCTGGTCGGTGGATTCACTTCCGTAACCATGAATGGCGGAAATGGCGCTAATGATGCCTACTCTCAGATCGGACACGGTGGTGACGACAATCGCGGCGATGCCAGCGGTATTGTTGCTGTTGTGGCAACCGGGACGGACGGCACGGACGGGACCGTCACGATGGCCGCTGGATCCGGTTCTGACGCCTACGTTCAGATTGGACACGGTGGTCACAATGCGCTCGGGTTGCTTGGTGCGTTCAATGCTACTATTGCGGATGATGATCTTACGTTAGTGCTCGCTGGAGGCGGCGTTGATCTCGATGGTAGTGGCCAGCGGTCCTATGCTCAGATTGGCGCAGGTGGCTTTAATGCAGATGGAACGATTCTTGGTGACACTTTTGTGAATATTAATCCTTTTACGGGGGCGATTCTGGGCGGTGCAATTACGATGAACAGTGGTGCTGGAACCGGTGCTTATACTCAGATCGGAATCGGTGGCACTGACTCCGATGCAACGAAGACCGGCGATGTTCGTGTTGAAGGTGATTCAGTCGCCCTCCTAGCCGGTGGCGCGGATGCTTATTCGCAGATCGGTGCCGGTGGCGGGGTCAACGTTCCTGGAGGAACCGCACAGGCATCAGGTGCCATTACTTCCAATACGATCGTGAATGCCAGTGCAGGAAACGTAACTGTTAATGCGACGGGAACGGGTGCTCATGCTTATGCGCAGATTGGCGCAGGTGGATTGCTTCATAACTCCGCGATGAACGGCGGCACAACGGTCACCGCGACAGGCGATGTCGTCCTGACTGGTGGAAACGCAAGTAATCGCTACGCAATGATCGGAACCGGTGGAACCGGTGTTGGTGATGGAACGACCGCAGCCACGCTCACGAATGCGATTACTTCGGTGACGGCAGCAAACGTGACCATGATGAGTGGAAGCGGTGCTGCGGCATACACGAAGATCGGTTCTGGCGGTGGCGCTAGCGGTGGTGGAAATCCGTTTGAAGGAACGATCGATGGAGCGACAACGGTTACCGCAAGTGGGGCTGTTTCACTGACATCAGGCGGAAATGCCGGTGCCTTTGGAAGCTTCTCTCAGATCGGTATCGGAGGACTTGGGGCCAGTGCGGCAACGATGACCGGAGATACCGTCGTGACATTCGGTAGCGGGCTCACTCTTGATGCCTCAGCAGGCGGTGAAAATGCTTACGCTCAAATCGGAGCCGGTGGAGTCGATGCAGACGGATTGGTTATCAGTAACACTCGCGCTACGGGAACTGGCGCTATCGCTCTTACTTCAGGAGGAAATAGCTCCGCCTACACCCAGATCGGAATCGGCGGATTTACCGGCAGCGGAGAGAGGACCGGAAACACGGTCGTAGGTGGTGATTCACTGGCTCTTGCTTCGGGAAGCGCAGCGAACACCTACTCACGAGTGGGGATTACCTCAGGCGGACTCAATGCCGATGGATTTATCACAACGAATGTTACTAATGGCATCACGATGACAGGCGGCGGTGTTGCCGGGTCAACCGCACAGATCGGACACTCCGCTACTGGAACCACGGAGAATCTCGACGGAACGATCTCGGTGGTAGCTGGTGGCGACATCACAATTACCGGCGGAGCGGTTGCCTCGTCCGGAGCGATCATCGGTCACGGTGATACTGAGGGAACGACTGCGGGAATGAGAACCGGTGGCCTGAACGTCTACACTCCAATGACGATTGCACTTACTGATGGTGCCGCAGGAGCAGCCCTTGTTAGCCATCAGACTTCTGATGGTGCCGGATCTGCGAGCTACGCGGCTGGAACAAGCGGAGGCGAAGTGGGTTATTCCCTCGTGGGTCTTACGGGAATCAACATGGCTTCGACTTTGCAGCAGCAAAACGGAAACGGCGGTGCGTTGATTTCGCTCACTGAAACAATCGGAGTGGCCGCTGCTGCGGATGACGTTCTCATCGCATCTGGCGGTGTGACAGATCTCACGATTGGAAATGCTGCTCTCGGGAATGTTAGTTTCAATTCCGCTAGCAACGTCAATCTGCTCAGTGGAGGAAACCTCAATATCGTCACGGGACTTCAGAATGCGGGAGCAGGAGACATGAACCTCCTCGCAGGTTGGACCAACACCGGGTCAACGATGGCAACAGCGCCGATCATGACGGGTGCCTTCACTGACGCTCCTGTGCTCGGGTTGGTTACTCTTCCTGATTTCCAGCCAATCACCGTTCCAGCAATTCTTGATCCAAGTGAATTCGGCGCCAACGGCGGGCAGATTCTGATTGGTGACGGCAACCAGACTGAAGCGATTGCGGTCGGAACGGCAGGCGGTCTCAACCAGGTTGCTGGATCGGGTGTGGTTGTTCAAGGCAGCAACACGACAGTAGGTGCCTCTGCTCAAATTGGATTCAACAATGCTAATAGCACTGCTACGACAGGCGATATTAAAGTGACCACACACGCAGGCGGGCTTTCCGTTCTCGCGGGAACGGCCGTCGGAGCTTTTGCTCAGGTCGGTGATGGCGGCGCAGGTGGAACTTCGAATCTTGATGGTGATATCACGATTGACCTCAAGGCTGGAACCGCTCTTGCTGTTCCTACGGCGGCTGGTGTCCTTCAGGTCACTGGAGGAGGAGATCAGGCCTACGCTCAAATCGGAAATGGTGGTTTGAGAGCTGTTGGTACGAAGCTTGGCGATGTTAAGGTTACAGCCGCTGCGTCAACTATTCAGGGGGGCACTGGTTCCGATGCTTACGCTAGAGTGGGTAACGGCGGAAGCCGCGGATCTGGTGACCTTGGTGGTGAAGTCAGTGTTACTTCTACTGTCGGTGATGTATCCGTCCTCGGTGGAAGCAATGACTTCACTGAAGCGGCGATTGGACATGGAGGACTGCAATATGTTGCTACAACCCTTACGGGAGGAACGACGGTCGATTCCGAATTGGATGTGATCGTGACTGCAGGAGACGGCGTTCAGGCCAGTGCTCAGATCGGCAGTGGAGGAATTCAGTCGAAGATCGATTCAAGCATCGGTGCGGTATCTGTGACCGCAGGAAACGATATCAAGCTCACAGGAGGACCTGATATCCGAGCGTTCTCCCAGATTGGTCACGGTGGTGCTAATGCTGCCGGAAGCATGAGCGGAGCGGTTGATGTAGTATCCGGGAATGACATTATCATGTTCGCAGCTGACGGTTTTAAAGGTGCCTATGCCAAAATCGGCCACGGTGACGACATGTTCTCTACCCGTTCAGGTATCGATGCTTTTGGTGGCACCGGTTCGCGCTCTGGAGATATTACGGTGACAGCCGCTTCTGACATTGTTCTGACAGATGGCATGATTGGCCACGTGAACCATAAAACTAGAGCGGTTGCCCTTGATGGTTTCACTCAGGTTGCTGCCATTGCTGGCGATCCGACCAATGCAGCAGCCGGATCAATCATCGCTAATTCCGACAGTGAATTTGCAGGTGCGGAAGAACTCAGGTTCTATGTCCCTGAGCGTTCGAGTAATGACATCGAGGCGGGTGCTCTGTTGAATGGCGAGGCTTTCGTGGGTGCTGAGACTGATCCTTCACTTCTTCAGCGTGACGATGAATTCACCGTCAACATCACTGGCGCGGCGCTTTCAATGCCCGGCGAGCACAGCAATGTGATTGGCACAGGACCGGCTCCTGCGAATGCGGCAGGGTTTGCCTTCTACTACAACTCGATCGAGCTTACCGTGATTCCTGGCGGTCCTGGAGGCGGTTCTGGAGGCGGAAATACAGGTGGTGGTGGCATCGTGATCGATGGACAGCAGACTCCATTCTCTTCTATCGCTCAGGCGCTTGGTCTACTCCCTCAGGACAAGACCGCGAATGATTGGCAGCGTGAGAATGAAGGTCTCTTTACTGGATTTAATTCCTTCGGAATGTCCTTCGCCGGGTTTGATCACTATGATTCAAACGGCAATCCAATTTTCGACTTCGTATTCGCGAATCAGTTAGACTCATCTTTCATGCAACCCGTTGGATTCGAAAACATTCTTGAGACACAGGAGCGAATTCTCGAAGAAGAGGAAGAGGCAAACGAAGAAGCAGCCGCAGAGGGCGCTGAATAGCGCGGCGACCTGCCGCTTCTTTTAGAAGCGGTTTCGCTTCTGAGTGTTAAGACCCTGAATTTAGGCAAGGCGCTGTATACCGATGAGGTAGGGCGCCTTGTTTTTTCGGTTAGAGAACTCGTACCGGATCACTGAGAAATGGTCAGGGCAAAGCGCTTCCGCCCATTGGTCAACCTTCAACGCTTCATCACTGCCCCCTTCGTGCCCGATATAGGCGACGATGGTAATGACACCATTGATCGCGAGGTGCTCGCTTGCCGCTTTGAGGGCGGCTAAGGTTGATTCAGGAATCGTGATTACCGTCTGGTCCCCGCCGGGAAGGTAACCGAGGTTGAACATGACTGCGTTGACTTCGCCGTCGAGGTAACTGCTCATGTTCTCATGGCTGTCCAAATGCAGGTGAACGGCGTTGTTTTCCCCGAGTCGATCCCGGGTTTGGGCAATGGCTTGATCTTGAATATCAAAGCCAATGACTTCACCTGATGAGCCAACGAGGCGTTTTAGAAAAAGAGTATCATGACCATTGCCAATCGTGGCGTCGACAACGGTGTCGCCCTCCCTGACCACATCTGAGACCAGGAGGTGTGCCATCGCGGTAGGGCGCGGAAAACGGCGGGTGGGACGAGTCATGATCAATCGGAACCGGTAGGGTTAAATTTGATTTGATCTGATATCCGCTTCAGGAGGGAGGGGAGCATTCGTGAAGAGGTGTTGAGCCAGTCTTGAGGCATACCAGGGACCGTTCATGACCCCTTTTGAGCCAAGGCCGTTAAGGAAAGCGACATTGGAATATTCAGGGTGGGTTCCCATAAAGACCTGGCTGCGCTTTATAATGGGACGCACCGCTGCCCGTCTTCCTATGATTTCGATGGGAGCAGACGTGATGGATTGGATTTTCTGCATGGCTTCCGCTTCTCCCTCGCTGGAAGGCTCGATCCGGTCAAAGTCATGCTGATAAGTAGAGCCGGCGCGAAAAACTCCGTCTCCTTTGGGAATCATCCAACCTCCACGATTGATGATTCGGGTTTCTTCTTCGAGAGCGGGTATCTTTAGATCCAGAATCTCCCCGAGGGCGGGGTGCATCGTGATCCAGTCAAAAAAACGGTTTTGATTTCCCATCCAGCCTTCACAGAAAATAATCTTCGATGCCTCGATATTCTTCCACTTCACTCCTGAATCGGTGATGGATACCTCCTCGGCGGATACGTCTCCGATCGCGTAGGAAATCCGTTCAAGGAGATGCTGTCGAGTCATCTCAAGAAACTGAGGGACATCGAGCCAGCCTCCCCGTTTCATCTCAAAGCCGCCTTCGGTGGCTTCGATTGAATCATGAAGAACTCCAAGAGGAGCGTGAAATTCTTCGAAGCGTTCGGGATTTTTGTTAAGTCGGTCCTCCCAGGCTTGGGATTCTTTTTGATTTCGAAACAGTCGCGCAATTTTCTGATGGTGAAAGATTTGCCCTCCATGATCGTTCTCAAGTTCCCAGTAGAAGTTGAGGGCGTAGTTGAGCCGTTCCATCGCTTCGTCGGAAAGATTGAAGCGAGAGCCTGCAAGAGGGGTGAGAAGTCCTGCCGCGACTTTTGACGAGGTAACGGCTTCATCACGGTCCACGACGAGGACACGGAGGTTACCGCGTAAGAGTTGCCAGGCCATCAATGATCCAGCGAGTCCCTGGCCTACGATAATTGCGTCGACTTTCATACGTGGCGTGAGGAAGAGAGGGAATTCATAGAAGAACCGGTAATAAGGCGTTGTTGGAAGGCTATCCAGATGTGTCGATCAGTCAAAGATTCTCC
>JAOFXR010000042.1 GCA_028047635.1 Verrucomicrobiales bacterium
CTGAGAACCTCCGCGAAGATTACCGGAATCTATCCGACGAAGCGACAAGAGACCTTCGCCTCGAACATTCCAAGTTTTTCGTATTTGGAGGTGAAGAAAGCTACGGCTATCTGGGAACCGATTTCCTCCGCGACAAAGACGCGAACGGAGCCGTCGTCATGTTTGCAGAAGTCGCCGCTTACGCCAAATCGAAAGGCATGACTCCGGTCGAATTACTCGACGATCTTTACGTTCGCCACGGTGTCTTCCTCGAAGGCCAGCACGCCGAAACACTTGCCGGTGCTGACGGCGCTGCTCAAATTCAAAAGCTGGCGCAAAGCTACATCGACAATCCTCCTACGGAAATCGACGGCGTAAAAGTGAGCCAATTCCGCGACTTTCTCAACGGCGACCATCTCGACGAAGAAGGCGATGCAATCCCGAAAGAGAAAATGGTTTTCGTCGACCTCGAAGACGGACGTGCTTTTGCAGTACGCCCATCAGGTACCGAGCCGAAGATTAAGTATTACATTTATTACCGACCTGAACCCGGAACCGGCGGACTCAAAATGCCTGAGGAATTGCCTTCTGCCAAAGCGATCGCGCAAAGGGCATTCGATTCACTGAAAGAAGCGATTATTACCGATATGCGAACACGCCTCGGATAGAAACATTCATCAAGCTCAACTATGAAGCGACTTACGATTTTGCTACTGCTAGGCGCCGCCCTTTGCATTCCTGCATCCGCAGCCCTGCCACCTTTACAGTCGGAGGAACTGGAAATCTCCGCCGACGCGATCATCGTTGGAAAAGTCAATTCAGCAGAAGTTGAGATCGCAGGATCCACGCGCCATTCCATCTACCAGGTCAAACTGTCGGTCACCGTGGGAGCGGTTGAAAAAGGAGCAGAAATAATCAAGCCAACGCAAAAACTGACCATTCACTGCTGGCGCCTGCGAAAAGCACAGAATGGCTGGGCCGGCCCAACCGGTCAAAGAAACGTTCCTGCGGAAGGATCCGATTTCAGAGCATGGATAAAAAAGAATGAATCCGGTCACTGGGAAGCACTTGAGCCCAACGGCTTCTCGCTTACCGGAAGATCCGGAGATTACCCTTTTCACAAAGTCGAAAAAGGCCGGATGAAAATATTTCGATATCTCATCATCGCAGGAGCAGTTCTCATCACGGGAATTTTTCTCTACGCCTCGAGAGGGAGAAGATCTTAATTCCCTTCATCAAGACAACGAGACAGGAAGCGCCTGCATCTTGATACGCAGACTCCGCTCTGAAGTCATGACCTACCGAACTTCAATCTCCGGCGGGACTCTTATCAGGCGGCTGGAAGCGCGCCTCTCCTTGGATTTCCCAAACGAAATCACTGCACGAGCTTGGGGTATCGAAACTCCTGACATGCCTTACATTTCCTATCGAAGAAAACGCGAAGATGCTCGGGTAGTCTTTTCATCTTGATCGAGATTTCGTATTTCTTGGAGTAAAGGTGATACTCCACCTGATCACGATCCATCGAAGTAATCGGTTCCAGCTCACCGCAAGATTTGCCTTTCGAAAAGCCGATTAAAACCTCATCCTCTTCGACTCGAATGGTCTCCTTTGTTCGATGCCTACGAATAGCATCGAACAACCCAATCAGGCCAAGCAGTAGCCAAAGCCAGGCAATGTGATCAGTTGTGCCGGATTCATAAGCTCTCTTCAATGTCAAAAGACCTGCGAAAACCCAACAAATGCTTAACAACGCCCACCCGCCCGCTGACCGACGAAACTCAAATTGCAGATTTTTGTTCGTCATGAGATTACGGTTTCGTTTTGAGAATGGCAATTTTTCACTCACGCCAAGATCGGCTTAATCAAATGCCCGAAGACATCGGTCAGCCGGAAGTCACGTCCTTGAAATCGATAGGTCAGTTTTTTGTGATCGACGCCTAACAAGTGCAACATCGTCGCGTGCAGATCGTGAACATGAACGGGATCCTCGACCGCGGCATAGCCCAGTTCATCGGTCGCACCGTGAGTGACACCACCCTTGATTCCGCCGCCGCACATAAACATTGAGAACGCATTGATGTGGTGATCACGACCGCTCCCTTGAGCCATCGGCGTCCGCCCGAACTCGCCGCCGAAAATGATCAAGGTATCATCGAGCATCCCCCGCTCTTTCAGATCACGAATCAAAGCCGCCGTCCCCTGATCAACAATCTCTGCAGTTTTCCTGAATTTATCCTGAATCGCTCCGTGGTGATCCCAACCTCGATGATAAAGCTGTATAAACCGAACATCGCGCTCCGCGAGACGACGGGCGAGCAAACAGTTCGCCGCAAAACTTCCATCTCCCGGAGTACAGCCATACATTTCAAGCGTCTTCGCTGACTCCGCGCTCACATCCATGAGCCCGGGAACCGAAGCCTGCATTTTAAAGGCCATCTCATACTGAGCAATGCGACCTTCGATCTCCGGATCGAGCCGACGCTCGCCAAGAAGCCGGTTCAACTGATTGACGGTATCGACGACACCTCGCTGGGCATCCCGAGTCACACCCGCCGGATTATTCACGTAGTGAACCGCATCCCCCTTTGATTGAAACTGCACGCCCTGGTGTCTACTCGGCAGGAATCCGTTGTTCCACTGACGTGACGAAATAGGCTGCCCTTGACCTCCCCCTTCGCTGGTTAGAACGACGAACCCGGGAAGATCTTCGGACTCAGAACCGATCCCATAATTCACCCACGCACCCATGCTGGGACGACCGGGAATGATCGAGCCGGTATTCATAAAAGTATGCGCCGGGTCGTGATTGATCTGCTCGGTTTGCATCGAGCGAATAATCGCAATCTCGTCCGCGACCGATCCAATATGAGGAAACACCTCACTGATTTCCTGACCGGACTTGCCCCACTTTTTAAACGCGTAGCGTGGCCCCATGCACTTGAGCTTACCTGCGCTCTTCTGGAGCTGAGCTAACTGCTGCCCTTCTGTAAAAGAAGCCGGCATCGGCTTGCCATCGAGTTCGGCCAGCTTCGGCTTATTATCAAAACTCTCGAGATGCGATTGCCCACCCGCCATACAGAGATGAATGACCCGCTTCACTTTAACGGGGCGGTGTCGTGTCTCACCAAGAACCCCGTCGACATCGGATGAGTAGCCAAAGAGGTTTTGTTGCCCTCCCAGCAGGCCCGCCATTGAAAGCGCTCCCATTCCTGAGAAGGAATTCTGCAGGAAGGTCCGGCGCTTCAGTTGATCAATTGTTTCAAAGTTCATAATGAAATAGCGATGAGAATTCTAGTAGCGAGTGATGACTTCCTGAAGATTTAAAATACTGCGAGCCACCGAAGTTCTCGCGGCCAGTTGCACATGAGCTTCGGTCTTGGGAATCACTTTCATCCCCACCGCAAGAAGCGCGTCGGCGTAGTTGGGCTCTTTTTCAAAGCGCGCCAATTCAGAATTATAGAGCTTGGTTAGGACCTCCAACTCGGCTGCATCAGGCGCCCGTGTCAGGACACGTTCAAACATCTCCGGAATACTGGACTCATTTTCAGCAAGCGCCTTCGCAGCCTCAACAAAAGTAGGGTCATTGAGAAGCACGAGCGCCTGCAAAGGCGTACTGGAAACATCGCGCTTCACGGCACACTCCTCACGGGATGGCGCATCAAACGCACGCATCGCGGGATGGAGAAAAGTCCGCTGCCAGTGCGTGTAGACTCCCCGTCGATACTGGCTGGCGTCCGCGTCTGCCTTATAAGTTCGCCTCGGAAAATTAAGGTGCTGGTAATAGCCAGCGGGCTGGTAGGGACGAGCACTCGGCCCTCCGACTTCAGGATTCAACAAACCGCTCACCGCGAGCGCATTATCTCTCACCAACTCAGCAACCAGCCGAATTCCCGACTGGCGCGCAAGCAACCGATTGTAGGGATCACGCTCTTGCAACGCAGGCGTTGCATTCGAGCTTTGCTGATACGTTTCCGAGAGGACGATTGTCTTCACGAGCTGCTTCATATCCCAGCCACTTTCCACGAAACCAGCCGCGAGATGATCGAGCAACTCGGGATGAGTGGGCCATTGCCCCTGTGAACCGAGGTCCTCCACCGCTCCTGAAATACCACTTCCGAAAAAGCGGGCCCACATGCGGTTGACGAAGGTCCGCGAAGTCAGCGGGTTCTCAGGCGATACGAGCCACTTTGCCAGATCAAGCCGCGTGAGATCCCCTTCTCGATGGTCAGGCAGAAAATGAGGCGTTCCGGGCTGAACCACTTCGCCGGATTTATCCATCCAGTTGCCACGCTCCAATATACGAATCTCACGTCGCTTTGCCGAGACGGTCGCCGGAACCGTCCGAATACCCGCTTTGATTCCCGTCATCTGCCCGCCCAATTGGGCGATGGCATTGCGCGCAGGTTCCAATTCAGGAGCGATGGTTCGATAATGCGTGAGGATTGCCGCCTGATCTTTTTCGTTCCGATCAGACTCGGGCTTCTTAATCGCTTCGTTGAGTGCTTGTGAAAACCCGCCCCAGCGATACTTCTCATTCTTCGTCGTGAGACCCGACTGATCCCAGAAAACCTTTCCGCCGAACTGAGTGAAGGCAAACTGAGTCAATTTTTCCCCTGCCTTGAGGCCCAGATCTTTTACCGAAACTGAAAGTCGAATCCATTTACCCGACTCAGGCAAATCACCCGCTTTAAAATGGGCAGGACCTTTCGTCCCTTTGCCGTAGGGAATATCATCTTTGCCCCACCAGACCCGATGATTCCATCCCCCTTTCTCATGATGAAACTGCAACATGACCTCGCTCGGTGGATTCTTCGGATCAAGAAAAACATAAGCGTAAAGTTCATCTCCATCGGCAACCTCCAGAGGGTCTCCTTTTCCATTTCCGATATGTTGAATCAATCCTTTTGACTCTTGAAGCCGGGAAACACTGCCATCAAAAACCTGACCTTGATCAGCTCCGACAAATTTCCAGCCCTTCGTCTCAATATTCCGCTTTTCGCCCCGTTCACTGAGAATGATATAGTCGACCGGACCATCTTTCGCCATCACCGCAACTTGCTCCTTCACCCACTTCGCTGCCCCGGCTTTCAGTTCTGGTGTTGTCACCTGCAACTGAGCTTTTTGAGCCGCCAACTTCTGCCCCAGTTCCTTCAACCGGGTCTCATCCTCCTCGCTCGGAACCGAGAGCATTGGCCCGCGCTTTCCAAACTTGTAGCCCTGAGCTTCGTAAGATTTAGTGTCTTCCTGAAAACTGCCATCTCCCGTCCAGGCGCCCTTCTCGAGAATGTCAGCAAAGAAGGCCGCGAATTGATAGAAGTCCTTCGTGGAATACGGATCAAATTTATGATCGTGGCACTCCGCGCAAGCCAGAGTCGCGCCCATCCAGGTCGTTGTCGTCGTTCTCACACGCTCTGCCTGATACTTCGCAAGATACTCCGCATTTTGAATCCCACCCTCCTCACTGGTCTGGCCGAGCCGGTTAAAAACAGAGGCAACTTTTTGCTGTAAAGTCGCATCGGGAAGCAAGTCTCCTGCAATCTGTTCGATCGTGAACTGATCAAACGGCATGTTGGCATTGAAAGCATTGATGACCCAGTCCCGGTAGGCCGAAACTTCGATCAACTGGTCCCCGTGATAACCAACGCTGTCCGCATAACGAACCGCATCAAGCCACTCAATCGCCATGCGCTCTCCGAAATGAGGAGACGCGAGAAGCCCGTCCACATAGCTACCCAAATCGGTTTCACCGAAACGCTTCGCCTCTTCCTCCGTCGGTGGAATTCCCGTGATATCAAAATGCAAACGTCGCAACACCGTAACGGGATCAGCGGACTTCGAACGCTCGAGCCCTTCGGCAGCGAGCCGCTCCGCAACGAAGTCATCAATGGAATGCTCAGAGGACGCCGGCTCAACGGATAAGTAGGCCCAATGGGCTTCATATTCGGCGCCTTCTTTGATCCACCGCTCGACTAGTTTCTTTTCTTCGCTCGTGAGATGCTTGTTCGAGTCCGGCGGCGGCATGATGTCATCCTCGTCGTCAGAGGTGATGCGCCAATATACTTCGCTCGCCTTGACATCGCCGGGCACGATCGACTCCTCAGCAAAAGCCCCCTCTCTGGTATCAAGGCGAATATCAGCCTCCCGGGTGTTTTTGTCAGGGCCGTGACAATGAAAACACTTATTCGAAAGAATCGGCCGGATATCGCGATTGAAAGACAACTTCTCCTCAGCTTTTGCAGCAGGAACGATCAACGCGAACAGCGCTAGGGCGGAATATAGAGTTCGATAAAACATCAGAAAAAAAGGTCAACGAAGAAAAGATTACTTAAGGGTCACACACATGACCCAGTTAGGCCCTTTGCCCGTTTCAAGTTGCTGAACGCGGGTAAGACCACCGGAATCCTGGTCAATCGAATAGACCCCGAGCAACCCTGCGCTTTGCCCCGCAACATAGGCAAATTCGCCAGCGCGGTCGACTGCAAATGAGCGAGGAACGTGTTCACAGGGAGTATGCCCCAAAAGCGTAAGCAGTCCGGTTTTTTCGTTCACCGAAAACCGAACGATGGAGCTGTCGCCGGACGTCGCTTTTCGATCCGTGAGGTCACGGTTGGAGACATAGAGAAACTTCGAGTCCGGGGTTAGATGAAGATCAGCAGTCGTGATCATACCTTCCCAATCTTCGGGGAAGGTCGAAATATTCTGAAGCAATTTAAGATTTCCTGAGTCAGCATCCCATTCCCACACTCCCACGCCGGGCAATTCCCGTTCCAAGGTTGTATAGACAATTTTTCCATTGGGATGAAAACGAAGATGACGCGGCTGTGTTGCATTTTTTTCATCAGGTTCGGGCCCTGAGACAAAGGGAGGATCGTTCGGTGCCAGCTTTCCGGTTTCCGCATTAAAGCGAAGTTGGAAGACCTTGTTTGGAGTCGTTGCAGGGGCGAGGAGAAACCCGTTATTAGGTGAAAACACCGATGAGTGAGTCGCCTTTTCCAGAGAGACCTGAGAAATCAGATCTCCTCCTGCGACACCATCGTCACCAATTTCCCAAATCGCGACACTGCCACCTCCGTAGTCATTGCCTGCAATAAACCGGTCCGCCGCATCAATTGCGAGAAACCCGCCCTTTGCGGTCGTAAGCTTTTTACCGAGGGAGAGAAGCTTCCCATTCTTCTGAATGACATAGCTCTCAATCTCATTCCCGCCCACTCGATAAAGATGCTTTTGGCCACTATCGACCGCGGTTAGCCCTGCACCCGGATTCTTCTGAATCCCCGTGAGCTTCCCCGTCTTCAGATCCGCTTCGAATACCGTCACCTCACCTCCGGCCGAAAGATAGACGTAGCGCTTTTCAGCCTGTGCAAAGCCAGCATAAAAAAGCACCGCCGCAGCCAGTCCGATTGTGGTGAATAGTTGTCGCATCATGAAAGAGTATCGCTCAAATTGTATTCAGACTTTCCCATAAAGACCAGTGCGAAACAATTGGCGCAATTTACTCAAGAAAGATGGCAAAGAAGCGTAAGATCGATGATGACGATTTGGTTGGGCCTGCCCTGATCAAGGAAACGGCGCGTCGCATTCGTCTCGCCAGAACGCATTGGGATGCCCATCGCAACGGAATCGCCCGCCTCGAACGCAAGCGCGCCCTCAAGCTTTACAACCGTCTCTCAAAACCCGAGAAGGAACAAATTCCCCAGGTGTTGCGCGTCTGGCTGCGCTATCGGAGTGAGAAATATTTCGGCGAACACCGCACACCACCTGGCAAAGGAGGTAAAAAAAACTGACTTAGTCGATCAGTCGGGATTTTGCACCAGCGTCAAGGTGTTGCCGGTGCAGTCCCTGAAATCGGCAAGCCAACCGCCCCATTCCTGTTTCTGAGGTGGACTTACGAACTCAACACCTTTCTCACTGAGATCACGATAAGTTGTCTGAATATCGTCGACCCAAAACGAGAGCCCGGTGTAACGCGAACTTTCCGCCCCCTCGTCGGACTCCAAAATCAAATCAATCGACGGCGTGCCGATGATGATCCACCCCTGATCAGAACCACCAAAGTTGACCTTAAACGGCAGTATCTCCGTGTAAAAAGCACGAGATTCCGCCAGCCGATTCGTCCAAATCCGGAGACCACAGGGCTTCATGATAATTCAACAGGGTTAGATCGTAGACCCAAAAGGGTATGACGCAGATTCAAACAGGGTTAGGTCACTGACACAACCCTGTTAACTCGTTCGAACCACTACTCTTTCGCAGCAAGATCATCGAGAAGCTTCACCGGAAATCCTTCCGAAACCGTTCTCTCCGAGGTCATGAGAAGTTCAATTTGTTTGACAATGTCAGGGTTTCCGGTTGCGACATTGGTAGACTCCGAAGGGTCATTTTCGAGATCATAGAGTTCGATCTCCAATGGGTCGGTCGCCTTTTTGTAACGCTTCGAAGGAATCAGCCCCGTGCGAATCCCCTTCCACCGGTTGCCGAGCCAAACCGATTGTTGACCTCCGTAACCGTGAAATTCACGATAGAGAAAATCGCGCTCACCGCTTTTTTCTCCGAGAAGCGTTGCTGCAATACTGGCTCCATCAATCGTTTCCGGAATAGCCTCAGACTCGCCAACCAGGTCAAGCATCGTGGGCATCCAGTCCTCAAAGCCCGTAACGTAATCAGTGACACTTCCCTGCTTCACTTTACCGGGCCATTTCACGATTTGCGGCACCCTAATACCGCCTTCATAGAGTTCCCCTTTGAGACCTCGCAAGTCACCGACACTGTTGAAAAACTCATAGTCGACTTCTTCGTCAAGATGAGTTGTTCCATTGTCGGAGGTAAAAACAACGATCGTGTTCTCAGTGAGTCCCAAGTCATCGACAAGATCGAGCACTTTGCCGACATACGTATCCAGTTGAGTAATCATCGCCGCGTATGCCGCACGCGGAGTAAAATGCGGCGTGTAGCCACCCTTCTCTCTTGTGAATGGAGGATCGACCCACATTTCATTGAGGTAAGGCTTCAAATTCTCATCGGGAACGTGAAGAGCTACGTGAGGAATCAGACTCGGGTAATAGAGGAAAAACGGCTTCTCCTGGTTCGCTTTAATAAAATTCAGCGCCTGCTCATTCACGTGATGAGCCGCGTAGTCATCGCCTTTGAAAGGATCGTAACTCTTGGGATCGAGAGGATCAGCGCCTTCCGCAAGACCCGCATGTCCCGGCACCGGCGGTTTATTGTCGAGAGGAAATTTGGTCGTATCACTCCAGAGCGTTTCAGGATAGTAGGAATGGGCGTGACTCTGACAATTAAAGCCGAAGAATCGATTAAATCCCTGATCGAGCGGATTTCCCTCGGACCAGATATTACCGAGCCCCCACTTTCCAAACGAACCGCACGTGTAGCCCTCCGCTTGAAGTAACTCAGCAATCGTCACGTCTGAATCTTCCAGAGGAAACTGTCCTTCCGGTTTAAATCCGCCACGGTTGTTTCGAACACGCGCTTTGCCCGGATGCATTCCGGTCATCAACACGCAGCGTGACGGAGCACACACAGGACTTCCGGAATACGCGCGAGTAAAACGCATTCCCTCACCTGCCAACTGGTCGATGCGGGGCGTTTTGATCTTCTCCTGCCCATAGCAACCTAGCTCACGATACCCCAAATCATCAGCGAGAATAAAAATGATGTTGGGCTTTTCCGCCGCGCCAGACTGAAGCAACGCGCCGATAAAAATCAGAGTGAGTAATAGTTTTCTCATGCCTTCAAGCAAAGCGCTGGACTCGAGTTGAGTAAAGAATCATTCCAACGCGTTTCAGTGATCTCAGAGGCAAAAAACCGAGCAATTCTGATGAATGCGGATAGAATAGCCCATGGTCCAACTCGGCAAAACCAACCAGCTCATGATCGTCCGCTATTCGGATTTCGGGCTCTATCTCGATGGCGGTGATCTCGGAGAGATTCTCCTTCCCAACGCTGAGGCGCCGGAAGATGTCGAACCGGGAGAAGAGATCATGGTTTTCCTGTATCGCGACTCGGAAGATCGGCTCGTGGCCACCCAGAAGCTACCGAGAGCCGAAGTCGATCAATACGCGAAACTGAAAGTGATCGACGCCCATCCCAAGATTGGTGCCTTTCTTGACTGGGGCCTCCCCAAAGACCTCCTTCTTCCTTTCGATGAACAAACCGGCCCGGCACGAGAAGGACAGAGTGTCGTCGTTCGTGTCATTCTCGATGAGAAAACGGATCGAATCATCGCGACCATGAAACTGGGGCGCTACCTCGACCAAAGCCTTCCCCGCTACGACCGCGGAGAAAAAGTGGCGATCATGATCACCGAAAAAACGCCGCTCGGATACAACGCAATGGTGAACTGGACCCATCGCGGCCTTCTCCACGAAAGTGAGATTCACCGGGCCATTAATCCGGGCGATGAATTCGAAGGATGGGTGAAAGAAGTCCGCGAAGGATTTAAAATCGATCTGACCCTGAGTCCCGTCGGCTACGGCCGCGTCACGGATTTATCAGGACAGATTATCGAAGCGATTAAGGCCAACGGAGGCCGTCTCGAAATCGGGGATAAGAGTTCGCCAGAGGCGATCCGCCAGCAATTCAGCACCAGTAAGAAAGCGTTCAAACAAGCCGTCGGCGCGCTTTACAAAAAGCGCATTATTAAATTAAGTCCCGATTCGATTGAGTTACTGAGGAAATAACTGCCTACAAATTCAGCGGGAAGCTTTTTTCCTGGACCGAATATTCGAACTCCACGGGCCCTTCGCTCTTATTCTCAACCGGCTCGCCGTCGGTCTCAAGGCTCACGGGTTCTTTGAAACAAAAGCGCACTCGCCTCGCAGCAAACGTTTCAGCGCCGGGAAACTGCTCAATTCCCCCGGCATAGAGTTTTCGACTCTGCAAAATCAGCGAAAGCTTTTTCCTCCCTGTGATCAACGTCACTCGCAACAACCCGTCATTCAACTCGGCGAGGGGTGCCCATTGCATGCCCCCTCCACTGTAACGACCGTTGCAGACAAATCCGTTAATCAATTCCGTGTCGCGGGTCTGTGTTTCGCCGTGCTCATCCTCCCACAACACCTTCACCTCTCGTGGCTCGTAGGAGATCAACGAACGCAAGGTATGGTAAAAATACGCTCCCGCTCCTTTTTGAAATGACGAAACCTTCAGCCGCCCTAACATTTCCCCAGCAAGCCCTACCGATGAGATATTGAGAAAGGTACGCTCAATAATCAGATCATCCCTAACAAGCGCAGAATCGATTCGCGTAAAACGGTTTTCAACGAGCGCTGCTTCATAATCCTCACTCGCAGAAGTAACGCTTTTGTAAAAGTCCCCACCCGTTCCCAGATTAATAATACCGAGTGGGACGTCATCTCGAATCAACTTCCCGTCATGCCAGTAGCCTCGCGAAGCTTCGTTGATCGAACCATCGCCACCCGCGATCAAAATTTGGTCCGCAGTTCGTTTCCGAAGCACCTTCGTCACCTCCCTCGTCGCATCCCCCGGACCAGTCGTGTGGTAGACCTCAAAATCTCCGAGCAGTTCCTTCCATCTCGCTTTCTGAGCGAAAAAGGTTTTCTTCGCAGCACCGTTTCGGCTAGCGGGATTGAGGATAATGAGACGTTTCATCATGAATACGTGCTTGGCAGAAGGGGGAGTCTGCCACACAATTTTAGTTCACTTCATTTCTATTTGCCACCCTATTTCGATGCGTCTTTTACTACTCACTTTCGCTACCCTGTCAGCCATTTACGCAAATGCTGCCGATGCCCTGACTTTTGACGATCCCAATCCTCAGCGCTACGAACTCACAGCCCGCGCCAGCGAGCTGGATTCACGGGTGAAAGCCCATCCCGAGATTGGTTTTCTCATCGAAGACGCCAAAGGGAAGCCGGCAGATATCCAGCAGGCAACCGTCGATACGTCGGTGAAACCTCGCGGCAAAATGGTGATCTGGCTCATGGGATACAACTCAGGCCTGTTCGAGCGCCTCAACAGCTATGGGATACATGCGATCCGTCCTCATTACGCCAACCGATGGTTCAGCCTCGTTTGCAAAGAAAAGCCGATCGGCCCCGAATGCCGGGGCAATGTCCGGCTCGAGGCGGCTACCGGTGAAGACTTCAGCGATGACGTCGACATCCCCCAACCGGACGGAATGATGGAACGAAGCTTCCAGATGGTGAAGTGGCTTGCTAAAGAGAACCCCGAAGGAAAATGGAAACACTTTCTCACCGCCGACGGCAAAGGCCTTCGCTGGGAAGACATCATTGTATCCGGTTCCTCCCACGGCTCCACCACCGCAGCTCGCTTCTCCAAGCACGTCAAAGTAAGCCGTGTCGTTGCTCTTTGCGGTCCGAGAGACAACTTCCAAACCTGGCAGTCACTCCCTTCGAAAACGCCGTCGAACCGCGTCTTCGGATTTTCTCACGTATTAGACGGAGGCTGGACTGCGGACCATTACTGCCGCTCCTGGGAAATGCTGGGGCTGCATCAGTATGGACGCATCGTCAATGTGGATAAGACCCCTTTCCCTTTTGATAACACCCGTCGACTCATCACCGATTTCGATGTCGAGGGCAATGACAAGCGTGCTCACAGTAGTGTCCAGCCGGGCGGCAACGCAGGAAAAGACGCAGACGGAAATTTTATTCACGAAGACGTCTGGCGCTATCTCTATACCCACCCCGTCGACGAGATTGGAGAAGCGGTTCCCGCCGATGACAACTGCCTGAAAGATCAGAAGCAATGAGCGCTATAGCCGCTTCCCGTGGGAGTGGACGAATGCTCTGTGATATCCGAACGTTCGAAGAGCGAAGTCACGGCCTTCACCTGCAAATAAAACAGCTAGCGCTTTGACCTCTAATCCTTCGGCGCGCGATTCTTCGACTTAAAATCAGGCGGACGCTTGCTGATCCATTTCACGAGCTTCACCATCTCCGCATTCTCCCGCAGCGCTTCAATCGTGCTGTAGGTGCGGGCGAGTTCAGTCTCGGTAAAGAGGCTGTGAATCTTGCTGTGGCAAATCGTGTGGATCACCGCAATCGGTCCGTGTTTTCCGCCGCGGAGTTTCGGTACAAGGTGATGCCTGCTTTCCAGATGGGGTGGAATCGGTCGATCGCACAATGGGCAAATCAGCCAATTGGAAAATTCGGTGTCTGGCGAACTTCTCCGCCCCATTAAAAAGAAAGATAAGGCGCCAGTCCCTGCAATCCCCCTTCACGGCCGAAGCCGCTTTCCTTGAATCCCCCGAAAGGACTCGTTGGATCAAACTTGTTGAAGGTGTTCGCCCAGATCACGCCCGCTTTGAGCTGATCCGCCATCGAGAAAATCTTACTTCCTTTATCGGTCCAGATCCCGGCACTGAGCCCGTAACAGGTGTCATTCGCGCGGGCGATTGCCTCCGCCGGCGTTCTGAAAGTGAGCACACTGAGAACCGGTCCAAAAATCTCCTCACGCGCGACACGATGGCTCGAAGTCACACCGGTGAAAAAGGATGGCCTGAACCAGAAACCTTCGGCAGGTAGCGCACAACTGGATTCGTGAAGCGTGGCTCCTTCTTCGATTCCCGATCCAACCAGTTCGCTAATACGCCCCAATTGAGCCTTGGAGTTGATCGCTCCGATATCGGTATTTTTATCAAGAGGATCACCGACTCGTAAGGTCTCGATGCGACGCTCGAGGCGGCTAACGAACTCATCGTGAATCGACTCCTGAATCAGCAAGCGGCTTCCTGCACAACAGACGTGCCCCTGATTGAAATAGATTCCATTAATGACGCCTTCCACGGCCTGTTCCATCGGAGCATCTTCAAAAACCAGATTGGCAGCTTTTCCTCCCAACTCCAATGTCAGCCTCTTGTCACTCGTTGCGACGGATTTGGCAATGCGCTTACCCACTCCGGTCGAACCCGTGAAAGCAATTTTATCGATCCCGGGATGCCCGACGAGCGCATGCCCCGTTTCACCAGCACCGGTTACAATATTTACGACACCAGCAGGAAGACCCGCTTCCTGGAAAATCTCAGCGAGATGCATCGCCGTCACCGAAGTCGTTTCAGCCGGCTTCAAAACCACGGTATTTCCGCAGGCAAGGGCCGGAGCAATTTTCCATGCCGCCATGAGAAGTGGAAAGTTCCAGGGAATGATCTGCCCCGCCACGCCAATAGGCTCAGGAGTGCGTCCCGGAAAAGCGTATTTCAGTTTATCCGCCCAACCAGCGTAGTAGAAAAAATGAGCCGCGACCAGCGGAAGATCGACGTCCCGACTTTCTTTAATCGGCTTACCGCCGTCCATTGATTCAAGAATCGCAAGTTCACGGGATTTCTCCTGAATCAGTCGAGCGATTCGAAAAAGGTATTTCCCCCGCTCCGCCGGAGCCATTGGACCCCACACTTTTTCATAGGCACGACGCGCGCTTTTCACCGCTGCATCAACATCACTCGCATCGCCGTTCGCAATGCGGGCATGGCGTTTCCCCGTCGCCGGATTCACTGACTGAAAATACTTTCCCGCCCTGGGCGGCACGAATTCCCCATCGATGAAAAGCTCATACTTTTTCCGCATCGAAACCGGCGTCGTTTCCGGAGCCGGAGCATAATCAAAAGCACTTCCAAATTTCAAATCACTCATCACAAAATTCTATCTACTTCTTCTCGCTCACCCCTTCGAAAAATAATCCGCGCTCTGATAATTCCCGTCGACCAACTTCGCCAGCTGCAGTTCGACATCACCGAGCAGCGAGCTCGCACCGAACCGGAATAAATCCGGCGTGAGCCAGTCATCACCGATCGTCTCTTTGACCATCACCAGATACTGAAGCGCTTCTTTTGCGGTTCGGATTCCTCCCGCCGGCTTCACTCCGACTTTCTTCCCCGTCGCGAGAAAATGATCTCTCACTGTTTCCACGAGAATGAGGGTCACCGGCAAGGTCGCCGCAGGCGAAACTTTTCCGGTCGAGGTTTTAATAAAATCCGCGCCCGCTTCAATCGCAAGCTGACTCACAAACCTGACATTATCATAAGTCTGAAGCTCTCCCGTTTCAAAAATCACTTTCAAATGCGCATCACCGCAAGCTTGCTTCACCGCAGCGATCTCGTCGCTGACGCGTGCGTAATCCCCTTCGAGGAAGGCACCACGACTGATCACCATGTCAATTTCAGCAGCGCCGGAGTTCACCGCATCTTTTACATCCTCCAGTCGAATATCGAGTGGATACTGCCCGCTGGGAAAACCAGTCGCAACCGAGGCCACGGGGATGCCGGAACCCTCCAGCTCAGTAACGGCATGAGCGACTTGATTGGGATAAACACAAATTGCAGCGCAGGGCGGGCAATCGTAACGCTCCGCCATCGGTTGGCGCGCTTTGCGGCACAAGTAAGAAACCTTCCCGTTTGAATCAGCCCCTTCCAGAGTGGTCAGATCCATCATTGAGACAGCCATTTTCAACCCGACACGCTTGGCTTCGTTTTTGATCGAACGGCTCGTGAATTTGGCAGCGCGCTCATCAACGCCAACTTGATCGAGAGCAGGAACGGGAAATTGCAAAGTGAACGACATGTCAAAAAATAGCGCTTCAGCACATCTTCACCATATCTTTCACAAGATTAAAGTAGAGATAAAAAAGCCCTTTCCAAGAGTAGCAAAAGGTTTCCGCTGTTTCTGCGAAGCGAATCAAGCCCAGATCGATATTATGACGAATCTGTTGATCGGTTTCTTTTTCAATCAAACTGAGAAACTCGTCCGTGTCTTCCGCAACAAAGTCGTCGGAGACATGACCGAGCCCGTTGATCCAGAGTCGGTGACTGGACAGCATCTCGCCGAAGGTGTCAGCGAACGGTTCCTGTCGCAGCGTCACATGGGGAGCCGACTTCATCGGGCTGCTGAACGGAATATTCGTTGTCCGGAAAACACGACCGTCAGGCAGGCGCGATGAGAGGGTGAAACATACCCAGGAAACGTCTTCCTGCTCAGTCAAGCAAATGGCGGCCTGCTCACGCTCATCCTCGTTGTAAAAGATTCGATAGAACTGGGTCATTCCCTCCCACTCCCAACCGCTGTCGGAAATATACTCGAATCCTTCTTCCTCGACCTCATCAGTCATTTCGTTGAAGGCAGGGAACCGCGACGAGCCCGGAGGTGATTTCCGCTCCAACACCTTGCTAACCGGTAAACGCATCGAGCGCACTCGTGTAAGTAACTCAACCCACGGAAGCAGGAACCAGAGGAGAACCCCACCCACCCCGGCCGCGATACTACCAATCGCGAAGTAGAAGGCTAAAAAGGTGGCAGCGAGAAGGCCCAGCGCACCGAGTTTTCCAAGAAATCGAATTTGAAAACTTCGGAGTGCGAAAGACAGAACGAGAACGCCGAGGACGATAAACAGCTGAGACATAGAAAGGGGCGCCAGTGTAATGCGCGATTACCTGCTTCGAAAGAGAAAATAGTGAACAGAAGTTTGCCCGGAGAAACACTTCAACCGGAGCAAATCCCCCCCACCAGGCACTACGAATCCTTGCGCTTCAATTGAGGGAAAAGGACGACGTCGCGGATCGACTCGGCACCGGTCAGCATCATCATGACGCGATCAATTCCAATTCCAATCCCCCCCGCTGGAGGCATTCCGTATTCGAGAGCGAGAAGAAAATCTTCATCCACTTTTTGAATTTCTTCACCGGCCTGCTCCTCGAGTCGCTTGCGCTGCACATCGGGATCATTGAGCTCGGAATAACCGGGTGAAATCTCAACCCCGTTGATGATCAGCTCATAAACATCGACGACGGAATCATCTTCCGTATTTTGCTTCGCGAGAGGCACGAGTTCCTTGGAAACATGAGTCACGAAAACCGGATCGATTGATTTTTCCTCAACCAGCTTTTCGAAAACATGCTGGGAAACCTCATAGTCTTCCATCTCCGGTGAAATCTCGACGCCGAGTTCTTTGCATTTGGCGACACGACCTTCAGGGGTGAGATCCCACCATCCAGCGCCGGCAGCATTCTCGACGAGCTCTTTGTAGGGAGCTCGCTTCCAGGGACGGCTCAGGTCAATGGTCTTGGTGACGTTTCCGTCAGCATCTTTGTGCTCGATCTTCAAACCACCGCAGTATTTCTCAGCAAGGTGACAAATCATATCCTCGACCATGTCGGCCATTTGCTCGAAATCAGCATAGGCCCAATAAGCCTCCAGCATCGTGAACTCAGGATTGTGACGACGACTGATGCCCTCATTTCGGAAGCTCCGATTGAGCTCAAACACTTTATCAAATCCAGCAACGAGAAGGCGCTTCAAATAAAGCTCGGGCGCGATCCGCAAATACATGTCCATGCCAAGCGCATTGTGATGCGTCTCGAAAGGCTGCGCCGCGGCGCCTCCGGGAACGTCTTGAAGCATTGGCGTTTCCACCTCAAAGAAATCACGCTCCTGCAAATAGCGACGGATTTCAGCAATCATGAGACTGCGCTTTTTGAAAATCTCGCGGGATTTCTCGTTCGCGATCAAATCGAGGTAGCGCTGACGATATTTGATCTGAGGATCAACGACACCATGCCACTTCGACGGCATCGGGCGGAGAGACTTGGAAAGCACCGTCACTTTAAGGGCCTTCACGGAGGGCTCACCGACCTTGGTCGTGAACGTTTCGCCTTCGATTCCAACCCAGTCACCGATGTCGAGCTGCTTGTAGGATTCCCAGTTTTCTTCTCCAATCGCCTTCTGGTTCACGAAAATCTGGATGCGCCCGTTGATGTCGGAGATATCGAGAAAGTTACTTTTACCCATGTCGCGAAGCGCCGTGATGCGTCCCGCAATCGTAACTGCCTTTTCCTCTTCAAAATTCTCGCGAAGATTTCCGGGAGTATCGTTCGTCTCAAATTTGGACCCGAACGGATCGACTCCCTGCTCGCGGAGGCTGTCGAGTTTTTCGCGACGTACTTGCAAAAGGGCTCCAAGATCTTCTTCTTGTGTCTCTTCGTTTTGATCAGACATAAAATAGGTAAAGGCAGAATTTAATAAACGGAAAGCCGAAGAATGGGCGACACCCGCAAAAAATCAACCAAAGTTCCAGACTTAGATGCCGCCTCAGCAGAGGTCGCTCCCGGCGTTTTCCTCGACGGCCGCCTCGCTCTGCATCACCGGGAGGAAGGCTGGCTCGCGGTTTCGGACCTCCATTTTGGCTATGAAATGAGCCGGCGGCGCGAAGGCGGACTTTGGCCCATGTGGGGCATGGAGACCGTGAGCGACCGATTGCGATTACTGGTAAATGACCTGAAACCCAAAACACTGATTCTCGTCGGCGACATTGTCGACAGCGCTGCAGCCGCCAACGAAGCCGTTGATTGGCTCACCGAAATTCATCAACTCTGCGATGCCACGGTTTTAATCGAAGGAAATCACGATAGAGGCGAAGTGAAGCGTCAATTCTCGTTTGTCCCCTCGTTCGAAACCGGCGCGTTCTTTTTTCACCACGGCCACCTCCCTCTTTTTGCTGAAAAAGAAGGCTCTAAATCGGGACGGATCGAAGTCACCGGACACCGGCATCCCTCGATTCGGCTGCAGGATGGCGCCGGCACCTCGCTGAAACTCCCCGCGATGACGATGGAGGAACTTCCTCAACATTCCGCAAGTCATTGGATTTTACCCGCATTCTCCCCTTGGGCGGGAGGCGTAAAATACGAACCGAACCAATCATCAATTCAGTTCAGGCAATGGGCCTGTTCCTCCAGTAGAGTGTTCGAAATTCCCTCTTAATCAGATATGGCAAAACCTACCATTCTCATCATCGGCCACGGCTATGTCGGCTCCGAATTAGCGCGACAACTCGACGAAGCCGGCTATCTCGTCACCGCCGTGAATCGGACCGCTGAAGATATCAGAACCCCTTTCCCACTCGTGGAAGCCGACGTGAGTTCGCTGGACTCTCTAGACTCACTTCAAAGCGCCGTCGATTGGCCCGATCTCATCGTTCACTGCGCAAGCTCCGGTCGAGGAGGCGCCGACGCCTATCGCTCCGTTTTTATCGACGGAGTGAAGAACATTCAGGACGTCTTCACCGAAACTCCCATCATCCTGACCAGCAGCAGTAGCGTTTACGGACAGGTCGACGGTTCCATCGTGAACGAAGATTCCGAGACTTCACCGGATCGGGAAACGAGCAAAATCCTGTGCGAGGCAGAGTCTCTTGTCACTGAAGCAGGAGGCGTCGCCCTTCGACTCGCCGGTATCTACGGCCCGGAGCGCTCCGTTCATATCAAGAAAATGCTCAATGGCACTGCCACCATCGAATCAGGTGAAGTGAGCCGCTATCTCAATCAAATCCACCGCGATGACGCAGCAAGCGCGATCGTCCACATGATCGCCCGCGAAGAAACCAACCATCTTGGGCATGTATTCAACGTCAACGATGATGAACCGATCACGATGCGGGACTGCTATGAGAAGATGGCAGCAATTCTGGGACTACCCATCCCTCCGGAATCCGAACCTGACATGAACCGGAAGCGGGCCTGGACGAATAAAGTTGTTAGCAATGAAGCGCTGAAAACAACAGGATGGAATCCTGCTTATCCCTCTTTCATCGATGCGCTCACTAAAGACCCGCGCCTCGTAACGTCGATTCGGGAACAAGTAACGCAGGCGTAAAAAAACAGGCTCTCAACAATGTCCTCAGTGAACCAGGTAGGAAAGATTTGCCCGCAGCCGTCCGACTCGCCTAAACGCCACTGGGTCCGACGCCTACAATTGAGAACTATCGTCCCTGCCGCGCTTTCTCGAACTCCATTACCTTAAACTGCTGCCCCATGAGACTGGGGTGAGTCAAAGTCTGAAACTGTCGCAGCCTTGCCGCAGCTGCTTTGTCAGGAGCCTGTCCCTCAAGCGAAAGCAGCCATGGCTTAGCCGCTTGAATCAAAAAATGATGCTGATCGGTGAATTGCTTCATCACCAGTCCATGAGCCTCGACAGCCGTTTCAAGATGAGAGAAATTTACGTGTGCGGTGATATCAATTTCACCGGGCGACTCGAAAGGATCTTCGGTCGCTTCGTGCTTCCGGTAACAGCGTAACGTTCCCGTGCGCCGGCTCGGGGCATAGTAATCCGCCGCCTCATACCCATAATCGATCACCCACCACAATCCGTTTTCCGAAAAAAGATCGGCTACCCCAGGCACCCAGTCATCAATCGCAGGGCAGACTTCAGTATCATACCCTTCTGTAAAATCCGTGCCCAACTGATCAGCAAAAGGCTTGAGTGGCTCCGGCAATTCGCGCGTGCCCCACGCAAACGACTCCTCCGCCACATCCACCTCAACTACTTTTTCCAACCAGCGCTCCCCGGAAAAGGTCAACCGATCCACCGGAAAAGCGTCGAGTAGCTCATTACACAGAAACACCCCCTGCTCAGCGATCGCTGCATTGGCAGAATCAACGACCTCAATGCGATCCTCATAGCCCTCCTCGGCAAATCTCCCCCGAAGAAATTCTCGAATCGACTCGCGAGGCTCAATAATACGATACCGAAGTTCACCCACCGGTTCCTCCGATTGAGAAGAAATTTCGTCCCACCCCCGCAAAACATCGATCGCGAGCTGTCCATCGTGAGCCCCCTGCTCAATCACATATAACGGCTTTGAAGACTCAAACCGCTGTTCCATTGCTCCACGAATGCGATGCGCGAGGAGAAATCCGAAGGTCTCCCCGACTGAAACGCTGGTAAAAAAGTCACCTTTTCTACCAATTTGGCGTGTAGCCGGTACTGAGTAGTAGCCGAAGTCCTTATGGTACAAGGCTAACGACATGAATTCGGCAAAAGAAATCGCCTTATCCAGACTTTTCGTAATTCTTTGAAAGACGATCTTAAAAAGAGGCGTATCTTTTGCACCCATAGGCTGTAGCAACTATAGATGTAGTCGCGCGCAATCATCCCTCCTTCAACCTTTTTGCCACTTTCATTCCGTGTCTGACGACTTTGACGACATTAATTTCGAATCTGACGGCAGCGCTGAACCACCGCTGACCAGCGAATCCGTGATTAATTTGCCTCCCATTGGCGATGAAGAAGCGAAGCGCACCAATAAGAGACGACGCGCTTTTTTCTGGCTCAAGTTTACCGGCTTTATGTTGGTAATCTTCCTCGTCGTCAGCCTTATCGGCGCGGCAGGAGCCTTTTTCTACTGCAAGCCGCGCTATGACCTTGCCCATTCCTTTGATCTCGGAGATCTCAAGGATATCGAAGTAGCCAGCCGGATATTTGACCGGAATGGCGAGGAAATGGGACGTATCTTTGTCCAAAACCGACGCCCCGTCCAATTGGAAGAGGTTTCCGCTCATTTCGTCAATGCCCTTCTCGCGGCGGAGGACAGCCGCTTTTACGATCACAACGGAGTCGACTACTACGGTATTGTACGTGCGGCGTATTACAGCATGCGGTCGAAAGGATTCAATCAGGGAGCCTCGACGATCACCCAGCAGCTGGCCCGAAAAAGCTTTGAGCTGAAAGACCGGACGATGAGCCGGAAAATCACTGAGGTGTTTCTCGCTCAGCGCATCGAGAAACACCTCGAAGCGATGCTGGGAAGCAAAACGAAGGCCAAGCAGCGAGTTCTCGAACTTTACATCAACCGCATTTATTTTGGTGACGGTTACTACGGCATCGCCTCCGCTTCCGAAGGCTATTTCGGAAAAGAACCCGAGCATCTGTCACTACTCGAAGCCGCGACTCTGGCGGCCGCGATCCCGAACCCTTATCACCGGTCCCCTCGTAAATTTCCTGAAACATCCCTTCGCTGGAGAAATCATATTCTCAACCGGATGGCAATCGAAGGCTTCATTGATTCTGATAAGCGCGACAGGCTCGCTAAAAGCGGCGTATCGACCGTGCCCAAAGAGAATATCACCGGCCGGTCTGCATTTGTTTACGACCAGGTGCGTCAGGAAGTCATCGATTTACTCGGTTACGAGGCCGTTTCAAAAGGCGGGTTCAGCATTCACACTTCGATCGACGCCCACCTCCAGTCAGTTGCCGAGGCAGCGCTGCAGGAACAACTCGCGAAGATAGAACAGCATCCCGACTTTAAGGACACGACACTCGCTGACTACAAGAAAGCCAAAGCCGATTTCCGTAAATCGGCTCATCCCGACCAGACATTCCCTGCTCCCACTTATTTGCAGGGCTCACTGCTTCTCATCAACAACAAGACGGGAGAGACAATCGCCCGGGTCGGAAGCCGTGATTTCAGCGACAGCATGTTCGACCGTGTCTCGCAAGGGGAGCGCCCGCCAGGCACCGCCTTCAAACCATTTGTCTACGCCGCTGCGTTTGAAGCAGGCTATTTCCCCGGCACCCTCGTCGATGACACCCCCATGGACACTCGACAGGTCATGGTGGGAGGAACTACGGGAATTCTGGGAGAATGGGGACCTGAAAACTTCGAAAACGTGTATGAGAATGTCATCACCGCACGCCGTGCGCTCGCGACTTCGAAAAATGCCGCCACCGTCCGACTTGGCCAGAAAGTAGGAATTGAGCCGGCAGTAAAACTGGCTGAAGACGCAGGTCTCGTCTTTCACGGCGATCTAAAAAAATTCAATGCCACTTTCCTGGGCCGGAATGTGACTTCCCTTGAAGATCTCGCACTCGCTTACACCATTTTTCCAAACAGCGGAAAACGCGCCGAGAAGACACACATCATTTCAAGCGTGAGAGATAGTCTCGGGAACGTGATTTACACGCCCAACATCGCGATGAAAAATGGTCAAACCATCGACCGCTACACCGCGAACCAGATTAACAGTATCCTCTCAGATTCGTTCAAATACGGAACCGCTGCCAAGGCGCGAACCAAATACGGTCTTCAAGACTATCCCGTTGCTGGAAAAACAGGAACCGAATACGATTTCACTGATAACTGGTTCGCGGGCTACACCTCCGAAGTTACCTGCGTCGTCTGGGCTGGCTTCGATCAGAAAAAGACCATCTACTCTGGAGCTTTCAGCTCTGACACCGTCTTACCTGTTTGGACGAAAGTCATGAATGCTGCCGCGAAGGAATTTGAGCCACGGGCCTTTCTTCCTCCCCCGGACGCGGAGCAGGTGGAAATTTGTCTTAAGTCCGGAGAGCTCGCCTCCGACGATTGCTATGAGGTAGTCGAAAAAGGAAATGGAATCTCTTCTCAGGTTCGATGCACTTACATTGAATACCTCCGCCCTGGAACAAATCTTGAGCACGTTTGCAGCATCCACGGCAAAGCGGGAAGTCGGTTGCGCAATCTGAGCCAACAAAAGCCTAAAAACGGCCTTATTGTTCCACAATTTGTCGTCCGCGAGACCGCCGTGCCTGTCTTCCCAATCGGCCCGACGATTGCCAGCGAAAATGATCCTTACAACGCGATTGCCCCTATCATTCGTGCCCGCGTTGCCGCGGTGGTGGTCGAAGAGCCCGAAGACGAAGGTGAAGAAGGA
>JAOFXR010000043.1 GCA_028047635.1 Verrucomicrobiales bacterium
CTGGGAGTCACGGGGAATGCCTAGATGAAGAGCACGAAAATAATGCTTCTCCGCTGCTTTCGGATCCGGTTGTCCCTTTGTCGCGAATAGAACCGCAAGATTGAAATGAGCGTCACCGTATTCAGGATCGATCGAAACAGCGTTGGTGAAGGCGCGCTCGGCGCGATCAACCCAGCCCTTTTGCGTTGAAATCACGCCGACGGAATTATGAGCTTTCGCGTTCTGTGGATCATAGGTGAGGCCTTCCTCCAGCTTTGCGAGGGCATCATCGAGCTTGCCCTGAAGAAACAGCGTGCGTCCCAAAAGATAATTAGCGAGACCCGATTTACTTTCAATCGCGAGCGCCTTCTCCAGATAATACTCAGCCTCCGAGTAATTCTTCATCGAGATTTTGAGGACACCAAGATTACAAAGGCAGCCGACATTCCTTGGGCGATAGCGAAGGTAATCGATAAAGCCCGCCTCGGCCTCGGCGAAACGTCCTTCCTTGAAGTCAAGTCGAGCGGACTTGTCGATCTGAGAAAGTTCGACACTGAGCTTTTGCTTTTCAATGACTCCGTTTTCACCGGGAAGAGCAGGTGCATTTCCGGGCACGACGAGTGTGGCGTTCATCGTCGCTCCTGTGCCGTCGCTAGTGGGAGCGGCAGCAGCAGCAAAAGTCGTAACCGCTTCTGCATCATCAGTTGACGCCGCATCGACGATCTCTTGAAATTGTGGTGACCGGAAAAGTGCTTTCTCTTCATCCGTTAGCTGCGAGCCGCGCACCATATCATCAACTAAACTCAGGAGCGTTTCCGATCGGACACCGGTTTTGGCAAGCTGCTTGAGAAGTAGATCCTTCGCCGCCTTCATGTGGGCCTGTCGCCGAAGCTGCTTCAACACCACTGAACGAAGCATCTCATTTTCACGCTGCTCAATGGGACTGGCGTTAGCGAGCGCATTCTTTTCCTCAGCGGTGAGACCATCGGAAAGCAGCTCCAGTTTTCTCTGCAGCCCGTCGATACTTTGCTGATGCTGAAGATTTTCAGAAAGCAGCTTATCACGCTCCAGTTTGATCTGCGTGATCTGGGTCCTGAGCATTTTGATGTCCTCATCCTTTTCGTTATTGAGCTCCGAAAGACTCGAAGCAAGTTGCTCGGCCCGATCCAGCTTTGCAGTCAGCTCGCGGTTCCGATCCATTAGCTCTTTGAGTGCTTTTCCGCCATTGCCGGCACCTTGAACCACTTCCAGCAAATTATCCCGCTCACGCTCAGCATCAGCAATTCGGTCACGGTATTTCTGCTCGCGGATTTTCGATTGCTGAAGCTCCGAAAGTAACATTTCATTTTGATTGTTCACCTTCTCCAACGCTTTCAATGAATCGCGGACCATGCCCTTCAGCTCCTCGACGTTTCCGCCACCTCTTGACTCTGCTTGTGCGAGACGATCTTTATATTCCTGCTCCTGCGCGCGCGCTTTCAAGAGATCACCATTCACTCTCTGAAGAAGACGGTCTTTCATTTCCACTTCCCGGCGAAGCTTCGCATTCTCTTCATTCAAATATTCGATCAAATCGTCATTCGTTGAAAGATTGTCGTAAAAGGATTTAGCGATTCCCCCGACTGAGTTCGGTGGCCTTGAATCGACACGGGGCAAATTCTGTGATTCAGGGCCTGCCATCGCCCCCTGCTTCGGAAGAACCTGGCTTTCACTCTCGCTCCAGGACGGCAAAGAAGTTTCGCGGCCTGTCTCTATTTCCATCGTCCGCGAACGAGCGCCTCCCGGATTGGTCGGAGGCGGAGCGATTCTGACTCCGGGAACACCTGCCCGGGGCGGCTGACCTTGAGGAGTTCCCGCGAAATTAGGTGGCATCGTCTGGGGCGCAGGACCAACCGGGGGTGCCGGAGTCTTCGGCTGACGCATCAGCGTCGTCAACTCATCCCGCTTTTCAGCAATAAGGTGACGTCGCTCAGTCACGATCTCTCTGAGATACTCTGGAAATTCTCTCGCGAGATGATCATAAAGCTGCTTCGCCTCGCCCAGTTGATTGAAGCCCGCAAGATACTGTCCCTGCGCCTCTGACTCGCGGGCCGCTTGAACGAGAAGAAATCCACGATACCAAAGATCGGATGGCTCCATCGCGCCTTGAGACCGGCTTTGCGACGGAATGAAAAAGCACACGACAACGGCGAGGGCGACGCAAAGCGCTCCCGGACTTTTAAAAAGGCCGTTAGAGAAAATCATGTAACTGTCATAAGAGAGCGGGGGGGAATCCGTAGTGTTTCCGCGGCAGTTTCGTATAAAACCGGCCCTGAGCCAAGTAGAATTACGCACTTTTTACTCTTAAAAATGAGAATTTCTAAACCGACTTTAATCGCGATGAGAGGCACAAAGTATCCACTCAAGGCGCTTTTCTGAGATAAATCTGCCGAAAGAGCAACCAAATAAGAGGAGGAAGCCCTGCGCTCACCAGCAATGTGAACCACGGATTCTCATTTCCGGTATCCCCAATCCAGGCAAAAACGAAACCAAGCGGGAGACTACCGGCACACAGTGAGAGAAAAAAACGTCTGAACGGCATCCTCGAAATCCCGGCGAGGCAGGCAATTACCTCAGGCAGCAGAGGCATCCAACAGGAAAGCGCCACAAGCCACCCACCGGTTTCCGCATGGAAAATCCGCTCCCCTTGCGCGAGCCCCTCTTCGCCGGCAAGCCAACCAGCCGCACAGCGCCCCGCTTTCCAGGACAATCCATAAGCGAGAAGCCCTGCCCCGATTGATCCTAAGGCACTTAACAAGCCTCCGACGAACCACCCATAGACCAAGCCGAGAGCCGACATTACGACCGTGCCCAGAATTGGTAGAAAAAGATCCAGGATCAGCAAACCCACCCCGGCAGCCCATGCCCACGAACCAATACTACGCAACCACGCGACGGTCGCTTCGATGGACATTTGCTCCTCAAGCTCATCGCCCCAGATCAAAAACGGAATCAGGACAAGCGCCGCCAGCACCATGAAAAGAATCAGAAGTCGTTTCATCGCTCAACTGAGAACCGCATTTCGCCTTTGATTTCCTTCTCGCTCTTTCATTGCCGCCGGGCATTTTTTAATGCTTAATTACGAACTATGAAACCGCGAGTGGAACCTGTCGACCTGAATCAATTGCCCGCCCTGGCCCATCAAGTCATCAAAGCAGCAAAATTCCCTATGCTCGCGACGGTGGATCAGGATAATCATCCACGCGCGCGCCCTGTTTCGCCGGTTCGCGTCGATGAAAATTTTACCGTCTATGTCGCAAACCTCGCCTCCTATCAAAAGACCGCCGAGATTGAAGCCAACCCGAATGTGGAATTGGCCTATCTCGCGCCAGACCACGACCAGCTGCGAATTTCCGGCACGGCTGAACGCGTTACTGACGCCAACTTGATCGCCGAAATCTGGGAGGCCAACCCACTGCTGAAGATGTATCTCGGTAGCCCTGATAACCCTGAGTTTATTCTTTATCGTATCGTTCCCGAACAAGTCCGGTTCATGAGAGAATGGGCCCTCGCCTATCATGACGTGCCTTTCAAGAGCGCTTAGCGCCAGATTCGAGATTCCTCCGCCCGTTTTACTCCCTCACACACATGAATAAAAAAGCAGCCAAAGTTGGACTCGTCACGGCTACGGCCATCGTCGTTGCCAACATGATTGGAACCGGAGTCTTTGGGAGCCTTGGCTACCAACTCCTCGGCATTCCGTCCGGGTTCCCCATTATGGTGCTCTGGATTATCGGCGGGATCGTCTCACTTTGCGGTGCGGTTTGCTACGCGGAGATCGCCTCTATTTTCCCGAAATCCGGAGGCGAATATCATCTTCTCTCACGGACCTGGAAACCGCTAATCGGATTTCTTGCCGGCTGGATCTCAGTCACGGTGGGATTTGCGGCTCCGATTGCAGCCAATGCGGCACTGATGGGAAGCTATTTAGGACGTATTTTTGAACTCCCTCCTCTCGCACCGGCACTGGCCATTGTGATTCTCGTCGCGATTGTTCATCTGGGGAACCTGAAGAACATTGGGCGATTTCAATCCGTCCTCACCTACGCTAAGGTCGCGCTCATCCTCACACTCGGAATCACCTGCTTCTCAAGCGTGGGAGCCGGAACCGTCTCGTTTCTTCCGGTTGAAGGAGATTTTAAACTGATCGCTTCAAGCTCTTTTGCTATTTCGTTCGTCTACGTGCTCTACGCCTACACCGGCTGGAACGCAGCGGTCTACATGATGGAAGAGGTGAAAAACCCCGAAAAAACGGTCCCCCTCGCACTACTCATCGGAACCGCCCTCGTCACCGCACTCTACGTGATGCTGAACGCCTCGTTCCTCTACTCCACCCCGGTTGAGCAACTAGCGGGTGAAGCGGAAGTCGGGTTTGTTGCCGCGGAGCAGGTCCTCGGCGCAAAAGGCGGAATGGTCATGGGGATTCTCATCAGCTTTGGACTGATCTCTACGATCAGCTCGATGACCTGGGCCGGCCCCCGGGTCGCGGCAGCGATGGGTCGCGATCATCAACGATTCGGTATTTTTGCTAAAACCAATTCGAATGGAATTCCGGCACTCGCGATTGCTTTGCAGAGCATCATCGTCGTAGGACTCGTCCTCTCGGCGACCTTTGATCAAATCATCCATTACGTGCAGGCGCTCCTGACGATTTCATCTCTCATGGTTGTAGTCGGAGTGGTCTACCTGCGAATCAAGCACCCCGACTGGAAGCGCCCCTATCGTGCCTGGGCCTACCCACTCACCCCTCTCATTTTTGCGGCAGTTAGCGTCTACGTTTTGATTTTTCAGGTTAAAGAAAAGCCAGTCGAATTTCTTTTCGGGCTTGGCACCGTGGGCATCGGCGTCCTCTTCTATTTTCTAAGCGCTCGCGGCCAAACTCTCGATTCTGAGACAGAAAACTGAGATTCGTTGAAAAAAGGGTCGATTTATGCGCAATCCGGTGAATAAACACTTGCAGAAACTACTTAAGTTTTCTTAAATAAGATGTTCCTCCTCCGTTCCCGCCGTTCCCAGTTCCTTGCCTGATAAAATTCCATCTTCTGACGGATCGTCTTCCCCTGCCCGGCCGACAGGAGGAAATGTCTTTGCCGTGCCGCCAACTTCTGAGGCAAAAAGCCTCCGAGCGAACGCGGGTACTGGACACCATCTCGCCCCGATCATCAGTCAGATAGAGAAGTTTGAAGGCTTAAACTGGAGCTCCATCCTCGACGAACTGCCCTACGGCCTCGCTGTTTTCAGCCCTGAGCAGCAGGTTCTCCATGAAAACGACACGTTCCGTGAATTGCTTGGATACAGTATTCAGGAAAAAGGTGGTATTGAGCCCTGGCTTCGCGCACTGTCCACCGACGCCGCACACGCAGCTAAATTGATTGAGACGTGGCGTGAATACTTATGGAGAAATCAACTCACCCAGGTCTTTTCCCTGAAGTCCTCCAATCAGAAAATAAGAGAGATCGAGTTCCGGTCTTCACTACTTCCGGATGGCGGTATCACGCTTACGATTCAGGATGTCACAGAAAAGCATCGCACGCAGGAAAATCTGCATCAGGGAAAACTCAAGTTCCGCGCTCTTTTCTCCCACGCGGAAACCGGAATCGTCCTAGTTGACCGGACCGGCCGAATCATTGAGGCAAACCCCGCTTTTCTCGAATTGTCAGGGCAAGCGCCCCAAGAGCTGCGACGGAACACTCTCGCCGGCCTTCTTCATCCCCGCGACGCCGAAGCACTCGCTAGCGAAGAAGCAGCTCTCTTTAAGTCCACCGAATCGACCAGCCCTGCCGACCGATTCGTTTCCAGAGACATCTGGCTTCGTTCAAAAGAGGCTGAGGTGAAGACTAAAGTCACCTTCTGCCCGATCGGAGATAAATCTCCATCGCGGTCCATGGGAATCTATCTGTTCGAAAAACCTTCGACCTCAAACGAAGCCAACGAACAGCTCGCCACCAAATTGCAGGCACTGGCGATCAAGGCACAGGCATTAATCGCCTCGGTTCCCGACCTGATCATTTTGATCAACCCGGACCTCTCGATTTCAGACTACGCGCCACCCGCCAAGGCATGGGAGGAAATTTCCCCCGATAAGACGTGGCGAAACAAACTCATCACGGAAGTCTGGCCTGCGCTGGGCAATCTTATCGAAGAGTCACTTCCCCGGGTCCTCGAAGGCGGAGAGAACGTGTGCGCCGAAATCCGCGGGGAAAACGAAGAACTCTTTTCATTCGAAGTGAATCTTGCCGCCTGTGGTAATAATCAGACCCTTGCGGTGGTTCGCAATCACTCCGACCTGAGACGCCTCACCGAAGGAACCGACTGGCTCGACGACGTTTTCACCAAACATTGCGATGCCATCCTGATTTGTGACGCAACCGGTCGCATCCAACATAGCAATGACTCGGCGGCAACGCTGATTGGGGTCTCGCGCGAGGAACTCGCCGGAAAACGGCTCGGCAGCCTCTATCGCTCAGGACCGGACGAAGGAGCCGGCTTTCAACAGAAAATCGCCACCGGATTGTCCCAGTCCAATACCTGGGAATGCCGTGAACCAATCGTGACTTCCGAGGGCGAAGCAGTCAAATGCACCAGTGAATTCCAACTGATCAGTAACCGCGCCAAAGAAACCCTCTTGATGCTGACGATACAGATGGGCGCGGAAGCAGAGGAAAAACGCCTCGCTCCAAAGCCAGCGCGACCAACCGATGCATCGCTTTCGAGGGAGACCACTCAGCATTCATTCCGCAATCAATTGCAGCTGGTTACCAGCCTATTCAACCTCGAACCGCAAGGCGTGGCGGCACGTGACGCGTTCATCAAGTGGCAGATCAGACTGCGTTCGATGGCTCAAGCACTTCCTTACGGGGGCGGCTCAGAGGTCTGGGTGGTTCCCTTGATACGTCACATCGCCGACGAGGTCTGCTCACTCACCGGTCAGGGCCCGGGACGGCGCGAAGTCATTGTCACGGGCCTGGAAACAATTACCCTACCCATTCAAACGGCGACAGCTTTCAGCCTCCTCATGGGAGAGCTCGTTCGATTGATCGTCTGTGAAGGACAAGGCGGCCCCGGGCCTGAGCTCTACCTCAACCTTCACGAGGCCGGCGACTCTATCCGCCTCGTCGTTAGACCGGGAACCAATCGCCAATTTGCCTTTATTGACCGGGAGAGTGAGATCGAAACGCTGGAGATTCTGACCGAACAGATCCAGGGCCGCCTCGATGTGCCTGAGGATGCAGATCCTTCGGAACAATGGGAATTGATCGTTCCACTTCGACCGAATTAGGGCCGTGTTAGCGAAGAGCAGGAATGAGGGGCCATTCTTCGAAAAACTTCCTATCATTGGTGAATGATTGACTCTAACCTTTGTTTTTTACGAAGTCTCTATGGATGACCTGCCAGCCAACCGATTGCGTTTACTCATCGTCGAAAACGATAGAGTGACGGCGCGTGATCTCGAGGCAACGCTGCGTCGCCGGGGCTTTATCGTCGAGGGGATTGCTTATTCAGCCGAGCAGGCAAAAGATCTCGTTAAAGAAAAAGCACCCGACTTGGTGCTTCTCGACATTCAGCTCGGTGAGGGCGACGAGGGAATCGAACTGGCTCAATCGATTCGCGAAAAATACGACGTCCCTGCCGTTTTCATTACCGGCTATTCCGAAGACGCTCTTTACGAAAAGGCCCGCGTTGCCCGCCCCGCCGCCTTCCTTCGCAAACCGTTCACCGACGCGGAACTTTCCGCCTGCCTCGAAGCCGTCGTCGAAAAGAGTCTCGCCGAAGAACGCCTTAAGCTGCGGCTCCCCGGACTTGAAGCCGTATCCGATCACCTACCCCAAGCCGTTGTCGCTTCCGACGTTGCAGGAAATGTGGTTTATCTTAATCAATCCGCCGAAGCCCTCACGGGGTGGACGAAGGCCGACGCCTGTGACAGCGAACTAACCAGAGTGCTCCCCCTTGAGATTCTCGAGAACACCGGCAGCGCCGAAGAAAACGACGACGGGGAAAAGCCACTCAAGGAGCGTAAAGCCTCGCTCACCACCAAAACGGGCGGGAAACGCGAGATCGAAGAACGCTCCGCCCCCATCAAAACAGCCGATGGTGAAATGATTGGCCTCGTCACTGTGATCGCCCCCGTTGGAACCAAGCCCGACAAGGCAGCCGCTCTCGGCGATCTACCGGAAAAAGATGACTTTGCAATGAAGGAAGGCAGAATGCCGCCCCCCCCCCGCGCGCAGCGAAGCCTTGCGAAAGATCGCTTCGATTGCGAACGATCCTCAATTTAAGAAACTCATTCGGCCACGCAAGACTGCCGGAAGCAGCCCCTCTCTCGGCGCTGACCCGCCTCCACTGCCTTCCGAAACGCCGCCCCCCTCAGATACCTCGGCCGTTTTCTCAGCGTCCAGTTCACCGCTCATTGATGAAGTCGGGGATCCACTAATGGTCATCAGCGAAGACGGAGCCATCACCTACGCGAACTCAGAAGCAGCCGCCGAATTTGGCAAAGGCGAGCCCCTCGTCGGAACTCGTTTTTGGCAACACTTTGGTGAAGACGAAGACGAACGTTATGACACGCATTTCAACAAGCCCCTCGTCACAGGAAGACGACACCGGTTTGATTTCCATGACTCCAGTCGTGGAAAGTGGTATGAAATTCGCGCTTACCGAACTCGTGGAGGCGTCCTCACCCTTTTCACCGACACTACGACGACTCGACTCGAAGCCGCCGAGGCAGTTCGCCAGCAAAGACTCGAAGGCCTCGGGCTTCTCGCACGAGGCTTCGCACATGACTTTAACAATCATCTCACGACCCTGACCGGGAACATCAGTCTCGCGCGCGAAAATCGTCCTGATGACAGCGAGTTGCAAGACATGCTGAAAGAAGCGCAAACCGCTGCAGCAAGAGCAACCGGCCTCGTTCAGCAACTCATGACCTTTGCACGCGGAGGACGCCCAATCCGTGAACGTAGTCGAGTCACTGACCTGATTCGCCGCGTCCTCACCGAGCACCGAATTCAACATCCGGAAATCCGCTATCAATTTCAAGGAGCCGAAACCGATCTCGTCGCGAACGTCGATCCCTCACAGGTGACACGCCTCATCGAGAACCTCGTTTCGAATTCTGCTGCTTCGATGACCAATGGTGGAGTCCTCATCATGCGTTGTTCCAAAGTCACCCCCGAGGAAGTCATGACGATTCGCGGTTCCCACACGCCAGCTGACGAAGACCACCTTCTCATCGAAGTGATCGATACCGGACACGGAATGAGCGATGCGGATCTCGAATGCGTTTTCGAGCCGTATTTTACGACGAGGAAAGAGAACAACGCCACGGGGATCGGACTCACTGTTTGTGAATCGATCGCGAAAGCCCACAGTGGCTTTATTCACCTGCAGTCCAAAGAAGGCAAAGGAACCATCGCCACTTTTTGCGCGCCACTGGGACGCGGCAGGGATTCATCCGGCGACGATCCCGATGCACCTCTCGCCTACCCGAATTTTGATATTCCTAATCTCACCGCCAAGCCTCTCGTGGCGAAAGGTGAAGAGCCCATCCTCGTAGGAACCCGAATTCTCATCCTCGAAGACGACGCCCCGATCCGAAGGCTCATGGCCGCGACCTTGCGTCGCGCCGGACACGAAGTCGTCGAGACAAAGGAAGGACGCGAAACCATCGAAGTATATCGCGAGTCCATGGAAAACAATTCCAAATTCCATCTTCTCATTTGCGACCTCACGATCGAAAACGGAATGGGAGGCGTTGAAACGATGCGTCAGCTCGTGCAAATGGATCCCGATATATTAGCGATAGTCTCAAGCGGCTATTCAGACGCGCCGGCGATGTCGAGCCCCGCGAGCTTTGGTTTTCGCGGCGTCCTGCCAAAACCATACGCGCCAAGTGAACTGCGTGCCGCCGTGCATCGCATGCTTTCTGCGCATCACATCATTCCGTAACCGGAGTGCAACGCTTAACCCAACCCCTGAACTTTCGGGGGCCTGTCTACAAATGTTGCTAACGTTGCAAACAATCTACGATTCGTAGGTTTTAAATCCCCGTTAAGACAAGCTATTCAGCTTTCGACTCCGTTTCATCCGGAATGACTTCCACTGAAGGATCCGTCACAACCTCATCAGCCACAGGAGTTTCAGGCTCAACTTCTTCCGGCATAGGAGAAGCTACTTCAGGCTCAGCGACTTCCGGTGCCGGTTTCGCTTGGGGTTCTTCCGTTGCAGCAGCTTCAGCATCTGAAGTAGCCTCTTCGACCACAGGTTCGCTGGCTTTTTCAGAAGGCACTTCAGCTTCGACGACATCCGCAGCAGGTGCCGCTTCCGGCTTGGCCGCTTCAACAGTTTCAGCCTTCGGAGCCACCTCTTTCTCAGCCTCGACTTTGACTTCGGCTTCCACCTTAGTATCAGGCGATGCTTTCCCTTCAGTCGGCACCTGAGCTTTAGCGACCTTCTTCTTCGCTCCCTTTTTCGTAGACTTCTTCGATGCGGGTTGATCCGGTCTTGGGCCTTTTCCAATGTGAAGTTTGGTATCGGCGAATTCGAGGACGTAGCCTTCTGAAGTGAGCCAGCGTAAATTGCTGAGAGCCTTCTTCGCTCCATCGGACAACGGCACTTCCTCTTTCGGTGCAGACTTGTCGGCTTTCGGATCGGGCTTTGAAAAATCTTCAACTAACGAATCGAGCATATCGACCACTTTACGGCCGGGATTCGCAATGATGTAATCGACCAACTTCTGAACGTCAGCACTGAGAGCGACTCCCGCGCTGATCGCCTTGGGACGAATCGAGGAAACATGAAGCGCTTTTTTGCCTCGCTTAAAGAAGCGCATTCCGTGCTTTTCGAATTCACGACAGAGCGACTGAATCATCGGCAACGGAAAACCACGACGGAGTTTTTCACCTTCCTGCTTAACGTATCCTAACAAGCCCGCTGAAAGGTCTTTTCCTGAAATATTTCCGGGAACCGATACTTCGCTGACTTCGGTGATCATTTCAGCGGCAAAGTGCTCACGAAAATGTTGAGCCAACTCTTCCGGAGACTTGAGCACCACTTCATCGACTTCAGGGGCGGACGCTTCTTCCTGAGCAGGCTCTTCTGCAATAGCTTCTTCAGATTCACCTTCTTCACCAACAGCGACTTCGTCTTCTGAAGGTTCCTCGGAAACTTCAGCAGCCGCTTCTTCGACCGCTTCCTCCGTGACTTCCGCTTCTACGACTATTGATTCTTCCGTTGCCGCTGCTTCATCTGCAACAACCTCGGTCGCCGCTTTGGATGCTTCGCCTTCTGAAGCCGGAGCTTCTTCCGTTTCAGCGACTACCTCCTCGATTACTTCTTCCTCACCTTTGAGGCGATAGTGACGTGCTTTGCTCACTTGCTCTTTCCATTTCTCAATCGTCTCCTCATCATTCTCCATCCGAATGCGGGATTTCAGTTGATCGATCGGCATGTTAGAAAATCGCTCCTGATGAAGACGCACGATGTTCTTTTGGTATTCGTGATGGCTGGATGGCCCTAACAATGTCCCGCTCATTCCGCACACGGCGATGGCGTTGAAATTGCCTTTAGGGGCGCCTACATCGACTTCTTCAACGGTATAGTATTCTTTGAGCGCCGAACTGCCTAGGACGTGCGCCACGGCTTCCTCTTTGGTCAGCCAAAGTGATTTATCGCCGAGGCATTGATAGAGTTTTGATTTTCCAGGCTCCGCTTTGAAATGGATATCATAACGCTCACGTTCCTGAACGATCATTTTTGCAAGATCAGAAACAGGGAAGGAACGGAAGGTTTGTTTGATATGTTTCACCAATCCCTTCACTGCGGGCTGTGATGGTTCGAGCGTTGCGGTAATTCCTGCAGGCAATGGCTCGGGGCGATTTCTCTCAAAATCTCTTCCACCACGACGATCACCACCTCTGCGGTCGCCACCACCGCGTTGACCTCCGCCGCCGCCATAACCGCCTCCTTGACCGCCACCGCGCTGACCTCCGCCACCGCCACCGCCATAGCCGCCTCCACGACGGTCGCCACCGCCGCCTCCTCGATCATCACCACCTCGGCCACCGGAGTGTCGGCCACCACCTCGCGACTTGCCGCCACCTTCGTCGTCACCGAAACGCTTGGCGCTCGTCTTTGGCTTCGATTGGTCTTTGCTCTTTTCCTGTGCCCAATCGGGCATCAGGTCTTGCGCTGAAAACTCCAGGGGATTTTCTCCGTCACTCATCGTATTTCTTGGTAGTCTGTTGCGAAAGGTAACCTTTCACTTGAAAATTTTCTTCAGAGCGGCACAGGTGACCTCCGTCGTTTTTTCCATATCATCGGCCGCATGCGCCATAGAAATGAATCCGGCCTCATACTGTGATGGAGCAAAATAAACACCTCCATCCAGACAAGCCCAGAAGAATTTCGAAAACGCATCGAAGTCAGCCTTCTTCACATCGTCCACATTTGTGATTTTGTCCTCAGTAAAGAAGAGACAAAACATCGAGCCGATTCGGTTGAAAGTAAGATCGCGTCCAATTTCTTTTAAAGTGCCACGGACACCGTCTTCAAACGACTGACCGATCTCTTCGAGCCGCTGCCATCCGTGTTGCCGATCCATTTCTTTCAACTGAGCAACTCCAGCCGCCATTGCGAGAGGATTTCCGGAAAGGGTTCCCGCCTGATAAACAGGTCCATCAGGAGCGAGATGATCCATAATTTCCGCCTTGCCGCCGAACGCGCCGACGGGTAATCCGCCGCCGATCACTTTCCCCATCGCGGTGAGATCTGGCGTCACTCCGGTGAGCTCCTGAACGCCACCTTTTGCGACCCGAAAGCCGGTCATGACTTCATCGAAGATCAAAAGCGCGCCATGCTTCGTCGTGATGTCGCGCAAGAACTGAAGATATCCCTCTTCCGGAAATACGAGGCCGGCGTTCGCAGGAATGGGCTCCACGATGATCGCGGCAATCTCGTCTCCCATTTTTTCAAAGGCCTCTTCGACCGCCTCACGTCGATTAAAAGGAAGTGCGATTGTCAATTTAGCGAGCGCTTCGGGAACTCCCGCACTATCAGGCGTGCCCAAAGTGAGGGCTCCGCTGCCTGCCGCAACGAGGAGTGAATCAACATGCCCGTGATAGCAGCCTTCAAATTTAACAATCTTGTCGCGACCAGTGTAGCCGCGGGCGAGACGAATCGCGGTCATCGTCGCTTCGGTGCCACTGTTGACCATGCGCACCTTTTCAACGGAAGGCACGTAGTCACGAATCATCCGCGCGATCTCGATCTCGTGGCGATTGGGAATTCCAAAACTGACACCTTCTTTCGCCGCCTGAGTGATCGCATCAATCACTACGGTCGGAGCGTGCCCGAGAATCGCAGGCCCCCAGGTGCCTACGTAGTCGACCATTTCATTGCCATCGACGTCCCAAATTCGGCTGCCTCTGGCTCGCTGAACAAAGAAGGGCTCGCCGCCCACACTCTTGAACGCACGGACAGGAGAATTGACCCCACCTGGAATGACTTCTTTAGCAGCACGAAATAGCTTGGATGACAGATCACGGTTAACCATATATCCACCAATGAATCCCTCCTCTTGTGCTTCGTCAACAAGCGCTTCGTGCCATCGGTGAACGAATTGTTGTTTTTTCGATTTACGACAAGGAGTCCATCCTCTTAGATGACGCCTCTGTTCAAGGTTGAACAAAGAGGAGTCTATGAACGTTCATCATCTCGAACTGTTTTTCTACGTGGCCAAACACGAAGGGATTACTGAAGCCGTGCGTAAAATGCCCTATGGGATTCAACAGCCGGCGGTGAGTGGTCAGATTCTCCAATTGGAGAAAGACCTCGGAGTAAAACTATTTCACCGGCGCCCTTTTGCGCTCACCCCCGCCGGGGAGGAACTTTACGATTTCATCTATCCTTTTTTCTCTCGGCTGGGCCAAATGGGAGAGAGGCTCAGAGGCGAGGAAAGCTGCCATCTTCGACTCGTCGCATCGGCTGCTGCGCTTACCCATCACCTTCCAGACGTCCTGCAGTCCCTTCGGGAGAGTTTCCCGGACCTCCGACTCACGCTTAAGGAGATGTCCAATCCCAACATTGAAGCAGCCCTCATCAAACAGGAAGCCGACGTCGCCGTAGCCGTGCTCCACCGAAAGACAGGAGCCGGCCTCAAAACGGTGAAACTTGTTGATCTCCCTCTTGCCATCGCTGCCCCCGTGACCTCGTCCGCAACGACCTTTCGTGAAATCTGCTCCGGTTCGAGTGGAGAACTCCTTCACCCACTTATTTCACTTCCCAAGTCCGAGCCAGTGGCTCAAATTTTTCAGCAGGGATTAACGAAACGGGAGCTTCGCTGGGCACCCTCAATGGAAGTGAACGAACTCGGATTAATTCTCAACTACGTCTCCCGCGGATTCGGTTACGGCGTAGCCGTCGATATTCCCGGAGTGGATTGGCCGGAGGGCGTCAAAAAGATCAAACTACCATCGGACTTTCCTCCTCTCACGATCGGGGCGCTCCACACCGGAGATCTCAAGCCCCTCGAGGAAGCCTTTATCGCGCTCGCAAAAACGCATGCGACCAAGCTGCGGCAACTGAGCTCGAAAAAGAAAAACTAGATGCCACTCAACGCTCTCATTTTCGACTTTGATGGATTGATCCTCGATACGGAAGTCCCCATTTATGAGGCATGGGTATCCAACTACCGTGCCCATGGCAAAGAATTGCCGATCGAGATTTATTCAGGATGTGTGGGCAGCGATTTCAACGGTTTCGATCCCAAGGCACATCTGGAGTCGTTGCTCGGGAGTCGCGTTGACTGGGACCGCTGGGATCCTCTGCGAGAGCGCGAAGCGCATGAACGAACCGCAGCGATGAATCCGCTGCCTGGGATTATTCCCATTCTCAAAGAAGCAATGGAGCAGGGAATGCCCTGTGTCGTCGCGTCGAGCTCTCCTCGCAGTTGGGTCGAAGGCCATTTAAGCCGCCTCGAGCTCATGAGTTATTTCTTTGCCACTCGCTGTCTCGACGATGTCAAAGCACCGAAGCCTTCACCCGAATTGTTTCTCGCGGCGGCAGCAGCAGTGAACGAAAGCCCCGAATCATGCCTCGTGCTTGAAGATTCACTGAATGGACTCAACGCAGCGATCGCGGCCGGAACACCGTGTCTTGCCGTTCCCAATCAAATTACGGAACACCTCGACTTCACCGGTGCCGTATCTCAGCTGAAATCGCTGGAGAGCGTCAATCTCGGCCAGCTCAGGGAGATTCACACTGAAGTGAGTTAACGAGCAGGAAGCGGCTCGCGAACGGGATTCTTCTTTCCGAAAAGCCTCTGGCCCAATCGCTTTAAGCCCTGTTGTTCGACTTCAGCTTCCTCCACTACCGTCGCCCGTTGCTGAATCGTTGGAACCCCCGGCTCCGGAAACGTCTCAGCCACGTCTTGACCCACTTCCGACCTGACGTCTTCATCATAACTGGAAAAGACCGCCTCCTGATCGTCGTGGACCACGATAGGCTGGATAAAGATCATTAGCTCTGAACGGCTTTTGGTCCGGTTCGTTGACTTGGCCGCATTTCCAAAGAAAGGGATATCTTTTAAAATCGGAATGCCTGAATCATTCACCGAATCCGTCTCAGAGATGAGCCCACCGAGAATAATTGTCGACCGATTCGCCACCGTCACCGTGGTGTTCAGCTCCTGTTTTCCGATGATAGGAACTTCATTCCCTGCCACCAGTTGACTCCCAACGACGCGGTCGTTGATCTGCACGATGTCGAGAGTGACTTCATCTTTGTCATTAATTGTCGGAAGAACCTCCAACTTGAGAACCACTTGTTTGAACTCAATGTTTGTCCTCACCGTGGCATTATTCACTTGGCCCGAGGCATCGGTAAGACTTTCCCCGGGGACGGGAATTTCCTGTCCCGAAGTAATCTCCGCTCGTTTGCCATTCTGAGTGTAAACAACCGGTCGCGAGAGGACTTTGAAACGCTCCGTCGACTCCAGGGCCGTCACGACGACATCAAGTGACTGACCGATTTGCCCGTATAAATTCAATCCGCTCGCCGGCCCGAAGGGAGTGGTCACAAGCATATCAGCAAGATTGTCAATATTGCCGCCGTTACTGATATTATTGGGCCCGTTGAAGAGGCCACCTGACAAACCGCCCTGAGTCAAATCCCTTCCGCGGAAGGGAACAAATCGCTGAATATAGTCGACCCCAAACTGGGTATCATCACCGAGGCGCAATTCGCCAATCACGGTCGCCAAATACACTTGCAACGGTTTGCGATCAAGCCTGTCAATCATATCGAGCACGACCCTCTCTGACTCCGCTGAGCCCATGATGATGATACTGTTAGACTGACGATCCGCGATGATGCGGGTCTTACCCACAAGCACTGAAATCGGAGCCGATTCATCTACCGGAAAAGCGATTTGATCCTGACGCTCATCCTGATCAGTCCCGGTCTGATTCTGTTGGGTTCGATTCTGCGCATTCTGATTGGTGTTGTTGGCACCTGTCAGCGTAGCGAGCTGCGAAGAGGTCACCGGAGTCTGACGAGTCTGAATCTGACGCCCACCCGGCAGCTGAGTTTGACCGGTTCCGGTATCCTGCAAAATATCAACGATAACAGGAAGAATATCGATCGCTTTCGCATGCTGCAATTTTCGCTCGATGGGATCTTTTACCGTAGTCGCTTGATCGAATTCGTGAATCAGCTCAAGGATATAAGCAACGTCACTTGGGGAGGCGACGACCATAATTCGGCTTAGCCGGTCATCAGGAATCAGCTGTGCAGCCGGAAGATCTGAGGTTCCGATTCCATTTGTCGCTACCGCCCGGCTATTGCTACCTGACTTGCTGTTGTTGTTTGAATCTTTTTTGTCTCCCGCCTGGCTCTGTTGCCCGCTGACCGTACCTTTACTTTCGCTCTGACGTTCACGCTCGACCTGCCGCGCATCCATCGCCGCTTGAATAATCTGCGCCACGACATTCGGTTCTGCGAACTCCAGCTTTACGAATTCGGTGATGAGCGGTGCATCATCGACCGGGTGATCAATAATGGACCGAAGACGGATCAACTGACGAACGATTGGCGAGGTCTCGGTGATGAGCAATCCACGGGGATTGGTCACCGGGGTAATGCGTCCGAACTCGTTCAGGATAATGTGATTTCCAAAAATAGTCGTCGCATCGTCAGGACTGATATAATCGAGCTCCATAAAAAATCCGACAAGCGACTCCCCATCAGGCAGCAGGTCCGGATCGGTGTAAATAACAACGCCCTCACTGAAAGAGGCGCTACTGGCCCCTTTTCGCTCTCCACCCAGGAGCACTTTCACACTCTCATCATTAGGCTCAATGACGAGAATGTAGCCATTCACAAGCAAAGCCGCCTCAATTAAGCGGATCGCCTCATCTTTCGAAACATCCGAAGGGGTAACCAGACTCACCTGAGGACCCGCGAAAATCGTGGCATCTTTAACAATCGGCTTGTCGATGAGCCGCTCATAGATACTGAGAATATCGTTCACCGGATTCAGCGGAAACTGAAGACTGACTCGATCACCGACGGGGCCTCCGCCAGGGCCTCCGCCAGGGCCTCCGCCAGGGCCTCCGCCAGGGCCCGGTGCTCCTCTCGGTCGCTGAAGTTCAGAAGGAGCCTGCCGTATCTCAGGTCGAGCGTCATCCTGAGCCAATGAGGAAAAGACAGTGATACCAAAAAGGACCAAGCCTACACAAAACTGCGCAAGGCGACTGTAAAGCCGTTCGAAAGGGTAAATCATGTTCTTGTATGTAGTCCTGAAAAAGGTCATGCACCCCTTCAGGGTTTGGGAAACCCCGGAACTTTAAGGAAGTTCCTATTTTTAGTATCCTGATTGAATCTTTATCGTATTCAGCCAAAGCACTCAACCATCCAAATGCGGTTTCGAACGATTTTTTTTTACAGCGATTTGAGTGATACGGGAAATGACAGTTCCGCTACTGAACCTCACTTGATGCCTCACCATCTGAAAACGTGGTCGTGATCAAATCTCCTTTGGAAAGGGATTTAGCATCCCGAACCACCTTACCATCACCATCCGTGGTGATCGAAAACCCGCGTTCGAGAACTGCTTTCGGGCTCAAAGAATGCATCAGGCTTCCGAGAGATTGCAGTTCGCGTGACTTTTCCTCCATCGCCCGCACCGCTAATTCGGAGAGGCGCTGAGATAAAGTCGCCAGTTGATCGGCAGAAACAGCACACTGTCGTTCCGGATGAATCGCATTAAAAGCACGGGAAGCGCCCTGAAAATCGCGACCGACAGTATCCAGGGCTGCATTTGCCACATGATCGAGACGCTCTCCGAGGAAATCAACGGACTGTATCCACCCCTGAATCCGACGTCCCGGTTCACGGGCCTGAAGTTCGCGTTGATGACTCAAGACTTCGCGTTTTCGGAACTCAATCTCATTCTCGATGAGCGAGTCGAGATTAGCTGACAACTGTCCGAGATGGCGCTTAACCCCGGCGCCATCCGGCGCAGCATTTTCTGCCGCGGCACTGGGAGTGGGCTCACGCCTATCAGCCACAAAATCAGCAATCGTAAAATCAATCTCGTGACCTACCCCCGACATCACTGGAATTTCACAGGCAGCGATGGATCGAGCGACAACCTCTTCGTTGAAGGCCCACAGATCTTCGATACTGCCGCCTCCACGGGAAACAATCACCAACTCCGGCCTGAGATCCCCCTCGAGCGAATTGAAATACTCGACACCCGCAGCAATCTCCTCCGCCGCCCCCTCCCCCTGGACACGGGCAGGGTAAACGAGAATTTTGAGCCAGGGCGCCCTCCGGCCAAAGACATTGAGCATATCACGAATTGCCGCACCGGTTGGCGAGGTCACAATACCAACCCGCTGAGGAAAAACCGGCAGTGGCTTCTTCCGCTCCGGTGCAAAAAGCCCCTCATCATCAAGCTTACGCTTCAGCGCTTCAAATTTTGCCTGAAGATCGCCGAAGCCCTTCGGCTGAACCGTCTGCGCAATAAGCTGATACTGGCCTCGCGCCTCGTAGACAGAGATGTTCCCAAAAATTTTCACCTGCTGACCATTCGCCGGCTTCACCGGAGACTTCGAAGCGGCTCCGCGAAAGAGGACACAGGAAAGCTGCGCGAATGAATCCTTGAGCGTGAAATAGTGATGCCCCGAACCGGGTTCTCGATGATTACTCACCTCGCCTTCGATCCAGACCCCGCTGAAACTCCCCTCGAGTTTGGCACGGATATCCATCGTGATATCCCCAACGCTGTATACCAGTTCAGCCATCCGCTTAACCTCTCATCTGAGAAACCGCCGCTGCCATATCAGGAGCCTTGTAGAGGGCCGTGCCGGCAACGAGAACATTGGCTCCATGAGCCGCCGCAATCTCTGCCGTATCAAGATCGATCCCGCCATCCACTTCGATGTGGTAATTGAGTCCATTTTTCTCACGAAACTCTCGCCCTGTCGCCACTTTCGGCATCGTCTCCGTTTCCATAAACGACTGCCCGCCAAATCCCGGCACCACCGTCATCACGAGAAGAAGATCAATTTGATCTAAATAAGGGACCACGTCATCGAAAGGAGTCGCCGGGTTCAAAGCGATCCCGCACTGAAGACCAGCGTCGCGAATCACTTTCAAAGTCGCCGACACATCATGCTCGGCCTCGACATGAACCGTAATGCGATCGGCTCCTGCCTTGATGAACATCGGCAGATACTTATCCGGATGCGTAATCATGAGATGCACATCAAGGGTCAACTTGGTGTGTGGTCGAATCGCCGAGACAAACTGTGGCCCGAACGAAATATTCTCGACGAAGTGACCGTCCATCACATCAAGATGAATCCAGTCGGCGCCAGCCGTGTCAGCTTTGCGGACTTCTTCAGCGACAATCCCCCAGTCAGAGGCTAATACAGAAGGCGCAATAAGTCGGGTGTTGCAGTCACTCATTTAACGGCATTATCTTCACGCTTTCGCCCATCCGCAAAAACTTTGTCTCTTTATTCACCGAATCTCTCCATGGTTAGCAACGCCCCCGAAAGCGAAGATGAATTTTTCATCGATTTACAGAGTGATCCCTACCTCATGAGTCAGGCGATGAGGCAGGCTCAAAAAGCCTATCGCGCTGAAGAAGTCCCCATCGGCGCCATCATCGTCCGCGAAGGCGCGATCATCGGTCGAGCGCACAATCAGGTCGAAACATTGAAGGACGCCACCGCCCACGCTGAAATGCTGGCACTGACCCAGGCACAGGAAGCGATGGGAGACTGGCGGCTCACCGACTGCGACCTCTACGTCACAAAAGAACCCTGCCCCATGTGCGCCGGAGCCATCGTCCATTGCCGGATCCGAAGGGTCATTTTTGGCTGTGGCGATGCGAAAGGCGGCGCGGCGGGAGGCTTTATCAACTTGCTCCAGCAACCGACCCTGAATCATTTCAGCGAAGTCACTCCCGGTGTCCTCGAAGAGGAATCAATCGCCCTTTTGAAATCCTTTTTTCACGAAGCGAGAGCGAAAAAGAAATCTGGCATCACCCCCGAATAGGGCTCAGAATCTGCTCTAACCTTTCCTTATGCGCTTTCAGAACCTGGCTCGATACCCTGATATTGGTTCCAATTCCTATCTCATCGAGTTCGGGGACACACGAGTCGTTCTCGACGCAGGAACCCACCCAAAGCACACCGGCCTCGACACATTACCGTTATTTGATCGCGTCGAACCGGGAAGCCTCGACGCGATTTTCGTAAGCCACCCACACCTCGATCACATCGGTGGATTGCCAGTTCTCGTAAGACAACACCCTGAAGCTGCGGTGATCATGACCGAGTCGACGCGGGATTCAGGCGTCGCCCTGCTTCACAATTCGGTGAGCGTCATGACTTCACAAAAGCGTGAGCTGATGGAACCCAATTACCCGCTTTATTCCCATCGCACCATCAACGAGATGGAATACCTCTGGCATACCAAATCAGTAGGGGAATCCTTTTCGTTCGGAGAAGTGGATCGCGTCAGGGGTGAGTTCTTCAGAGCAGGGCATGTTCCGGGAGCTGTCGGGATTCAGTTTGAGCACGAAGGAGAAACCGTCTTCTACACCGGTGATGTTCATTTTGAGGATCAAACCTTAACGATGGGTGCCAACTTCCCTACCGAAGGAATCGATACCCTTATCATCGAAACAACCCGGGGCGAATTCCCTCGCGACCCTGATTACACCAGAGCCCGTGAGAAGCAGCGCCTCGGTGAGACGATCGAACGGATCCTTTCGCAGGGAGGCTCTATCCTCATTCCTGTATTCGCTTTCGGAAAGACCCAGGAATTACTCCTTATGCTGCATGAATTGCGCGGCGAGGGTGTCATTCCCCACGTTCCCGTCCACATCGGAGGCCTCTCCACAAAGATGACGACGATTGCCGACCGTCACGCGGGCATGGAGGGACGCTTTCATCAGAATTTCCAAATCCTCGAAGAGTTCGAAGACCTCCACATTCTTGCCCGGGGTCGATCCGAACCCGAGTTTAATCCGAGGACGATTTACGCTCTCTCCAGTGGAATGATGTCCGAGCACACCGTCTCCCATCGCTTCGCGAGACGAATTCTTTCATCGCCGGAACATGCACTTCTGTTCGTCGGCTACGCAGATAGTGCCACACCCGGCGGAAAAATCCTTGCCGCCGGACAGGGCGGGCGCATTCAGTTAAATCAAGACTCCCCCCACGAAACACCTATCGAGTGCGAGGTTCACCGCTTTGATTTCAGCGGCCACTCCCCTCGCAATCAACTCGCTGATTATGCGGTGAAATGCCAGCCAAAGAAAGTCATACTCGTACACGGTGACTTCCCTGCCAAAACATGGTTTCAAGAAGAGCTCGAGCGAAGACTGCCCGATTCGGAAATCATCATTCCCCGACCGGGAGAATGGGTCGAGTAGCGTTAAAGATCCCTCCCGCCTCACCTACAGCGCTCCCGAAATTCTGTAGATGAAGGGCCGCGACTTCGCTCTTCGACCTCCCTGCCACCCAAGTGTATCTGCCTAGCCCGCGAGACGTGACCGCCTTAGCTCAAGCTAGCGGCTTCACTACTCCGCTTTGGCTTCGAGTGCCTTCACGCGCTTCATCAATGCGCCGAGTTGTTTGATCCGCATGCTCTCGCGGCGATCTTCTTTGAGTGGCCTAGCTGGATACCCAAAGTAGGTCCCACCCGGCTCAGTGATCGACTGAATCACACCGCTACGACCACCACAGGTCGTTTGATCTGCGATCTCAATATGCCCGG
>JAOFXR010000044.1 GCA_028047635.1 Verrucomicrobiales bacterium
TCACTCGCGGACCGCTTGACGCTTGCTTGGCGGGACGATGATCAGGTTGTTCTGGAATGCTCAGATCCGAGCTTGCCGACGGGTGAAGGAAATCTCGTCGTGAAAGCGGTTCGAGCGATGGAGAAGCATACTGGAAAAAGGTTTGCGCTGACGATTGAGTTGGAAAAGAGCATTCCCTCCGGCGCGGGATTGGGCGGTGGAAGTAGCGATGCCGCTGCAGTGATTCGCGCAATCAACGAGATGGGGAACCTTCACATGCCGGAAGCGGAAATGTCTGAAGTGGCGGCGACGATCGGATCTGATATTCCCTTTTTTATCTACGACCGGCCGTGCAATTGTTTTGGCCGGGGTGAAGTGGTTGAGCCGCTCGAAGAGGCGGTGGAAGCGCTGCCTGTTTTCCTGATTAAACCTGCGTTTGAGATTGCTGCGGGATGGGCCTACCAGCGTTACGCGGAGTCAGCGGAGTATGAGGGCTTTGACTACCTGACGCAAATTTGCCCCTGGGGACCGATGGTGAATTCGCTGGAGCGTCCCGCTTTTGAAAAATATCCGGTGCTTGGCGAGATGAAGCATTGGCTTTTGGGGCAACCGGAAGTGCATGCGGCTATTATGTCAGGTTCAGGTTCGACAATGCTCGCGGTGTTGCGGAAAAATGTTCTCGCCGGCGAACTCGAGGCTCGTGCGATCGAGCGATATGGAGAGAGCAGCTGGACCTTTATTGGTAAAACTCTTTAAGCATTTATCAGCGTGGAAAAGGAAAGCCAAGAAAGTGTCAGGGTGGATGTCTGGATTTGGGCGGTTCGTCTTTTCAAGGCCCGAACGCTGGGCGCAGCTGCGTGTAAGAATCAGCAGGTCCTCATCAATGGTGGGCGCTGCAAGCCGGCCCGGCAGGTCCGCGTAGGCGACAAGATCGTGATCAAGCGAGGCATTATGACTCGCACGGTGGAGGTCAAAGGGATTCTCGAAAAGCGTGTCGGAGCTAAGCTTGCTGATGATTTTCTGATCGATCACACGCCGCCGGAGGAATATCAGCAGGCGATTGAAGCGGCTCGTTATGGGCGAACCGCCGTGCCGCAGCGTGAACAGGGATCGGGGCGCCCGACGAAACGTGAGCGCCGTGAACTGGATGATGTCATGGCCGAAATGAGTGAGGTCGATGTCTCGTTCGAGGATTTTCTGAAATCTTTCATGAAAGGGAACTGAGGTCGCTAAAACTTCCTGCTTTCGTTTTCACCCGGCATCCCTTTACGTTGTTGTTATGGCCAGACCAGCATGGGCGGAAGAAATTCGCCGTATCTATCTCTCCAGCGCGACGAATCAGTTCGTCTTGCACGGTAATGTAAATGACCGACTTCTCATTGCCGACTCGGATGAAGCTGAATCATCGGTCGGTAATCTCATCGACTATTTGAAAGAGGTTCAGTTGAATCGATTTGATATCGTCATGAGCTACGAGCTCGGAGGCGGTTTGAGAATTGAGCGCGGTGAGGAGTTTTTCCGCAAGCTCCGCTTCACCGAAGATCTTCCCACCGATCCGGCAAATGCGATTGGTTGCATCGATCAGTTTCTCCGCTTTCTCGTCAACCTTAGTCGCATCTCACCCGAAGAGAGCTCAGATTTACTCGCAGGGAGGCATTACCACGTCGGTGTTGTCATCAAGTCGGCCGAACTTATTTTTCCCGTCTCCAAACAAACACGTGACTACCAGCTTAACTCGATGGCGTCAGTCGTTAGGTCCTGGTCGCAGGAGACACATTTTGTGGATCAAAATCTGGCCGTGATTCTCGTGACCGAGAATCTGAATGACCTCAATCACCTCCTTGCTCACAACCAGCGTTGTTCCCGGATTGAAATCCCGATGCCCGGCGACGGTGAGCTCAATGCCGTGTTTCATCACTTTGAAAAGACCTACCCCAAGGCGTTGGAGAATTTTAAAGGCCGTCCTGAGTTTGCGGCTTCCCGTTTGGCTGGAGCGACGATCAGTTCGATCGAGTCGCTACTGAAGCGCCGCGAATACGAGGAGCAGCCGCTCGAAGAGGATGACCTTTCTGATTTGAAAAAATCGCTCGTCGAGCGCGATGCTCAGGGGCTCATTGAATTCCTCGAGCCAGCGCGAACGCTTGAGAATGTTTATGGCCACGAAGCGGTGAAAAAGTGGATGCGTCAGGATATTGCGTTGTGGCGTCAGGGCGATCTGGAAGCGATGCCAATGGGATACTTGCTCTGTGGACCCGTCGGGACGGGAAAGACCTACCTGGTTGAGTGTCTCGCCGGCGAAGCCGGTGTTCCTGTTGTAAAGTTGAAGAATTTTCGCGATCGATGGGTCGGCAGTACTGAGGGCAATTTGGAGAAAATCTTCGGGCTCTTGCACGCGTTGGGGCGATGCATCGTTTTCATTGATGAGGCGGATCAGGCACTCGGAAGTCGTGACTCCGGTTCCGGCGACTCGGGGGTATCCGGTCGTGTTTATTCGATGATGGCGAAAGAGATGTCGAATACCGACAATCGCGGGCGCATTCTCTGGATCCTCGCCTCGAGTCGTCCTGACCTAATCGAAGTTGACTTGAAGCGTCCGGGGCGTGTTGATGTGAAGATCCCGCTCTTTCCCGCGCATTCGCCGGAAGATGGTTATCGCTTTATCAGGGCACTCGGAAAGAAGCATAAGCTGAACTTGCCGAAAGAGTGCCCGGAGAACATTTTACCGCTCGTTCCCTCTTTGGTTACCCCGGGTGCTGCTGAGTCTATTGCCATCAGGGTCTACCGCCAGGTGAAAACGGAAGGCGTTGATGCGATCGAAGGACTGAGAGACTGTCTCGATGAATATCAGAATCCAATTCCAGAAGAGATCATGGATTTTCAGATCGATATTGCGGTGCGCGAGGCGAGCGACTTGGACTTCGTCCCTGAAAAATTCAGGAAGAACAAATGAGCTTCGGTATTCTTCGAGAAACTTCGGCCATGCTCCGGAGTTTTATCTTTCGAATGAAAAGCATTCTTTTTATCGTTCTCATTTTCACTGGCTTGCTTCAAGCGCAGGAGCCGGATTCATTTCTGCCACAAACGGTAGAGATCTCGGACTTTACGGCTGTGCAAATACAGTCGCCATTCTTTCGCAGTCTGAACCTCAGTGACTCGCTCATTCTTACCGGGGTGGCAGAAGTGGATGATGAGCAAGTTGCAACCCTTCTCAACAAAGAGACGAACGAAACTTTTGTCGTCTCAAGCCAACTCAATTCCCAGGGGTGGAAAATGGTCGAGCTGAAAAGCGATCCGGATCTCGAGAAAGTCGCAGCCAAGGTCTCAGTTGAGGGCGGTGAAGTGGTTACAATTCGCTACTCGGAGATTAAACTTAAACCCGGTCAAACTCGCCCTGGTGGTGGTCCTCCGGTCGAAGCTCAACCTGAAGAGCGCGGGCGCGGCAAGGGAGACGGGCGACGTGGTCCTCCTACCGAGATGCGCGAGAAGATGGGGCAGCTAAGTGAAGCGCAGCGCGGAAAACTGTTCGAGAAGATGCGCGAATTCAGGGAGAAAAATCCCGATATGCCCCGCGAGGATATGGGCAAATTAATGATGGAGACCATGAATAAGATGACTCAAAAATAGAGTGATCGATCCGGTCTCTTCACCGCTTTGAAACGGCGAAATGAGGGGGGCGGGCCTTTATGGCAGGCTTACATGGTTGTCTTTTGTTTTGGTGGAGTTGCTTTTTCTCAGGAGCCCGCTGATTCGCATGCCGAAAAAGGAAATGAGTTACCTGAAAAGGAATAAAAAAGAGCGTGCCGCAGCACGCTCTTTCGTAAATAGATTTCTCTAAAGAAAGTCAGTGAGGCTATTTCTTGCTCGCTGTCTTCTTTTTAGCCGCTGCTTTTTTCTTAGCGGTCTTTTTCTTGGCAACCTTCTTCTTCGCGCCAGCCCGGCCCGGGAAGGTAAGCTCGGCAATACCGGACTTATCGAGTTCGCCGAGGCCAAGGTCGACCATGCGCTTATATTGACTGATCGTCGCGTCGTTGAGTGGCATGTTGATCTTCTTCGCTTTGCCAATACCACCGGCGATACCTGAATCTTTCGCGGCGTGTGATGCGGAGAACCAGCATTCGTGATCGCGATCGATCATGTCGTCAGAGTCCGTTTCGAGAACCCGTGAATTGGCTCCGGTTTGGGAAAATACTTCGCAGATCATCTTGAGATCGTGACCGAGCGATTTAGCGAGACCAAGACCTTCGGCGAGACCGGCCGTATTGATGTTCATGACCATGTTCACGAGGGCTTTGACTTCGGCGGCTTTGCCTACTTTGCCAATGTGACGAAGGTTCAAGCTGAGATCTTCGAGAAGCTTCTTGTTCTTCTTAAAGATATTGTCCTCCGCGCCGATCATGAGGTAAAGCTCTCCTGTACGGGCGTGGCTGATGCTGCTCGCCATGCACGCTTCGATGGCATCCGCTTTACGACGCTTGGCGCCAGTGGCGACCGTCTTTTGCATCTCGGGGCTGAGAGTGGCGCAGTTGATGAACGTTTTTCCGGCGGCGTTGGTGAAGAGCGAATCTTTCTTCCCGAGGAAGATCTTTTTCATCGCTGCGTCATCCGTTACCACGGTGAAAATAATGTCGGCGTTGGCGGTGACATCCGCGAGTTTCGTATAAGCGGTTGCGCCAATTTCTTCAGCAAGTTCTGTCGCGATGGGGCGGTAACTATCGAAAACAGCGGTTACATTGTAATTGAGGTCATTGAGATGACGGGCCATGTTGGCACCCATTCGACCGACTCCAACGAATCCGATTTTCTTGGGGCTGGGACGACGGGCGGTTTTTTTCTTAGCGGTTATTTTACTCATGATGAAATCACAGATTATTCAGGAAAGTGCAAAAGTGTAACCGAAATTACTTCTTCGCCAATTATTTATGAACGAGAGACAGGGACACCCTCGGGGATTACAGACATTCAGAGATGCCTGGAGAGGAATCGTCTCGGTTGCAAAAACTGAGTTTAATTTTCGTATTCATCTCATGGCTATGGTGTTAGTGATAGGATTTGGCTGGTTCCTGAAAGTGGACGCGATGGAGTGGATTGTTTTGACCTTGTGCGTGGGGTTCGTATTATTTGCAGAGGTTTTGAATACGGCTCTCGAGTATCTTGCTGACACGGTTCATCCGGAGGTTGATCCCGGAATTAGAAAGGCAAAGGATGCGAGTGCCGGTGCCGTTCTCGTTGCTGCGCTTGCAGCGCTCGTTGTCGGCATAATCATTTTTATACCAAAACTATGGATTCTGTTAACGAAGTAGCTTCATCTGTCTGGTTGGACGGGTTAATTCAAGTTCTGCCGGAAGGGCGTGTCTCAACGGCGGAAGCGGTTCGCGAAGAGTTCGGTGTTGATCGCTGGCATGCCTCAGCGATGCCGGATGCGGTCGTGCAGGCAGAGTCACGGGAAGAGGTCGCTTCTACACTCCGCTATGCTAACGAGAACAAGATTCCGGTGACAACGCGTGGTGCCGGGGTTGGTTATGTGGGCGGCTGCGTTCCGGTGAAGGGCGGTATATTGCTCTCGGTGAGAAAAATGGATCGTATCCTTGAAATCAATCCTGCCGATGGGGTCGCAGTGATTGAACCGGGCGTGATTCTCAACGATCTTCAGGAAGCGGTTCGTGAGCTGGGTTGGTATTATCCACCCGATCCGGCGAGCCTGAAAGAGTGTTCGGTTGGTGGAACGATTGCGACGAATGCAGGTGGTCCTCGTTGTGTGAAATATGGGGTCACGAGGCATTATATTCTGGGACTCGAAGTGGTTTTACCAAGTGGCGAGATCCTCGAAACCGGAGGGCGTTGCCATAAGAACAAGACGGGGCTAGACCTCATCGGAATGTTTGTCGGGTCTGAGGGATTACTCGGAGTCGTGACGAAAGCGACCTTACGCCTCATTCCGCATCCGGAAGCGAGAGCGATGCTTACAGCGACCTTTGCTGAGTTCGAGGAAGCCGCGGAAGCAGTGCAGACAATTCTCAATTCGGGCTGGCAGCCATCCGGTCTTGAGATCACCGACGGATTTACCTTGCGGGCGGCTCGTGATTACTTGGGGGCGGAGACGCTTCCGGATGGAAACGCTCATCTCATTGTCGAACTCGATGGTCGAAAGGGAACCGTGCTCGATGATTTGAGCGATTTGAAAGACCTGGTCACTTCCCTGGGAGCGCTTTCGGTTGAAGAGGCGAAAGACAAATCAGCCTGCGAAGCGATCTGGACCTTGCGTCGTGAGTTTTCCTATTCACTTCGGGCGACCGGTTTGATTAAGCTGAACGAGGACATCGTTGTGCCGCGCTCCAAGTTGGTCGAGCTGGTGCAGTTTGCCCGAAAATTGGAAAAAGATACCGGGATTCCCGTAGCCTGTTTCGGTCATGCCGGAGATGGTAATATTCATACAAACCTCATGGTCAAAGACTACGATACCGATGAGGCAGCGTGTGAAAAAGCGGATGAAGCGCTCGACGTGCTGTTTAAATGGATCATTGCCAATGACGGGGAAATCACCGGGGAGCATGGCGTAGGCCTCGCGAAAAAGCGGTGGTTTAAGGACGCGGTGACTCCTGTTGCGAATGAGGTGCACCGGATGCTGAAAGCAACTCTGGATCCGAATGGGATCCTGAATCCCGGCAAATTTATTGAATAGCCATGCCTGAAGAAACTGATTCTATTGAAGAAGAAAACGAAGCGTTCGAAAATGAGCCGATCCTCACGTTCGAAGAGGCTCGTGTTCTTGGCTGCCTCATTGAGAAGGAGACGACAACTCCAGATCACTATCCGTTGACGTTGAATAGTCTTCACTCGGCCTGCAACCAGTCCAGTAATCGGGATCCGGTTGTTGACTTCGATATTGATGTGGTCGAGGCGACTCTCGAGTCACTGCGTTTGAAAAAGATGGCAGTGTTGATTCGCCAGGCCGGTGCCCGGGTTCCTAAATACAAACACACGATCGAGAATAAGTTTTCCTACCTAACTGACGGACAGCTCGCGGTTGTTTGCGTGCTTCTCCTGCGAGGGCAGCAAACGGTCGGTGAGATTCGGACACGAACCGAGCGGTTGCATCCTTTCGCTGATATTGAGCATACTCAATTTGTCCTTGATCAGCTTGCCGAGTTTCAACCTGACCCGTTGGTGATCCACATTCCCGCAGGGGGAGGTCGCCGGGTCGCTACCTACAACCATTTGTTGTGTGGCGACCTTGCCGTTTCTGCTCCTGTCTCCGTCGCGCCGCAGGCGCAAGTCGCCGCTTCACCGTCCTGGCGCGAAGATATGGAAGAAGAGATTGCCTCGTTGAAAGCAGAAGTGTTATCTCTTCGCACTGAAATGGAAGAACTTAAAAACAACCTCGGCGTATGAAATTTGTCCCACTGATTGGTCTCCTGAGTTTTAGCTTTGTTAGTTCGTTGTTGGCAGAACAAGTGCCCCTTTGGTCTGAAGGGAAAACGCCCTATGCCAAGCCTATCGATGATGAAACGAAGTCTCCCTCAATCTCTGTCTATTCGACCAAGGGTTCCCCCAATCATACCGGAGCGGCGGTGGTGATTTGTCCCGGAGGCGGTTACGGAGGGCTCGCGAAGGATCACGAGGGGCACCAGCCGGCGCAGTGGTTTAACGAGCAGGGCGTTTCAGCCTTCGTGCTTCAGTATCGACTGGGAAGTCAAAAACAGCATTATCCGGCACAGCTGGCGGACGTGCAGCGGGCGATTCGTTGGGTGCGGGCCCAGGCGGGTGAGTTCGGATTAGCGAAAGATCGCATTGCTGTGATGGGCTTTTCAGCCGGCGGCCACCTTGCGAGCATGGCGGCGACCCTTTATGACGAGAACGCTTACGAAGCTTCTGATTCGATTGATGAAGTCAGCGCCCGGCCCGATTTTGCGATTCTTTGTTATCCGGTGATTAGTTTGGATTCAGAATTCACGCACAGGGGATCGAGGAAGAATCTCCTTGGGCCTGATCAAGTCGACGAGGAAGCGCTGGCGACAAAGCTGTCGACTGACAAAAATATCACGGCGGAGACGCCTCCCACGTTTCTTTTTCAGACCAATGCCGATACTTCAGTGCCCGCGGAGAATGCGACGCGCTTCTTTCTAGCACTGCGCGAGCATGGGGTGCCTGTAGAGTTTCATTGCTATCAGAATGGACCTCATGGAATTGGTCTGTATCGCGGTGATCCTATTCTTGGCGGATGGTCCGATTTATTAAAAAACTGGCTTCTCGTGAACTCGTTTTATGCGGTACCGAAAGCGAAAGTGGCGGTGACAGGGAAGGTGACTCTCGACGGTGAGCCGGCCAGTTGGGGGATACTGACTTTTCATCCGGAAGACAAAAATCAGCCGCCGACTTCAGTCCGCGTTCGTCGCGGTAAATTCTCAGCCAAGTCTGACGTTGGCCCTGTGGTAGGAGCCGCGACGCTTACATTTGAAGGGAGTATCTGGGAGTTGACTGTAGATGCAGGGGACAAAGCGGTGTCACTTAGCTCCCTGTCACCCGGAAATGATGAGCAGATCAGCCTCCCGGTTTCTGAAGGGATGGAGCCACTGCATTTCGATTTTTCTTCAAAGTGACTCTGTCGGTTTGTATTCCCGGAGAAAAGTCAGCACCTTTTCTTCGGGCATTTCGCAGGGCTTTAGCGATTCACCCTGACTGGTTTCGTAGAAGTTGAGACTTACAAAATCGTCTCCGCCTGCTTCCTCGGCGAAAAGCTTGATCGATTGACCATCGTTGTGGAGAGATTTTGAAACCAGATACGTCTTTTCCCTGTATTGACCGCGGGAGGTACCTTCAGGAATGGAATTGAGGAGTTCGCGGATCATTGGCTACGACCTTTGTTAACATTGGCGCCGTCTCAGATCAAGGTGGGGTCGTAAACTCCGTAGGGGCTAGTTTTCTGCTTAGATTTGATGATCATTGAGCCGGTTTGTGTTAGATTCGGCCTTCGAACTACTATTTTAACCCGATAATCCGTGAATTCAGAAATCGACCAACCTAGAATCGAAAAAGCTGTGCGGGAGATTCTCATCGCGATCGGTGAGGATCCCGACCGTGATGGTCTACTTGATACCCCATCACGTGTCGCGCGTTTCTACGCGGAGATATGCAGCGGGTTGAAGGAGAATCCGAGTGACCATCTCGATAAGACTTTTGAGGTAGATCACGACGAAATCATCATTGTTCGCGATATTCCTTTCTTCTCGGTTTGTGAACACCACCTCGCCCCTTTCTTTGGTAAGGCTCACGTCGCTTATTTGCCGGAAGAGGGCGGGCGCATCGCCGGGCTTTCCAAGTTGGCTCGTCTTGTTGACGGGTTTGCGAAGCGCCCTCAAGTGCAGGAACGCCTGACCGGTCAGGTGGCGAACGCGATCGAAGAGAAGCTTCGTCCGCGCGGAGCGGCAGTCGTCATCGAGGCCGAGCATCTCTGCATGTCGATGCGCGGGGTGAAAAAGCCCGGGACTAGCACCGTTACTTCCTCAATGAGAGGGATCTTCAGAGATAATCCCTCTTCCCGGGAGGAAGTGTTGCAGTTGATTCTTGCGACGACTCGTTAGAGTTCGTTTTCAGGCGAGGGCTACCAACCGTGTCTCGCGTATGTCTCTGCTGCTTCACTCGGAGAGAGAGGCCTGCGTGCCCATCACTCTTGGAGTGATGTTCAGAGCCAATCAGTCTTCCTCGATAATCGCATACTCTTCGAGAATGCTGCGAGTCACGTATTTCAAGGCCGCTTCGGAAGTCGCTTCGAGGATCACAGGGCAGGCGTAGCCGGCATCGAGCGCTTCTCTCCACCGATCCGCGCATACACACCAGCGATCGCCCGGTTTCAGGCCCGGAAAGCCATATTGCGGCATGGGGGTACTGAGGTCGTTGCCACTTTCTTTGCTGAAAGCGAGGAATTCAGCGGTCAATTCGCAGCAAATGGCGTGACATCCCCGATCTTCGGGCCCGACCTGGCACTGCCCGTCACGGTAGAATCCCGTTAGTGGTTCCATGCTGCAGGGGATCAATTCTCCACCAAGGACATTCTTGTTTTTCTCCGGATTCATCTTATCGGTAGCTTGGTTCGGAGTGTCGTTGTTTTCCAGAGGGAAATACGAGTTCTTCGTTCGTAAGCTTTTCTGCAAACGGAGGACTAACTTCATTTCTAACCGAACGAAACACAGAGAGATATGGACGATTCTGATAAGGAAAATCGGGGCAGCGGCGCGTCTTCTGGCGGTGGTCTGCTTTGGTTCGACTTACGCAGTTTCTCAATCAGCGGCACGAGAATATGCGCCCCGGCGATGAGCGACTGAACTCGAGGATTCATTCGATGGAGCTCGCTTTTCGCATGCAGACGGCTGCGACCGATGCGTTTGATATCACGAAGGAGCCTGGAGCGATTCGCGAAAGTTATGGGGATACTCCCACGGGTCGTAATTTACTCATGGCGCGTCGTCTTGCCGAGCGGGGGGTGCGTTACGTCCAGTGTTATCACGGAGCTGGCCAGCCGTGGGACAATCACAGTGGATTGCTTCCGCGGCTTAAAGCGCTCACGAGCGAATCGGACAAGCCGATTGCGGCATTACTAGCTGACCTTGAAGCGCGGGGGATGCTTGAGGACACGCTTGTGATTTGGGGCGGAGAAATGGGACGGACTTCAACGATCCAGAAAGGGCCTAAAAAGGTAGATCAATATGGACGTGATCATCACGTCGATGGCTTCACGGTTTGGATGGCTGGAGCGGGAGTCAAAAGAGGAATGACCTATGGGGCGACCGATGATTTTGGACTCGGGATTGCTTCTGACCCAGTTCATGTTCATGACCTTCACGCAACGATTCTTCACCTGTTAGGATTTGATCACAAAAAACTGACCTACCGGTTTTCGGGCAGGGATTTTCGTCTCACCGATGTTCACGGAAAAGTTGTTGAGGCGATCTTGTCGTAGTGTGAATCGTAAAATGGCTTAATTGGTCATTAAAAATCTGGCGTAAACTGGGTGCTTGTTTGGATGGTAAACTCTCCTTACCGTAGGCGCATGAAATTCAGGCATCGTCTCCTTCTTTCTTTGGTCGCTCTTGTGATCGCTGCGCAACCTTCTCCGCTTCTCGCCGATGAAGGATCTCACGACATTGTCATCTATGGGGGCACTTGCGCGGCAGTCGTTGCTGCAGTGCAGGCAACAGAGATGGGAAAGTCGGTAATTATTGTCAGCCCGGACACCCGCCTCGGTGGGCTTTCCAGCGGTGGACTCGGATGGACAGATACAGGGAACAAGGCGGTTATTGGTGGTTTAGCCCGTGATTTCTATCACCGTGTTTGGAAGCAATACCAGAAGCCTGAAAATTGGAAATGGCAGGCGAAGGAAGAATATGGAGGAAAGGGTCAGGGAACGGCTGCGATCGATGGTGAGCAGAAAACCATGTGGATTTTTGAGCCAAGTATCGCGAATACGGTTTTCGAAGAATACGTGAGCGAATACGATCTTCATGTGGTTCGCGATGAATGGTTGGATCGCGAGAACGGAGTGGAGCTCAAAGACGGTCGTATCGTTTCCATTACCACATCGAGCGGGAAGAAATATTCCGGAAAAATGTTTCTCGATGCTACTTACGAAGGGGATCTCATTGCGACGGCAGGAGTTGATTACCACGTAGGACGTGAAGCGAATTCTGAATTCAATGAAACCTGGAATGGCGTTCAAACCGGAGTGCTTCATCACCGCCATCACTTCGGAGCGGTCAATGAGCCGATTAGTCCTTACAAAATTCCGGGAGATCCCTCAAGTGGCGTCATTCCCCGCATCAGCACGGAGGACTCCGGTGTCAAAGGCGAGGGCGATCATCGTGTTCAGGCATACTGCTTTCGCATGTGTCTCACCGATCACCCTGAGAATCGTATCCCGTTTCCCAAGCCGGAAGGATATGACCCCGATCAATACGAGTTGCTCTTGAGAATTTTCGATGCCGGGTGGCGCGACACGTTTGGTAAATTCGATCCGCTCCCCAATCACAAGACTGATACCAATAATCACGGTCCAATGAGCACGGACAACATAGGGTACAATTACGACTATCCCGATGGTAGCTACGAGCGTCGTCGTGAGATCATCGAGGAGCACGAGACCTATCAGAAGGGGTGGCTTTATTTTATAGCGAACGATCCTAGGGTCCCTGCAGAAGTGCGGGAGGCGATGCAGAAATGGGGACTTCCGAAAGACGAGTATACTGAAACCGGTAATTGGTCGCCCCAACTCTACATCCGCGAAGCGAGGCGTATGATGGGGCATTTTGTGATGACGGAGAATGAGCTTCGCAAAGTGAATCCGACTCCCGATTCGGTTGGCATGGGATCTTACTCGATCGACTCTCACAATACGCAGCGTTACATCATGCCGGATGGCTTCGTGCAAAACGAAGGTGATATCGGCGTGAGCACTAATGGTCCTTACGAAATTGCCTACGGAGCGCTCGTTCCGAGAAAAGAGCAGTGTCAGAATCTGTTTGCTCCTGTCTGTGTCTCAAGCACGCACATTGCTTTTGGATCGATTCGTATGGAGCCGGTCTTCATGATTCTTGGTCAGAGCGCAGCGACCGCAGCATCGATTGCGATTGATAGGGGCATCCCAGTGCAGGAGGTGCCCTATGACGTGCTTCGTGAGCAGCTCGTTAAAGGCGGTCAAATCCTGGAATACAATGGTCCTATTGCCGGTGGAAAGGGAAAGCCGCTCGAAGAAATTAAAGGAATCGTAGTGGATGATTCTCAGGCTAAGAAGGTCGGAGAGTGGAAAGCGAGTTCCACCAATGGGCCCTTTGTGAATTTTGGTTACCGCCATGATAACAATGCTGACAAGGGGAGCGCCACTGCGACTTTTTCCACGAAGTTGAATGCGGCGGGAGAATATGCGGTTCGCGTTTCTTATCCTAAAAATAATAATCGTGCGACAAATATCAAGGTCGTCATCCAACACGCCGACGGGGAATCGACCGTCACGTTAAACCAAAGAAAAGTAGCTTCTCATGATCCCTTTCATGATTTAGGCACATATTCTTTCGATGGGAAGTCGACCGCTTCGGTAACCATCAGTAATGCGGGCACCGATGGTTACGTTGTGATCGACGCGGTTCAGTGGTTGGCCGAATAATAACGAAGCTCGTTACTTCATTTCGTTCGTGGAGAGCGACAGCGGCAAAGACTCTCTTTTCGAATTCGGGAGGCGTTGGCTTGCGCAAATGACGTGCTTCACGATTACATCGAAGCACTTCGTTTCGACTTCCGATATAGGATCGGAGTAGTTTGCTTTGAAGTGGAGAAAAAGCTCCGGGCCGGCATCGACACTGCGCTGCAACGAGAGCGGTTCTGAGTGGGGTTCTGAAGGATGAGCCTCGTTGTGAGTCAGTTCAATTTGATCGGTAGAAAGTACTTCTTTCAGTGCGTATAGGGCCTCTTCGCCGGCCTCGACTACCGACGAGGATCGATGAATTCTCAATGAAGCATTGAGAATGGCGTTCCATTGAGACTCTGAGGGCATGAGGTAGATCTTTGAATTGAAAGGTTGCCAACGCTCCAACGCTCCACCGCTTTCACGACGGAACGTTGGACTTCCTCCCCTATTGTGCGGAACAGAGATAAGTCCCAGACACAAATTGAATACTGAGATTCAGTGTTTTTTACTCAGAAAGTTTTCCGTCAGGAGTTGAGACTAGCTAGGTGTGTCTCTAAAGTCATCCCCCTAGATGAGGGGGGTGATGGGTGAATCTGTAGGTCGTTAAGTGTTGGTGAAAGTCGGGCACAGTAGGAACTGTACACCTCCACCTCCTTCTACGGGTTTTTCTCAGGATGGTTACACCTATCGGTGAACTTTTTTGAGAAAAGCAGGATCCACCTTCGAAAAGGGCACCGCGCGGACCGGTGTTGCGGGGAAATCTAGCTCTCTGCCTTGTCGAGGCCGAGCAATCGAATGGATTCTTCGAGCATCCAGTTTGGATACATGAAGGGTTCGAAGCTGATGTTTTGCCAACGAATATGCTGGCTGGTGTCGATCAGGAAGGTTCCGTGGAGAGGTTTTTTCTCAAAATCGTCGTAGGCCCGGTAATCTTTGAAGGTGTGCAGCATCTCATCCGAGTAGAGAGGAAAGGGGAATGGGTTCTTCCCCTCGCCTGCCTCTTGAAAGGTTTTATTGAGTCCGGTGACGGTATCGGTGCTGATGGCGACGATATCGATTCCGGCATCCTTATACTTCTGATAGGTGGGAGCAAAGGCATTGAGTTGTTCCATGCAATGGGTGCAGCCACGGCCGAGGAAAAAGATAAGGAGAACGGGGCGCTCAGTCAGGGAGCCGAGCGAAGAATTCACATGGTCTGCATTGGTCAGCCGGAAGCCGGGCGCTTTCGGTGGGCTCCAACGGAACGGTCCTAATGTGTCGAGGGGCGGGCGTTCTCCCAGGTCAGAAGCAGCGGGTGGATTTTTCTGCCACGGCAATTCGATTCCCAAGTCTTTCGCTATGGGATTCAGCGCGCTAACGAGAGGCGTTTCGCGGTCCGCTTCATGGGCGACGGTGCGGAGCGTTTCAAAGGCGGTCCTTGCCTTCTCCGTCTCTTCAGCTTCATGTAGTATCTTCACCTGAGCGATAAGAGGGAGCGCTTCATTTTTCGCGCTGCTGACGGCCTCACCAGCGAGTTTAGTGGCCTGTTTATCGTCTCCTGCGCGTTGCCAGAGTGTCGCATGTCGATGTTTGGCGATGTTCTTCAATTTAGCCAGATTGTCTTTCGCCAGCTTCCTGTCGGGCTCCGTCGCTGTCAGTGCCGAATAAATCGTGAGCTCACGCTGAAGGTTTTCGAGTGTCTCGATGTCGCTTTTGAATGGCTTCTCTGCGGCCGTTTTGGCTGCCGTGATTCCTTTCTCGTCTTTCTTGCTGTCGTTGGCTTTTTTCTCCGCTTTACCAACGGCCTCGTCACGTTCTTTTGTTTTGAGGGCAAGCCGCTCTTTGATTGCCTTGAGGTGTTGGGTGCCGCCGGTGTGATCGCCCGTTTCAAATTTGGCGACTCCTGAGAATCGATCATGATCGTTTTGGGTGATCGATTTTTCATCCGGTTTGAGTCGGCCTTTTTCGGCCTCGAAGATGAACTCTTCCCATTGCTCAAATCGAATTAAGGTGTCACGCAGTCGCTGACGTCCATAGGCCCAGCTGCTGCCTTTGGGATCGTAAGAATCTTCGTCTTCCTTCTTTTTGAATTTGGCAAGACGGGGGAGCGAAATCATGTTCGACGCGAGCTCGACCGAGCGTTCATATTTGCCGAGTGAGTTTAAATTGCGAATCAGCCATTCATTGTTGTGCGCAAAATTATGAATGCGATCGGGGATGATCTGATAGCGAATCATGTGCTCGTGGTCGACACGCGCTGACGCTTCCTGCTGCCAGGCGGCATCTTCAAAGCGCTTCAGCTTGGAATAAATGTGTCCCGGCATGTGCCACATATGAGCGATCCCGGGCGCGGCGGGACCGCAGTTGGCGGCGGCATTCAGGGCTTTCGCGGCGTCTTCTTTATCCCAGAGATGGATCTGGTAGTGATTCGCCGGATGGCTGGGTGCTTCGGTGAGAACCTTTTCAGCGAGAAGGTTGATCGCGTAATGGCTGGGAATGGTGAGACCTTTCCCATTGTTGTAGTAAATCTGCCTTAAGAGGAATGCCTGCGCTTCGATTTGATCGGGATGGGCCGTCGCAATTTTCTCAAGGGACCTTACGAATTCGCGAAGCCGTTTTTTGAGATCCAGTTTTGTGTCTTTGTAGTAAGCTGCAAGTCCGTCGATCCAGGGCTTTTCGAAATCTTCGGCGCGATCTCTCCGTTCGACGGCTTCTTCGATGAATTTTTTCCCTCGTTCGTCATTTTTAAAATTGGCCATCGCCATTCCCCAATAGGCCATCGCGCAATCGGGATCGATCGAGGCGACCTGACGGAATGTTCGTTCCGCTTCAAAGTCCCAAAAACCGTGGAGCTGCCCGAGGCCTTGGTTGAAGAAGGCCTGTGCTTCGGGTGACTCTGTCGAAACTTTCAGGGAAACCTTCCCTGTTCCTGAAATAAGAACAGCCGATTGCCGTGGGCCTTCGTTAAACACTTCGCCGTGGCTGGAATGACCTGGTGCCGGACTTTCGCTATCGGCACTGAAAGCCGAAGGAGCGAGAAAGATCAGGAGGAGTGTGGCGAAGTGTTTCATTTATGGGTGGTGAGTAGCGACTACTTGAGTTCCTTGATAAAGATATTTCGGAACTGAACGAGGCTTGAAGCAGGAGAGAAAGTGCCATCGGCTTTTTTGCCGCCGTGATGCTGAAGGGCGAGCTTGCCTTTTTCGGGAACTTCAGGGAGGAGTGCATTGTCGATGATGAGGTGCCCGTTGAGTTCGACGGTGAGTCGGTCGCCCTTCATCGTAATGTGAAAAGTGTTCCATTCGCCGATGGGGTTGTCGGCATTGAGCTTCGGGGTGACGCCGGCGCGAACTTCCGGATCTTTTGTTTTGTTTCTCACCCCATACATTTCGCCGGATCCAATTGGCCAGCACCAGATGTTGAGTTGGTATTTGGAATCGCCGCGAAGATAGATACCGGAATCAGCATTCGGCATCGGGTGGGTGATTTTTTTGCCATCAGCATCGACGACATAACTTCCGTCGGGAAGGACGTAGGGAACGTCGTAAAAGCCAGTGGTGCGCTTGAGTCTCCAGTCGATTTTGAGTTCGAAATCTCCGTATTCTTTAGCCGTCCAGAGATTCTTATCTCCCTTGGCCTCCGACTGGGAATCATAATCGATTACTCCGTCGAGCACTTTCCAGTGGCCGTTGTCACCTTCCGGAATCAGCCAATCAGTCAGGTCGGTTCCATTGAAAATGGAGTGGAATCCCGCGGGCGTCTCATCGGGAGCGGCATTTAAAAGTGAGGGGTGAAGCAGTGTAAGGGCCAGTGCGATGGTAAGTAGTGATCTCATTTGCTCTATTTTGTATCAGAATCACTGGAGAAAGGCGCGCAGTTTTTCAGGCATCTATTCGCCATGCGAAGTAGTGGCGGGTTGCCTCCGCAGGGTTCTTGAAGGCCGCTTCAACGGGGGGATCTAACAGAGGTGGATCGATGCCTTAACCTGTTGCGTCTCTTTCCGGGTGTCTTCTTAATCAAGAGATGACATCAAAAAGGCGTGATTCGAATACAATTGCGCTTGCGGGAGCTGTGAAACAGCCGGATCGCATCCTATGAGCGTTGCCGATGCCCCGGACATGGAGAGCACAAATCTGACTGACGTCGAAATCAAAGACGCGCAGGTGATCTTCAGTGCGGTTTGGAAAGATCTCAAAGCAGAGTTTGAGATTGAGAACCTTCGCTTTCCGAAAGAGATTATTCTCTTAGGCGGAGCTCCCGGTGCCGGCAAAGGCACGAATACGGAATTCATCATGAAGGCACGCGGGTTTACCTGCCCGCCCATTGTGGTAAGTGGGTTGCTTAACAGTCCTGAGGCCAAGGCGCTGAAAGACAACGGTATGCTGGTCGGTGATCGCGAGGTCATGGGGATTCTCCTCAGGAAGATGTTGGGAGAAGAGTTTCACGATGGGGCGATCCTTGATGGCTTTCCCCGGACGAAAGTCCAGGTGGAGTGCATGAAGCTGCTCGTTGATGAAATTGGTAAACTTCATCGAAAGTATTCCGAAACTGAGCTCGCACGCTATTTTCGACAGCCCACGATTCACGTGATGGTTCTCTTTGTGGATGAGAAAACGAGTGTGGAGCGCCAACTCTATCGTGGGCGTCAGATCGCAAAGCACAATACCGAGGTGGAAGCCAGCGGCGTGGGTGAACTCGAAGAATTGCGAACCACTGACCTCGATGTCGAAGCGGCCAAGCATCGTTATCGTGTCTTCAAAGAAAGCACCTGGGATGCGTTGCAATCACTTCGAGAGGTTTTCTTTTATCATCTCATCAATGCCCAGGGCTCGATTCAGGAGGTGGAGCAGAATATCTTCAATGAGCTACAGTATCAGAGTTCGCTCGAGCTGGAGCAGGAGACTTTTGAGATTATTCGCGGAATCCCTCTGGCTGACGAAATTGTCGTTCATGCCCGTCAGGATTTAGTGAAGCGTCTCGATGCATACACTAGAGAGCATCGTAATTTGTTCATCGAGGTTGTCGAGATGATCAACGCCAAGTTTATCCCTATTATCAAGTGTCATGCTATTTCAGGGCGCGCCGTGATTAACAATGAGGATGAAATTCTCGCCGATCCACTCGCTCTTGCGATGCTGATCGATATCTTTTCCGACCGTGGCTATCACGCGGTGGTGGACAAGCAATTAGGGCGAATTCCTGAGCGCGTTAACGTGAAGACCGGCGAAATCGAATTTCGGTCCAATACGACGTATCGTATTCGGGTTTACTTTGAAGGCTCAGAGATTCGACTCACGAGCAGCTTCAAGATGGTTTGAAAAGTTTAAAGTGAGCCGTTCTCAGTTTCAAGAGGCTCAGCACTGAGCCACATGAAACTTCAAATTGAATACCTCGTGTAAGTGAGCCCTACTTAATCTCAATCTCGATTGCTTCGGTTTTCGTGAACTTCTCACGAGTGTCGCCGGAACGTCTCAGGCTGGCGTAAAAACCCTCCCATGGCTCAATATCGGCACGACCGGCACCGCCATCAAGAAGGATCTTGTTGCTCGTGGTTCGTGCTTTGAATACACGCGGGCCAAATGACGGACCTTTTACTTCCATTTCGCGGATGCCGCTTGGAAGTCGGCGCACGAGTTGGTTGAAGGGGACAATGTTCTCGCCCATTTCAAAGCCTGTCTGTGACCAGTTTTTCGCAAAACGATCCCGAAACTGGCGGGGGAGATTCATCACGATAGTATTCTCTTTGTTGGCTTCACGCACGTGATCGAGTTTGAGGCCATCTTTAGGAAAATCGAAGCCGAAGTAGCGGTCTTCTCTTTCTCTTGCAAGAGGAGGGACTGAGAAATAGATGTGTGCCGAGTCGCCAGTTCCATCGGTTGGCGCGTCAGCAACGTAGGTCGCGTTCATGCCCTTTCTCCCCAGGTAGAGGTGAACATCGAACTTGAGCTCGTCTTCCAGGATCATTTTCCAGACGATCTCCTTCCCGTCAAAGGACGGTTCCTCGGCCATTTTTACAAATTCACGTCGGCGAGTACGGTAGCGGGGATCCGGATGATCCGGAATCGTTTTCCAGCTGTGGTAGAAAAACTTGATGGGATTCTGAATGTATTGGCCCTTATCATTTTTCAGATAGATGTAAACCCTTGCCTCGGGGCCGTAGAAAACAGCGTCGTATTCAGGCTCTGAAAGGCGGTGGATTTCGACCAGCTTGGAGTTGGGCTTGTCGGCATACCACTCGAGGCCAACGGCTTCGGGACGTGGTGTTGCGAGATTGATATCGAGATCGGCGAGGGTGGTGTCTTCCTCAGGCTTCTGCATCGTGAGAGAAGTAGGCTGCTCGTCGAGCTTTCCGTTCATCAGTGAAACAAGTGAAGGCATTCTGCGACCGAGGGTGCGGTTCGCAATCTTCTTCGTCATGATGTCGAGGAAATCACTTCCGGCCTCTGCTGGCTGGAGGTAGGTGCGGATCTTACGACGTCCAAGTTTTTGTCCGATTTCGAGTGCGATGTCTTCATCGACGAAGTCCTCGTAATCGGAGAACACGTAAAGTGAGTCGATTCCCTGCTCCATAAGGAAATCAATCGCTGAATCGGTGCTGCTTGACTCCCAATGTCCCACGGAGAGAAACTGGTTGGGGCGCTCCTTAAATGTTTCGATAAGACGATCGACATAGCGCTGAGGGGCTTTTCTCGGCAAATCGTGCCATAGAAACCAGTAAGGAGAGCGAACGTTTCGGTTTGTCTCATCTTTATAAAAGGGAATCACATCCTCTTTCACAATGAGGCGCACCTCGCCGTTTTCTTTGCGGTTGTCGTCGCGGATGAGCATGTTTCGCACATAAACGATGGGAGCATCCTTGAAGTTCTTGTCGACTTCGCGAACCACAGCAGGAAGAAATTCCGCCATCGAACCGGACACGTCGAGAATCACACCGAGGACTTCGCCTTCCATCTCCTGCCCGAACATCATCTTCGACTCGGTCGAGGTCGGCATTCCGAGGCTCATCGAGGGATTGAAGGAGACGCCGGTCTCAACCGCCATGTTGGAAACTTGGACGTCCACGTTGGAAACGGAGAACGATGAGGTTGCGCTCACTGAAATAATGTCAGCAACGGCCGAGTTCACCGAGGTGGGCTCTACCGTTGGTTTGTCCATTTTCACATTCTCGATCACTTCTTCCTGGGTCGGAGGAGCGGAGGACGCAACGATTTGAGGTGGAACACGAGGTGGCTGTTTTGTAGCGACGAAAGTTAAAAGGGCGATGATCGCGACGTGCACGACGACGGTGATCAAGATGGAATTCATCTTATCGCGACTGATTGTTTTCTCGCGCTGACGCTTTGCCTCTTGTTCTGCCGCGTGAATCGCGTCCATCTCGGTGCTGGAAAAGCTCACCTGAGGGAGTGCGATCGGGTCGTTTCCATCCGCTGACCCAACGGACAAAGCCGGAATAGCAGCGGCACCTGAGTCGGTTGATAAGTTTTCATCGGCGTCGACGTCGTCTGCTGTGAGCGCAACCGGCGTGGCAGCAATAGTCGCATCGATTTCCTCTTTAAATTCCAATGCCGGCGCATACTCAGGATCAATCTCCAGTGAGCCTGCAATGAGTCCGCTGGCCTGTTCGAGAGCACCAACGGCAGCATACGCTTTTGCCGCATCCACCCAGGGCTGGGGCTCTCTTGGGATCGCTTCACCGGCGTTCACCACTTCCACGGCCGCGTCGTGCTGGCCTTCTGCGATGAGGGATTCAACAAGTGCCTGACGAAGGGACCAGCTTCCTGGATCTGCTTCAAGTAAGGGCCTTAGTTCTAAAGATGACATAGTCGCTTGAGGTTTTGATTCGATTGATACGGGATATCTATCAGTTTATTGATTAAAAGGGAATCATTTGTGACACTGTTTTTCAAAAAAAAGCATCCATTCATTTTAATGAAGTTAATTTTTACTTCCCTCAAACGAGTGCCCCTCACGCTTCTGGGGTTGATTCTGCTCTTTCTTGTCGTTTTAGCGTGGTTTCAGAGCAGCCGGTATTCGGAGCGACATTTGTTTTATGTGGGGGCGGGAACTGTTGAGGTTTTTTCATCGAGTTCTCTGGCGCGAGTGAGTCTCGTGCCGGGACGGGTGGGCGATTTCGGTGGCAAAACGTTTTACCGACAGCGAAATGCAAGGGGGCGAATGTTGTTTCGGCCTGTGTATCCCGAGTTTGCGAAGCGCTCGGGTATTCTCGAAGTCACGGTCGGATACTGGCACCTCGGGTTCGTTTCCCTTCTTGCTCTGGTTTTGGCAGGAAGCTGGGAAGTGAGTCGAGTAAAGTGCGACAGGGGGCGGAAGAATGGAGCCGAAGAGCGGAA
>JAOFXR010000045.1 GCA_028047635.1 Verrucomicrobiales bacterium
AGACAGCGGCAATTTTCCAAAAAAGGAGTTGGACGGGACCGATTCATTGATTATAAAGATTTGATGATCTGGGCGACTGCAAACTAAAATGGAGGAGACATTCACCAGAGACCAACCATCCGATGAACCCGTCACGAAGAATGCTCGGAGTTCCGGGAACCACTATTCAAGAGGTCGATATTTGCGCGCCAGCTTCGTACGATGTGAGCACCGGCTTTATCATCGCAATCGCGAAGGGATCAAGAGGGGGTGCGACATTGCGGGTGCTCTCCTGTTGATTCTGATTCTTTCCCCCCTGCTCGTAGCCACCTCGCTACTGATCGTGATTTCCGACGGATTCCCGATCCTATTCGTGCATCGGAGGGTCGGCAGGAACGGCCACCTATTCAAATTCTGGAAGTTTCGAACCATGCGGCGCGATGCCGAATTGATCGAGAAGCAGGCTCATGAGCACAAGATCGAAGTGTCGGAAAAGAAATTCATCCATCCCGATGATGACGTCATCAGGAAGCTGCGCCACACGCTCCTGATGGTTTCCCGGGAGACCAAATATCCGAAAGATCCGAGGATTATTCCCTGCGGCAGTTTCATTCGAAAATTCTCCCTCGATGAGTTGCCTCAGCTATTCAACGTCCTCTCAGGGAGCATGAGTCTCGTCGGTCCGCGACCGTTCGTGAAATACGAAGTCGATAACTACTCCCGTCGCGATCAGACCCGTCACGAAGTGAGACCCGGCTTGTCGGGGCTGTGGCAAGTCAGTGACCGCGAAAGCCTGACACGTTACGAGGCAATCGGACTTGACTTGAAATACATAGCAAGACAGAGTGTATGGTTTGACTTGAAAATCATGCTCCAAACCATCCCGGCGGCTCTGGGAAACCGGGGTGGAAACTGACAAATTTTAAAGGAAATTCTTTCTGTGAACTACGAAGCTGTCATTTGTTGCACTCCTGTCCCGTGGCCTGGTGGCCAATCCTTCCTTCTCCAAGAGGTGGGGCCAAAAAAAGTCATAGAGCATTGGTCGGACGCACTGACAGAAGCAAGTCATTCTCTAACTCTCTGCATGAAGGAGCCGGACCATGCACTCTTGGACTACATCAGTTCTAGTTTCCCGCTGTCAAAGCGGGTCAGCATACGGTTGAATGTGCCTTCCGAAGCGACAGAGGGATGCAGCTACTTTGAGAACGACGGTTCAATCAAGATTCGTTCAGGGGAGACACTACAACCCTTCCTCCCCGCCTCGAATCCTGCTGAAGTCTGGTTCCGTGTGGTCAAACGCTGGCTCGAAGAGTTGGAAACCAAGGGAAGTTCGCTTCCGGAAATCGAAACGCAGCCGACTCCGGGTGTCGTGGTTGGGCATCACTGTCGCATTTCTCCAGATACCCAACTCATTCCTCCATGCTGGATCGGAAATCGCACGACTCTTCGTTCCTGTACGATCGGACCATTCGCAGCGGTGGGAGAAAAATCCATCGTTTCACAGAAAACACGGATCACCAATTCGTATGTGAAGAGTGGGACTTTCGTGGGTGAAGGGCTTTGCCTTGACGGGCTTGTAGTCGGCGGAAAAAGAATACTTGAGCATAGCACGGGACGAGCAGCGCAAATTATCGATCCCTCCATGCTTTGTCCGGTTTGAGTGATGAGAACGGTCGGAAAACATCTCCATGTTACCAGAATTCTCGCGAACGGGAGAGTGTCCATTCCGAGCAATATCAGCGTTGAGTTGGAGATTCCTGCCGCAGGCGATCTCGGCATTCCAGAGTCTGAAAGGGGACTATACGCAGCAGTTTCGGCACCCATCCTGGATCGATCCCTGCGAGGAAACGACTGGTTTATTCGACGGAGCATTGCAACGGCAAGATATAAACATGTAGTTCTTGATCTCATTCTGGTGGAAAACACAGATATTCAGGGCCTGCAGTGGCTCGGCGATCTTCGAGATTTCTTGGAGAATCGAGAGACTGTACTGAGAATCCGGGCGTTGCCGCCTCTCGAACTGGTTCTCAAGTTTGCAGGATGGGAATCCAGGTCCTTTGCGGCGTGGCAACAGGTATAGTTTCAAGCAATTTTTTTGCGGATACTCTACTTACATGACAACTCAACAGGAGGAAACGGCCCCACCCTGGGCGAGTTGCTGGCCAGCCGGGAGTGTGATCTGGTGGTCTCAGGTCAGATACCCGAGGAAGGAGCCAATTACGATTTCATCCTCTCCCCTCGATCTGCGGCGGGCCATCATCCTCTGATTTCGGTAGATCCAGCCTCATTGCAGGGAACGTCGCTACCGCGATCTTCCGGCACCGGTGAAGGAAGCGAATCGGGAGAGAGCGAAGTCGCGACGGGTAGGATGATTGCGTCTACGAATCTTCAACTCCTTCGGTGAATAACAGAGAGGAATCGACAGACGAGGCACTTCGAAATCGATGTGCCGAACTCGAACAGCAGATCACCCAGCTGCAGATAGAACAGAGAGAAGTAATGGAGGTGGACCGGATAGAGGCGCTGAGCCGGATGGCTGCCTGGGTCTCACACGAAATCAAGATTCCACTGTCCGAGATCTTCATGGCCGTGGACTTTCTAACACGTTTCAAAATGCAGGCCCCGGAGAATTCACAAGTGATGGTCGAGCAGATACGGAAAGCATCCGCCAAGGTCGACAACGTTGTAAAAAAGATGCTCGAATTCTGCTCGCCGAAAGAATTGACACTTGCTGCCACCAACATAGGCAGACTGGTTGAGTCCGTCCTGGAGAAAGTGGAGCCCGAACTGGTTTCCTCGGGAATCTCAATCGAGAAAGCTCTTGGCCCTGTTAATAGCCCAGTCCTGGTGGACGAAAAGCGAATGGCGCAGGCGCTGACGAGCATCTGCCTGCGTTCCATCTGGTCTATGGAAGTCAACGGCACACTGGGAATCCGAACCTATCAATAGACTTTTGTCGCGGGCGAGCCAAAGGAATGGCAACGCCAATCCTGGTTTCGGGCTGGCGATCAAGCCGTGGTAATTGAAATCACAGAAACCGGACCTGGAATAGAACAGGAAAAGCTCTTCATGGTTTTTGATCCCTTCTTTTCAACCAAAGTAGGATCTGAAGCAGCTGAATTCGATTTGACCCCGGCTAAAAAAATCTTTGACGTGCATCACAGCAACATCAATGTATGCAACTAACCGGAGGGAGGTGTGATAGTGACGACCCAGTTGAAAGTATCAGCGCAACCTATCGAATCGATCGATAACAATAATGAATACTAAAGAAGACAGCGAGGGATCGGAAAGATCCCGGAAACGGATTCTCCTCATTGATGACGAGCCGGGGTTGACCTTAATCATGCGTCTCAATCTCGAATCTACCGGAGCTTACGAGGTAAGGGAGGAAAACTGCTCAACCAATGCTGTGGAATCGATCTATGACTTCATGCCGGACCTGATCTTGCTGGATGTCATGATGCCGGACCTCGACGGTGCTGATGTGATATATCAGATCAAGAACGATCCTAACATCCATAATATTCCCGTCGTCTTTCACACGGCAACTGTGCGCAAAACGGAGTTGGAATCTCACGGAGGATTGATCAGTGGATTCCCGTTCCTGGCAAAGCCGGCGACCTTCGATCAGGTTCTTGCAATCATTGAGGAAAATCTCAACAAATCCGAATCGGTCGGAGAAAAAGAGTAAGCCGTGGTTCGATTCGGCAACGCGTCATTCCTGCCTTGATGCATACGACGCAACACCTTCGTTCTGTCGATGTTAGAATTTTCAGGATGAACCCGGAAGGAGGGGGATTGATACTGAGGTAACCGACGCGAAAATCCTCCGGCCGAGGATTTCTCCGCCTCTTGTCGATCCTTGAGACTGCACTGGGGCTGCTCCTTCTCTTGTTTATGGCTCCGGAACACATCTGGCCTGATGATCTGGCAACCTATTCACCGCGAATGATCGCGGCATTTCCGTCGTTTCTGCTGTTACCATTTGCGTACGTCCTCGATCGATTCTCCCTCTGCCTGAATCTCGTTGCACTCCCACTGTCGGAATGGAATTTGAGACTCCCCTTCGGCTCGATCGGAGAAAACAAGCCTCATCTCACTCTTTGGAACCTTTCGCCTTTGTTTCCTGTAATATCAGGAAATTCGAACTCGATTTCGATAGCGTTTTAAAAGAGATTCAGTCAAAGGATTTAGATCTCATTTTGTTCCAGGAAGCATGGAAACGACAGATACCCCAGTCAGCGCCCGCAAGCGCCTTTCCGGAATGGACTCTGACCACGGAAAGATCGTTTTGCGTATCCAGCCGCTATCCAGTCACCATTGTCGGAAGCCACCGACGTCCAAAATCCAACTTTGTAAACGCCATCGCACTTCGGGTCGATCGACCCGATGGTCCTGTCTTGGTGTGCAACGTGCAGTCCGAGACAATTCAATTCGAACTGAAGAGATTGCTTCTCAACAGAGGTTCGCCTCTGGCCGAACGACTGAAGACCTGAATGTTCGTGATTTTGTCGATTCGCATCGAGGTGAGATTCTGATTCTGGTCGGAGGCGACTTCAATACTCCGGCTTCGAGCGCCCACTTTCGACAGGCTTGGGGCGACTTGACCAATTCATTTTCTGAAGCGGGGTGGGGATACCACTTTACCGCACGATGTGACGGACCGGGCCTTATGCCCAGCGGATGGCCCTGGATCCGCATAGACCATATTCTGTGTGGTTCCTCATGGGAAGTTGTCTCGGCCGATGCAGGTGAGAGCAACGGTTCGTATCACAGAATGGTCTACGCCAGCATTAGAATGAAGGTCCCGTAATATCTTACTGACTTATTTTGGCTCAAATCGCGTTCGAGATCAGATGCTCCAAAATCCTTGACAGAACTGTGGTCGGGTCGGCATCATAGAATCTGTCAGGAATATAATTCATGTCAGGAATTGCTCGAACAAAAATGGCAGATGCCCCCACCGCTTCCGATCAAAACGTATGCCGGGCTTTATCGCCGTCCACATCCCCATCGAACGGTTGCTGATGTTCGTTTATCAAACACTGTTGGCACGCAACTGTCAGTGCCCGTCGATCGCGGAAGAAACGCGTACGAGCTTTAGCTGCTCTTTCGAAGCTGATGTCGAGCGTCCGGGCAGAATCCTTCAGCCTGATATGAACCGCTGGATGGGCCGCCAGCAGCACCGCGCGCAATAGCCTGAAAGTGACCATGGTGCGATCGACATACTTTCTTGCGGGGAATCTGGCCTTTGTGTTTGCGCAGTTCGCCGTGCTCCTCTTCATCGCGCGGCTCGGGACACCGGTCGCGGTCGGGGGATACATGCTGGCTTTGGCCGTTTTGAATCCTATGTTCTTCTTTGCCCGTCTCGACATGAGGAGGGCCTACGCTGCAGATTCCGAGGGCACTCACAGCTACTACGACTACAGGAAACTGAACATTGGACTCATTTCGATCATTGCCGTGGTCGGTGTCCTGGTACTGGTTCTCGATGAGGAAACGGTTCCGGGGCTGGCGTTCGCCATTCTGGTGTCCAGGGCAATTGACTCCTATCTGGCACTCAACTATGGCGCCCATCTGCAAAGCGGTCGACAGCACGTGATCGGGATTTCCCTCGCACTTCGCGGAGCGCTTTCGATCCTTTGTATTTTTCTCCTTTATGCAGCGACCTCCTCCATCGCGGTCGCGATCTGGGGCCTTCCCTTCGGATGGGCACTGGTCCTCGCATTCTGGGACGCGCCTCGAACGAATCGGCGACATGCTGCGGCAGGGAAAGAAGCTTCTTTCTCTGCCGACTCGCACGCTGTCCGGGACCTCTTTTTCTTACTGATCCCCCTGGGAATTGCCGGTTTGCTTGGACAGCTCAATGCGAGTTTCCCCCGACTCTTGCTGGCTGACGTTGGGGGAACTGATGTCCTCGGTCAAGTTTCCCCGGCATTGCAGATTCACGCCGTCGTCTTGATCCTGGCACAGTCGGCATTTCAACCTCTGATCCCGATGGTATCAAGGTCTCTACGGGAGGGAAAAAACCGTTACGTAGTCGTCGTGCTGCTAAAGGTCGGTTGTGGTGCTGCGCTCGTCGGATTGGCAAGTTGCCTGGGAGCCTATCTCCTCGGCCCATGGGCGATCCATATCACTTTTGGAGAGGCTTACGCAATGGCAGGCAGGTTTCTTGGCATCGCGGCGATTTCCTGGTCGCTTCGCTTGCTGAGTGATGTTGCGAATGTCCTCGTGATTGGCAGCCAAAAATTCAAGCATACAATGGTCCTTCAGCTTCTTACGTTGCTCGTTTCGATCGTGTTCATCTATCTCGGGTGGCAATATCTGGGGATCGAGGGTGTTTTTATAGGTATCGCCGTCACAAGTGGTTTCGCTTTTCTCTCGAACATCTTCTTATGCCAGCTGATTTTGCGCCGACGGTGAACTTGTGAACGACGTCGGATGAGGTCGGGTTGTCTTGCGATCGAATCCAGTTCTGAGAAGGTGGAGTTCAAGACGGCGCAACAGATATTTCTCCAGCGCATCGAAAATTTTCAGCAGCACCGACTTTATCTTATTTCCCTAAGGAGGACTCCTCTGATTTTCAAACAGTAACCCCATTATCCTGAGGCAAACACCCGGCAACCCGCATAGCAGAAGACTAATCGCAACTCTCCTTGACCAAGAACGACGTAATCGCTACCGTAGCTATGCCCTGAAACGATCGAAACGAGCAACGTAAGAAGCTGAAGGACCATTGTACCCCCCCCCCCCCAATACACCCACCGATGTTCCCAGTAAGATCATTCTACCTACTGGCGATCCTGTTTTATTTCGGCACAACCATCATCCTCCGGTTGGGAATATCGGATCGAAATCCAGTGCCCTTATTGGGAGCAGCAATTCTTGTCGCAATGTCCGTGATTTATTTCATTACCATTGCACCCAAATTGCGCCCACTCCTGCGCCTTAATCTTTTCCAATCGCTATTTGTCTTCTCCGTTCTCTTCAATGCCTATTTCTTCATTGATTTATTTTACGGGCATTTCACTGCAGCAGACTCCGGTGAGTTACACGGTCGAAAGCTTCGCTGCTTTATGATCTTCAATGTTTGGGTAATTTCTTTTATCAATTTCTTTCGAATCGGATACTCGGGAGAGATAAAGAACCTAAAAACCTTCGCCTTTTTTTTATTCGCTGTGAGCGCGATAATGTTGGCCGCAGAAGTATATAGTGATCTCTACACGTCACAAGCCGGCGAAGTCAATGTTGTCGCCGGCTACGCCCTAATTTGTGTCCTGCCATTAGTTCTCTTCCTGAATAAACAGTTCGCTCTCGAATTTGTCCTCATTGCCGCAATCTTTACAGCCGCCAGTGGCAAACGAGGGGCTATTCTAGCAATCTGCGCAATCATTTTGGTATTTCTCGTGATTCACTTTCTAAAGAAAAAAGAGCCCCTTAAAAGAAACACACTGCTGATAAGGACCCTCGTTCTCTTTCCTCCGATAATCTGCGGCATCTACCTGCTACAAAACATTTTTCTACAAAACCTCACTCAAAGAATGACGCAGCTCTTATCAGGAGTCGAAACCTCTGACGGGAGCTTGCGCTATGGGTCCGGCAGAAGTAACTTCTGGCTGAATGTTCTTGAGGGATGGAATGACTCCACGGTTTTCAATAAAATTTTCGGCCTTGGATTCTTTTCCACTGTCAGCACGGTCCAAGAACGTTCAGGGCCGGCAATTTACGCCCACAATGACTATCTGGAAACTCTGCATAACTTTGGCATACTTGGACTATCTTTGTTTTTGATCTTTTCGGCTGCTCTGATACGCTTTACTGTCAGGGTAACGAAACGGATCGCACCTCTCGTTGGCTCAATTATCATCATCGGGTTCCTTGCAAGGTCATTTTTTTCAGGTATCCTTTACCGTACTGATACCATTTTATTCGCGGTAAGTTCGGGATTGGTTCTCGGGTATTTATACCGCGAACGGATCGCCTCGTTGCGAGTAGACCATTCATCATGAAAATCAACACCGTTATCGCAGGAGCCCAAAAGGCCGGCACCACCAGCTTGTACGACTGGCTGGGCCAGCATCCCGAAATTTTTGCCCCCGAACATGCAAAAGATTTCCATTTCTTCTCAAACGACGAGCATTTTACGGAAGGAATTTCAAACCTTCACTCACGATACCAAAAATACAGTGACGAAAAAGTGGTACTCCACGCCGGAGTCAACTACTGTTACTTTCCGGAGATTGCCTATCCGAGAATATTTAAATACAATCCCGAGGTGAGAGTGCTGCTTTCGCTGAGAAACCCCACACAAAGAGCTCTATCTGCTTTTAATTACTTCAAGAGGCTTACTCTTGAGAAAAGAAAGCTGGAGAATTCATTTGATCTCGATTCCGAAAGAAAACTGACTAGCTACGAAGATCGATCCAACTATACCTATCTAGACCATGGCTTCTACTTCAGCCAGGTAAAAGAGTTACTCAGCTTCACATCAGATTACAAAATCGTTTTCTTTGAAGATATGATTACATCCAAGGTGGATGCATACAAAGATACACTGGACTGGCTCGGCGTGGACACATCGTTCACTCCTTTATTTAGCCATGAGAACGTATCCGGAAAAGTCCGTGTTCAGGCATTGAACAAGTTTCTGTGGAATTCAAGATTCAGGAGAAAAATCAAGTCTGTTTTACCTTATCAAAAGGTTGTTGGAACATCATTTCCCCATAAAATATTCCTCCTGTTGAATCGCTTCAATACCGACGGAAAGGCAAGTAAAGAAACTGATCTCGCCCTCGAAAAAAGTTTGAACTCTCATTTTCGGGCCGATGTCGAGAGCCTGAGCGAGCTGCTGGATATAGACCTCCTGAAAAAATGGGGCTTCGACAGTGCTTGACTCGAATTCCCTGACACCCGTAACACCCCTTCCTCCAATGCTATCTTCTCCGCCCAAAATCCGAGCATGCTTTTCTGGTATTCTTTACTCTGCTGAATGAAAACATTACTCTCTGTCAATAACTACCACTACCGCCGTGGGGGCGCAGAAGCAGTTTTTCTTGACCATAATGACCTATTCCGAGATTTGGGATGGAATGTAGTGCCGTTCTCGATGGAACACCCAGAGAATGAGCCGACAAAGTGGAAGGATTATTTCGTGGATGAGATTGAGTTCGGAAGAACATATTCCCTTCCCAGAAAAGCTCTCAACGCATTTAAGATCACCCACTCCTTCGAGGCCTCCCGAAAGATGCAGAAACTTGTTGATCAAATTCAACCGCAAGTCTCTCATTTGCACAATATTTATCATCATATTTCCCCTTCGATTCTCTTCACACTGAAAAAGAATGGTATTCCCAGTGTGCTCACCCTGCATGATCTCAAGATCGCCTGCCCGGCATATAAAATGCTGACACATGATGGCGTATGCGAGCGCTGTAAGGGTGGAAACCTATTCAATGTTGTGAAACACCGCTGCGTCAAGGATTCCCGCGTGACCAGCTCCGTGATTTTCATGGAGACGATGGTTCAGAGATTGATTGGTAGCTACAGGTCGAATGTTGATGTCTTTGTAGTGCCGAGCCGTTTCTATCTTGAAAAATTCGTCGAGTGGGGCTGGGATCGTGATCGATTTCAACACATTCCCAATTTTGTGGATGTAGACAGATTTCAATACTGTGATGAAATAGGGGAAGGGTTCGTTTTCGCAGGGCGGCTCGGCCCGGAAAAAGGACTTCGAACCCTCGTCGATGCCGCAGCGCAGGCTGGAGTCAAACTCAAAATTGTCGGCACAGGGCCGCTTGAAGAAGAACTGAAAGCGATCGCAGAATCACACGGTGCGGACATCACATTCTACGGCTATCGTTCAGGAGAGGAATTGCAGAAGCTTATCAAATCGAGTAAGGCGTTGGTTTTACCTTCCGAGTGGTATGAAAACGCCCCGATCAGCATACTAGAGGCATATTCGCTTGGGAGGCCCGTCATTGGAGCGGATATTGGCGGAATCCCGGAATTGATACGACCCGGTCAGACCGGAGAAATATTTGAAAGTGGCAATACAGAAGGACTTGTTGAAGTGCTCACGGCGTTTAATGAACTTTCTTCTGACACTGCGAAAACTATGGGTCGTGCCGGCCGCGAGTGGGTTGAAAACTCATTTACCCCTCGAAACTATCGAGAGCGCATGCTCAACTTGTATAAGACCCTTGGAAATTAGCCATGGCCGGAAAACAACTCAAGATCATGATAATCGGCCTACGGGGCTTTCCAAACGTCCAGGGCGGCATTGAAACCCATGTGGAGAACCTCTGCATGGAATTGGTGAAGCATGACGTCAGTGTTGAAGTGGTTGTCAGGCGTCGATATATGAATAAAAGTATGACTGAGAAAACTTGGAACGGGGTTCGTTTTCACTATCTCCCGTCACCAAAGTCCATTGGTCTGGAAGCGTTAATTCACACTTTTCTTGGGGTTATCTACGCTGCTTTTAAGCGCCCGGATCTGCTTCACATCCACGCGATCGGACCAGGCCTGATGACGCCCTTGGCCCGCCTACTCGGAATCAGGGTGGTTGTGACCCATCACGGCCCTGACTACGACCGTCAGAAGTGGGGTGGGTTAGCTAAGAAAGTGTTAGAATTAGGTGAGCTGCTTGCCTGCAAGTTTTCCAACAGGGTCATAGCCATTTCGAAGACCATCAAGGGTATTGTCGCGGAAAAGCATGGTATCGAATGCAGTCTAATTCCCAACGGGGTAAGCCTTGCAGAGCTGAGTCAAGGCAGTGATCGGCTGAAGGAATTTGGGCTTGCCAAAAACAGGTATGTTATCATCGTCAGCAGACTCGTTCCAGAAAAGCGGCATCTTGACCTAATCGAAGCATTCAAACTTGCTAATCTAGACGGTTGGAAACTGGCGATCGTCGGCACTTCGGATCATCCAAACGCCTACACACAGAATGTCACAGAAACTTCGAAGGAAACGGAAAACGTAGTTCTGACCGGATTTCAAACCGGTCTAGGTTTGGCCGAATTGTATACACACGCGGGCTTGTTCGTTCTTCCATCTTCTCACGAGGGGTTGCCGATTGCGTTACTTGAAGCGCTCTCATATGGACTAAATGTTGTGGCAAGTGATATCCCGTCGAACATGGAAGTCAACTTGGACGAAGAGCGATATTTCGAACTGGGAAACACCAGGCAACTGGCCTCCAGGCTGAAATATTGGTCGGAACGCGTTCCCGATCGTGAAACAAGAAAAACCACCAGAGAGTGGGTTGTCACGACTTATAATTGGCCAGAGATAGCTAGAAATACTTTAAATGTTTATAATTCAGTTGTGCCATAGGCGTCCAGCAGCCCCCTTTCTCAATTTGGGGCACCCCGTCCCTCTTGAGGGTCGACAAGCGGAAGTGGGGTCGCCTCTTCCCGCCGCAAAGCCAGCCTTGAGGAGACGACCGACCATCCTTGCGTTTTTATTCAACCCACGAAATCAATGATTTGTCATCAACACAGATTTATATTTATCCATATCCCGAAAACTGCTGGCACAAGCATCGAGGATGCTTTTGACCACTTCAGCGAGTTTAAAGGAAGAGGCGGGCAGGATCACAGAACGATCAGAGATCTTGAGCCGCTTCGCCCGGGATATTTTCTGACTCCTGACGCTGGTCGCTACCGCGATCTTGGGCGAAGATATGCTAATCGCTTGCGAAACACTAAGAATCCAGCAAACCGAATTTACGTCAACGCCGATCAATACCAAGACTACTTCAAATTCAGCTTCGTAAGGAATCCGTGGTCAAGGGCAGTTTCATGGTATCAAAACGTGATCCGTGACGAAATTCACCGTGCCGAATTTAAAATTCCCGAAAATATATCCTTCAAGGAATTTATCATCGACTACCCCGACAATTGGGGGTTGAAACCCCAAACTCATTGGTTGAAAAGTTTTAACGGAGATTACCCACTCGATTTCGTGGGGCGCTTTGAAAGTTTAGAATCAGATTTCAAAGAGGCGTGCGCGAAAATCGGCAATCCTCCCAGTGTTTCTCTTCCGCACAAAATCAAGGGAAGTGGAGTCGACTACAGGGCATTTTTTGATCAAGAATCTGTCGAGATTCTTGCTGAGAGGTATTCCGAAGAGATCGATCTTTTTGGGTATTCTTTCGATGAGTGATTTCAATGTCCGTCCCCCAGAGACAGGCCTGATTTCGGGGTTGGCGTAGTTTATTGATCCTAATGGAACGGGTTGCCGGATGCGTCGCAAATGTGGCAAAACTCTGATCTAACCGCCTCGCTCGACAGGCTGCTGCATTGTGGGCGCAGTGGAACAGCTACTACAGCCCGGCAAGTGAGCGCGAACCGGGAGAATAAAAGACATAGAATGCTCTTTACAGGCGGGGCGGGTTGCTATAGCTGAGAAGAAGAGACCTTTAGAAAATATTTTGATCGAGTGGATCCAGTATCGACGCTTGCGTCGCTTTGTTCCCGGCATCCGTTGTGTTGTCGTTTACGTGTCGTGCACGTTCTGCGTCTTGCAGGCCAAGCCACAGGAATTCACTTCGGGCAGCGGCAATGACGCGAATTCAGTAATTGCCTGGGAAGATGCAAGCGACGACGGGCTCGCTACCGCGAAAGTGAACGATCTTTTTCCCCAGTCTGGATACGTAAAGGACATCAGCGACTCCAGCCCCTGGGTCCAGGATTTCCTGAATCTCCGTTCGCCAATTCAAATAGGTGTGACTCTGGAAGCTTACCACGACGACAACCCGTTTCTTCTCAGGCCCGGTCGGGAGCAAGAAGATTTCACATGGGAATTGCTGCCGAGAATTATCTACGAGTCTTCACGACCAGAGGCGGGAAAGCAGCATTTCCTAGCACTGGGCTACGATCCCGAGATCCTCCGATACCAATACTTCCACATTTTGGATGCGTTTAATCATCGAGGTTTCGCGGAGTATCGCTTCAAAAGCGCGAAGGTGGAAAGCGTGATTGCGCACAGGAGCGCTGAGTTTTCCGAGTCTTCGGGGGAATTTGAAGACTTCCTGATCGACGAAGCCTCCGCGGACTTGGGACGACGCAGACGGGGCGACCGACATCTCTCCACGCTGGCGATGGATTTGCAAGTGGCAAAAAAGTCGAGACTGGAGGTGAAAGGATTGCGGTTCGCGAGGAATTTTGACTTGCCTACGATCGCGGGCTCCGAGGAGTGGGAAGGAGCAGGCTTTCTGATGCACTCGGTTGCTCCGAAAACGGAATTGGGGATGGGGGTCCGAATTGGTCAAGTCGGCATAGACCGTGCTCCCGACCAACTCTACGAGGCAGTTCTGGGAAGGGCGGTTTGGCAGGCCTCGCCGAAATTATCCTTCGACCTGGCCGCCGGAGTCGATTTCCGACGCTTTGAAGGACCTCTCGCGGCAGGGGATAGAGACACACCAATCTTCGAGGCAGGATTAATCTGGCACCCCTTGAAACAAACAGATGTCTCCCTGAAAGGCTTTCGTGATGTCCGTTATTCGGTCAACGGACAAAGTGTAATTCGTACCGGAATTCGTGCAGGATTTAGACAGCGACTTGGCGACAGGGCAAACTACTCATTTAATGGTATGATCAACTCACGCGACTATCAGCCGACTACTGTCAGCGGACCAGCAGGGAGGGAAGACGAGTCTCTCTCACTCATCCATCGAATCGACTACAAGTTGGGAGATCGGGGAGAAATTGGTGTGTTTCACGAATATCGGCGCGATGAGTCAAACACGGTCTTTGGGTTCGAACGCGGATTAACCGGTGTTCGGGCTTCCTACGGCTTCTAGGAGTGGGGGCTTTGTTGGCGCCAGAGTTAGAAAACCTAAAACCCCAATCGAAAGAGACTCACCGCTATTTATCCTCGACAACTACGGAGTTCGGAGCTAACTTCCCGCCCGTGAGATAACAGTTTTGGACTCTATCAACACCGCTGGTTCCTACCAATCGCCATGAATTTCATTTCCGTGCCCCTGAAAATCGCTTCAATACTCGTTGGTTTCTTCGCAGTGTCGTCTTCCATCGGTCAGGATAATGAGGGGAAGGTTAGCGGTGAATACCGTCTAAAGATTGAGGACTCCGTGCTAATCACCGTATACGGGGAAGAGGAGCTAACCACTCAGACACAGATTTCGAAGACTGGCGAAATCAGCCTCCCACTGGTAGGGTCCATATCCCTCGCGGGGAAAACAAGCGCTGAGGCCACGGCTGAAGTAACGAAACGTCTCTCGGAGGGCGGAATCGTGGTTGACCCGAAAGTCTCGGTTACAGTGACAGGATACGCCGCCGTCAATGCGATGGTGGTGGGAAGTGTCCGGAACCCGGGACCTGTCGATCTCCCTGATGAAGGTAAAATCGATCTCCTGTCCGCCATCGGCATGGCGGGCGGTTTCCAGGAAAATGCGAATGCTCGTCGAGTTACGGTGCGCCGAGTGGTCGACGGGGACTCGCAGGTTATTCGGCTCGATGCGCGTATATCGGCCATGAACGAAGCGAAGGAGCCGTTTTTTGTAATTGCTGGAGATGTGGTCAGTGTACCGGAGGAGGTGGAGGAGCGAGTGACCGTCATGGGGCAAGTTAATCGACCGGGTCTGGTTGAGTATCCTTCCGGTGAATCACTCGACATTCTTAGTGCCTTGGCGCTGGCGGGTGGGCTCTCCGATTCGGCGGATCCTGCTCAAGTCGTGGTCCGACGCTTGTCAGGAGGTGGTCCACGAATCATACGGCTCGATGTAGAAAGAATAATGAGAGGAGGGCAAGAGGATCTTTTCCTGATGCGCCCGAGCGATGTCGTCACTGTCGGCGAACACGCGCCCCGCAGTGTGACCGTCATGGGACAGGTGAATAAGCCCGGCTTAATCGAACTCCCCAACGACAGGACCCTCAGCATCCTTGACGTGATCGCGCTCGCGGGAGGATACACGGAAATTGCAAACCCAAAGCGCATCTCTCTCAAAAGAGAGGTGGGAGGAGAGGAGAAGATTTATCTGATCAACGGAAAGCGCCTCGCATTCGAAAGCAATGTAGCTCCGGTTAGCGTATCTCCCGATGATCTGATCACGGTGGCCGAAAGCTTCTTTTAATTATTGAGCCATGAAGGGAAGTACTGCCAGTGAGTCGCATGGAGGAAGCGAAGATGAAATCGATCTCCGCCAATTGCTGTTTTCCCTCCTTGTGGGGAAATGGGTGATTCTCGGCTGCCTCCTGGCAGGGCTCGCAGTCGGGCTGGCATACCTTCAATTCACAACGCCGGTGTTTCGTGCTACTGCTCTACTGGAAGTCCCTGAACAACGCGAGAATGCCGCAGGATTCGAAGTCCAGGATTACAGTGGCGGTGAGGTCCTGAAAACCATCGAGAAGAATCTTCGTCGAATCTCGCTGATAGGAAGGGTTGTGGAACGCGAGGACATCGGGGGAAGCGCCGCATTCCAGGCAAGTTTCGAGGACTCTCCCGATATTCAGGGAACTCCACTGCAGTGGGAATTGGTGGCGGAGTGGATGACCATCTCACTGGAGCGAGGGACACGCCTCATCAATGTATCGGTCGAGCACACCGACCGGATGTTAGCGCGAGACCTCGCCAACGCGCTGGTCGAGGAGTTCATTCGGGAACGCTCGGAAAAACGCAGCGGTTCAACGGCGTCCGCCGTCGATTCGCTCATGCGGGAAGCAGAACGAATCGGTGGACGATTGCGCAAGTCTCAGGCGATCCTCCAAAAGCTGGACGACGCAGTCAAGATCCAGAATGTCGTGGAGGAAAACGAGGACGAACTTACATCATTGCGACAGCGCTATGCCGATTTTCACCCCCAAGTTCTTCAACTCCGCAGTCTCATCGAGGAAAAGAAAGTAGACTTGGACCTCCTGCTGAAAGAGATTCTTCCACTTGTGTCTGAACACTCGAAAATGACGGTCGCGACAGAGGGCTCCGTCACGCGCCCGCCAAACGAGAACAAGCGTCTGGCCAAGGAGGAACTCGAATTCCTTTTCGCACATCACGAGAGTCTGGCCGGAGAGGTTGCCACCAGCCAGGCACTGTTCGAATCCGTACTCGCACGACTCAAGGAGACGGACGTCAGCAGTCAACTCGACGTCGAGTCGGTCGAGATTTCAGAAGATGCCTACCTCCCCTCCGAACCGGTCAAACCAAAGGAGTTGTTTGTCCTCGCGGCAGGAATCTTGATCGGTGGCGGCTTGGGCTTGGTTTTGGTGGCGGGATCAAACTTCTTGGACAACAAGTTGCGTACGGTGGATCGAGCCGAGCAGAAAATCGGCCTTCCCGTAATGGCTGCCATTCCGGAAGACAAACGAATCCAAAAAAAGATCGAACCACTCGTAATGCTGTCGGATCCCGGCAGTCCGGTCGCGGAAGCTTTTCGATCGCTTCGGGCCTCTCTGGCTATGCACGATTGTTCGAGCTACAACTCGAACAAAGGCAGTTCTTCCCGGTCAATCCTGATTACAAGTTCTCTTCCCGGGGAAGGAAAAAGTTTCGTCTCCACGAATCTTGCTGTTGCTTACGCTTCGCAAATGAACATGAAAACCCTATTGATTGAAGCGGACCTGCGTCGACCCGGTATCGACCGTATATTCGGCCTGAAAACACCCGGAGCAGGAACGGTAGGGGCTCTCAATGACTTGGAAAAATGGGAAACCGCAGTTGTTGAGTCCGGCATCCCAAATCTCGATCTTCTCACTGCCGGAGAACACTCCACTGATCGCCCGGCAGAACTGCTCGGAAGCATCCGGATGAACCACCTTCTTAAAAAGGCTTTGGAGCGATATGATCGCGTCGTCATCGACAGCCCCCCGGTCAACTCAGTCTCCGACGCGTTACTTTTCGGCTCTGAGGTGGACAATGCGATTCTCGTGGCCGATGCGAATAGGACACCCGCTAGCAGTGTTAAGCGTGCGAGAACCCTGCTCGGCGGTTCCGTGCGGGAAATCTCCGGACTGGTCCTTAATCGAATGCCTCAGAAGTCGGGTAGTGTAGCGGATCCCTATCACTACTACTACATGGCAAACGACGCGTACGGTGAGAGCTACAAGAGTAAGGAAGAGTCTTGAAAGCAAAGGCGGGCCAACGCCCTGCAGCGGGGGAGGTCGCGCCACTTGAAATGAATTTCCGTCTGTTTTACGCTAACTGATAGGGGCTTGCCCTTTCAAGGGGTTCTTATCGGGGCGCCGGTCCTGCGGGGTTTGAGGGGGTGCAGGCAGGCAACTAATTCAGCAAACTCAGAAAAGCAGAAGCGGGTTTTGCCTGCGACGTTGACAATGCCTCTATCTACCCGACTATTTGCATACAGACAATGAGTTACAAGTGTCGAAAGTACGCCGCTGAGTCGGAGCCGGCTCCCGGGATGGAAGGGCGGCAAGTTCGGTGTAGTGTTTGTGGCGCTGATTTCGTAGTTCCTTCAGCGCCCGGAATAGACTCCGGGGGTAGTTGTGATTCAAATGGTGTTGAGGCCGGGATTGTTGGAACCTATGATGAATGAGCGATTTCTCGACAGTATCCTTTTTGCTAAGAGTTCCAAAGAGGAAGTGAGAAATCTGAATCTTAAGATCACCGAGCTCTCATTTGGCGAGGGTGAGATAATCTTTGAAGAAGGTGATAAGGGATCTCATCTGTATCTTGTTCTGGAAGGTAAGATACGAATATCCAAACAGGGGCGAGGCGGTAAGCAGGAGACGTTGTTTGTTCAATCCTCCGGTGATTTTTTCGGTGAAATGTCTTTACTGGATGGTGGAAATCGGTCAGCCAGGGCGACTGCTAATTCCCATGTAACTTTGGGGAAAATCGAAAAACAAGAGATCGAGCGTTTTTTATCCCAATCGTCCGGTTCTCCTCTTTGGTTTGCACAACATGTGGTTACCAACTTGCGAACCACCAACTCAGTTTTTATTGATAAGTTGGTCGAAACCGAACGCCTCAGTTTGCTTGGCACGATGATGACTGGGATTGTTCATGATTTTCGCAACCCAATCGCCACGCTGGAAATGCTGAACTATTTCCTGCAATCCCATGAGGATCCCGTGTTTGTGGAATTGGGAAAAACCGCGGAGTCGTCGCTGGGAAGGATGAAGGTAATGATTCAAGAATTGCTCGATTTCTCCAGGGGGGACAGCAAGCTGAATCTAAGTAAGGTTCATGTATCGGACTTGATTGCCCAGCTGGATGAGCAGATCCTCAAACGGGTCGAGGGAAGTGGTGTTGAGGTGAAGCGGAATATCGAGTACACCGATTTCATAACGGTAGATTTCAATCGATTGCAGAGGTTGCTTGAAAACATCATCAAAAATTCCTGGGAGGCAATGGGCACAGAGGGGCAGCTAACTGTGCAGGTGAAACGGATTGGTGATTCGATTGAGTTTGAAATTGCGGACACAGGCCGCGGAATAGCGCCAGAATTACTCGCCAACGTTTTTGAACCATTTGTGACTCATGGCAAAAAAAATGGCACCGGATTGGGTATGGCGATCGCAAAATCAGTGATTGATGCTCACCGTGGTGACATTCGAATCGAGAGTGAGGTAAACCGGGGGACCACCTGTTTTGTCACTTTGCCTTGCCAACCCTTGCCGGCGGAGGTTGCGTAGAAGGCCTTTTTTCGAACGCTGGGAAGCAGCGGCTTATTGTCATAAAACACGGGCTGAAGCCCGCAATACAGCCAACTTGCTTTAGTTTTGAATGGCCCGAACGGTGAATGGCATTAGCATGACTGAAAGGCCAGCAGTAACCAGCAGAAATTCGATTCGACAAGGTAGAGGCAAGTTGATAGGAATTTGCCTTTTCGAGGGTTTTTATCGGGGCGCCGGTCCTGCGGGGTTTGAGGGGGTGCAAGTAGTTAAGCGAAGACTGAAAAAGCATCCGATTCTGACTCTTTCTCCCGAGCCCTGAACCTAGTCAACGGGTCAATAGTGAAGGCGGTGTGAATTGTTACTCACTCCTCTGTAGCCAATGTCCTTCATACCTTCGTTGTCTCCGAAGATTCCGGCGAGCATATCAATGTTGTCATGTCAGGATAACTGTTTACCGAAGTGCCGGAACCTCTTTGCCTGCTCTGATGGCGGCATGGTGTTTTTCAAGAGCTTCCCAGAATTGATTCTGAATATCTGCCGGCGCTGCATGTCCCATTTCCTGTTTGTTGATCATTACCTTGTTTCCTTTCAATGCATTGTAAGCGGCATAGACGCTGGTCGGAGGACAGACCCGATCGATGAACCCTGCACTGACAATAGCGTCCGCCTTGCAGCGAGTTGCGAAGTTCACCGCATCAATGTAGCGGCATGCATCCAGAGCAGCTGCGTTCGGAACCTCGTTCTCTAGCGGGACCAGTTTGGGCCAACCGCTGACTCGGCCGGCTTTCATTCCAGAGTGATCACAACCGGCGGGGACACCGGATCCAATGAAGGTGACACGATCATCGATCCCGCCGGCGGCGAGGGCCTGAAGGCCGCCCTGGCTATGGCCGATGACTGCGAGCACCTTTCCGTCCCACTCCGGTCGGGTCGCAAGAAAGTCGATCGCCCGGGCAAGGCGGATCAGCATTCCACGGAAGTAGATCGTGTCGCGGTTTTCCCGCCCGTCGTGGCGATAATTCTTCAGCTTACCTGCGCCCAATTCGTTGTAGTATTCCTTGGGTTTTCCATTGGCGATTCCGTGAGCGTTGATATCCATCGAAAGGAACCCGTTGCGTGCTCCCTTGGTCGCGTTGCCGAGACTCGAACTGCGCACACCGGCACCATGGACCCAGAGAACGGCGGGTAGGGATTTGGGTGCAGCGGTTTTCGGCATGGCGAAATAACCGGATACAGGCGGACCCTCTTTTTCGCAGGGAATCTGCACATCAAAGGCCACGATGGTGAAGTCCGTTTCGGGTAGTTCCTGAGGCGTTGCCACGGGATTGAGGGGGATCTGTGCGAGTTTAGCTTTCTGGTCCACCCAGAACTGATCGAAATCATTCGGAACCGGCATGCTCAGAGGGATATCGAGTGGAGAAACTCCCGCAGCTCCGTAGGCAGTGATCTTCTTTTTGTCCGGTCCGGTATAAGTGGCCATCAATCGGAGGAACCCGGGGCGGTCGAGTGAGCCTTTGGCGACCACTGTCTTCCCTTCCTCTACGGATTGTTTTCCTTCGCCGAGATTTCCGACTCCATCCATGCTCAGGATCCAGGAGATATCTCCCGCGGTGATATCCTGATCACCGTCCTTTACCTCGATCGTGAATACGATTTCATCGTTCTCCTTGTAGAGAGCGTCCTTGCGATCCGTGGAAATTTTGAGTGAGGGCGCAGCGCTTAGAAATACAGGGAGAAGAAGAGCAGCGAGAACGAGCTGTGGTCCGAGAAACGATGACGTACGAAAAAGTGCTTTCATGTGCTCGCATTTTGCCTCTCTCGAAACAACCTGCCCACCGAAAATTCATACGCGTATCAGAGGGGAATCCTTCGTCGGGTCAACTTTGGAATTTTGTTCGGCAACAAGTAGCCCCCGTAAGGACTTCTACATCATCGCCACGGGGGTGGAGTAGCCTAGCAGTTAAGCCAAAAGGTTTTTCACCACTTTGCCGTGAACGTCAGTGAGACGGAAATCCCTGCCCTGGAATCGATAGGTAAGCTCCTCGTGATCGAATCCGAAGAGATGCAGAATCGTTGCGTGAAGATCGTGAACGTGAACGGGATCTTCCTCGACGCCCCATCCGAGTTCGTCGGTTTTTCCAATTGTTTGGCCGCCCTTGATACCCCCGCCGGCCATCCACATACTGAATGAATAGGGGTGATGGTCTCTGCCGGTGACTGTTTTGAAGCCTGAGCGATTTTCTCCAAGAGGTGTCCGGCCAAATTCTCCTCCCCAGACGACTAGTATCTCATCGAGTAGCCCACGATCTTTCAAGTCCTGGAGCAAGGCTGCGATGGGCTGATCGGAAATCTTCGTGTTTTTCGCCAGTTCCGAGTCGAGCTTGCTGTGCTGGTCCCAGGTGGAGAGAAATAAGGTCACAAAACGTGTGCCTCTTTCCACCAGTCTTCTTGCGAGAAGACAGTTACGGGCGTAGGAGGCTTGAAACCCGGTTTTGTCCTGCCTGTTCAAACCGTAGGCTTCTTTGGTGGCTTCCGTTTCGTCGGAAAGATCGACCAACT
>JAOFXR010000046.1 GCA_028047635.1 Verrucomicrobiales bacterium
ACCGCTTGAGTTGTTGAGAGGATTCCCGGAAGTTGCGGCTCCCGGACCGGGCCCATGAGGCGTTGAAGGATTGCTGAATCCACCAGACGAAGGGGGGGTGCTGACGCCTGATGGGGCGTTTATTCCGGGGGAGGATCCTTCATTCAAAGGCGGAATTGGCCTGACTCCGAGGCGCGGACCGGTTCCAGGGGATGTTCCCGCTGAGGAGGGGGGCGATACAGTTCCTCCGGGGGATGGCACTGAGCTTCCGCTTGCTGTTCCCGGATTGAATGAATCATTGCTGCTGGACGGTGGGGCGACGTTCTCCGCAATCGGTTCAGCAATGGGCATTCCCAGGTTCCCATTGGGATTCCGAAATTGATTCAAGAGTTATTCATCATATTTCGGATCTTTGAAAATGGAAAATCGAGATGAGTCAAAACTCTCTATCGTGGGCACGGCCTGTGGTGAGTGGGCTGAAGGCAGAATGGTAGGGAGCGAAGGGGCTGAAGAGAAACTGCCCTGTGAGCTGGATTCCATCGTGAACACGGGCTCCGAGAGCTCCTCAGGAGTTTGAAAGGCATTCTTCAGAATACTTCTGTGATCTTCCAGAGGTGATTTTCCGCTGCCGATCGGAGCCTTACTATCCGGTGCCGAGTTAAAGTATGAGTGATGGGGAGCGACAATAAATTTTCCGCTATAGCGGGGTGAGAAAACCTCTCCAAAAATCGTTTCCCTCCCCTGAGAGGGCATGGGGATTGTATTCGATCACGCTGTTTGCCCGGTGTCTGACAGGGGGCGGTTCGGCGTTGCGAAGTCTCCCTTCGTTGTCGATCTCGGGAAGAAAGATTCGCATCAGAGGCGTGGGACTGTCGAGTCGGTCAATTTTCACCGCAGGGGTTCGAGGTGCATCGCTGATCTTAAGCGATGCTGTGTTTTCTTCGCGAGGGGGGAGTCGGAGGGGCACTTGAAAGAGGTCTTACGATCCTTTGCTCGAACCATTCGTCGGGGAGCTCCGTTGTGGTAAAGACCCCGTCAGTTCCAATATGAACGACTCCATTCTGGAGTATGAGCGGCATGTTGTGGGGCTCTCTGAGCGGCTCAATCGGGCGCGTGGCTCGGGCAGTGACTTTGTCTTCCCGGGGATTTTCCGTGGCAAAAGATTGGGCCGAAAGCTCCAGTTAAGTAGCTCCCGGTGAACGAGTTACCGATGTGTGAGCGCGTTCGGCCTCCTTTTCCTGCTGATACCCAGTGAATAGCCAGTAGCTCAAATAAGCCAGACCAACTGTACACAAGAATAGAAAACCAAATTCGAGTTTAAGCGCGGCTTTTTTTCGATTCTGCTTTTTCTGAGGAGGTAGGTCTAAATGGCTGTTATACAGCATTAGAGATCGTCAAATAGGGAGGAGGTCTGAGAGTTATGGAATGCAGGATATTTATCAATAAATCTTAAAGATCAGTAAAGCTAAGATTTATGCAAAAAGATAATTAAATTTAGAGGTGGGCCGTGGATGTCCCACCCTCCCGCGTAGAATGTGGGTATGAAAAATAGAACCCAGTCATTCACCTCAATCTCATTCGACACCTCAAGTGCCCCGGGACCGTCGGCTCACCTTCGTCATCGCGGAGTTTCACGCAGGCAGGAGTCGACCGTTGATTCGATTCTTCCTGAAGAGCAGGCGGGAAAAGACCTTCTTGAATTGTGTCAGGAGATTGCCGGCGTTTTGATTCGTCGTTATCTCGTGAGCGACAGTGCCGCGGATGTTCGCGCTGAGACGGCAAAGGGTTTGAAAGAGCGCTTATCCTGCTCAGGGCGCCAGGCGCAGGCCTTGATCACGCTGGCGCTGGAGATCATCCACGTGAAGTCATACGGGAAGTACCGCATCTCCCCTGAGCGCCTCGAAAAGCTGATCGCTACTGTGGGAGGTGTCGCTAAGTGAGAGCCTGCTGATCTGCCGGCTCTCGGTTGGGTAATCGCAAATTGGGATCGCGATTACATCGTTTTCTTCTCTGATTCGGAAGCAGGGGCCTCGGAATCATCGGCAGAGCCTTCTTCGATTACGATTCCTGCTTCAGCGGCAAAGTCTGCGAGTGCAAGATCTTCGAGCGCATCGCGTTCCGTTTCCATTTGCTCGAGGTCGCTAGTGTCGATGCTGTCCTTGGCAACACGGGCGCGGCCTTTAGCGATTTCTTTTTCTTCGGCGACCATTTCTTCGAGCCGGTTGAGGGTGTCTCCCGCACCTCCGATTTCGTTGATCATTCCAGCCGCCATCTCGTTGAGTTCTGCGGTGGCCTTGGCAATTTGAGTCTCGCTGATGTCACGCTTGAGGGATTCAATTTTGTCTCTCGCTGCGGTGACGGCGACGTCTCGGGCATTCTTCAGCTCTTCGTACGTTTTTTCTGCATCTTCCAGCTGCTGAACATTGGCCGTGTGCTCTTCTTTCACTTTCTGAAGTCTCAGGGCATATTCACCGGCGAGTTTGCGATTGCCTGCTTTGAGGTGCGCTGTCGCTTTAGCTGTTAGCTCACGAGTCTCCTTTACTTCGCGCTTCACTTGAGACATAAGACGCTCGCAAAGTCCGGCATGGGCAGCGAGTCCTTTGTTATAATCGGAAATCTGCTTTCTAAGATTCTCTTTCTCCACTTCGAGAAGCGCTTGAGGATTCTGCTTTTCGAGGCCGGAAACGAAGAGGCCGAAGAAGCCGCGGATAAGATTGCCAATACGTTTAAACATGTTGCAAGTAGGTTGGGTGGAAAAATTTAATTTAGTCTTACATTTCCTGAAGCGAAATCAAAAGCGTAAAAGAGTCAATTTGCCATTATAAAGAGGAGCTCTATTTCTGTCTTCCTCTCTATTATTGGGAGTAGATTGTGGAAAAGACACGGTATAAGATTCAAAAATGGGAAGTGATCATCCAGTAGCGGCGAGCCTAAAGGTATTGGCCGGAATTCTCGAGACGCAAAAGCAGCGCGGACATGAGACGGTAAATATTTCGCCGGAGGCAGAAGCACTTCTAGGTGCCATGCCCCGGAAGTTCATGGAAGCAGCGAGTCTACCAGTTGCCATTGCTCAACCTGCCGTCACCGCTGCTCCAGCCACGGCGAAACCGGCATCAAATGGTGCCAGCCAGAGTGTGAAGGTTACCGCTGCGGCTCCTCAGTCTGAAGAAGAAGTGAGAGCGAGCCTCAACCAGATTTTTAAAGATCTGAAATCGAGTGAGGAATGCCGTGCGCTTGGAACGTTGTTTGAGACCGTCGTCTTTGCGACCGGTGATCCGACCGCGAATATCGTGGTGGTTGGCGGAGCGCCCGGTGCGCAAGAAGAGAGTCTAAGGAAACCTCTCGTGGGGCAGGCCTGGGATAAGTTGGGTCAAATGCTCAAAGCGATGGGACTCCCGGCTGGCGATGTCTATTTTTCAAACGTGGTGAAGTTTCGTGCCAAAAAAGGCGACGGTCGACTGCAGGGAACGAGCAGCCGCGCTCCGACGGGAGATGAAATGAGGGTCTGTCTTCCCTTTCTCAGAAGAGAAATTCAAGCCGTTCAGCCCAGAGTGATTCTAGCGTTGGGGAAAATTGCCGCCGAAGGGCTTGTCGATAAAGGAGGCACGGTTAACAGTTTTCGTCAGGAGTCTCATTATTTCGAAGGAGTCCCTGTTGTTGTTACAGAGCACCCTCTCAAGGTGTTGCGTGACGAGCGCGAGTCTTCGCTCGGTGAACTGAAGGAAAAGAAACGTGCCGTTTGGGAAGATATGCTGAAAGTGATGGAGGTCGCGGGACTGAAGATTTCGGACAAGCAGCGCGGCTATTTCAAATAGAGGCAATCCAATGAGTGAGGAAGGTGATAGTGTTCCGGCCGTAAAACCAAAGAAGGCAGGCTTTTTTCTAAGGCTGCTCGTTTTTCTTTGTCTGCTTGCAGTGGTGGGATTGGGCGGCTTTTTCGGGTTTGTCTGGATGACCAAAAATGGAATCAATACCGCGACGGAGACGGCGAAGAAAACGATCGCAGAGGTCGTAGCGGCTTTTAATCCCGACGAAGTAGTCGAGACATTCGAAGAGTGGCGGGAGATAAGTGCAACGGCGACAGAGGGGAATATTCTTGAGATTGCCACGGCGGAAGCGACTGAAAAATTTTCCAGAAAGACGAACCTCGCGATGTTCGGAAAAACGTTGCCGTTGGGGACAACCGCTTCAGAAATTACGGTTCCGGCGACCTATCGTTTTCATATCGATTTGAATGACGACTGGTTCCTGAAGGCGGATGGATCGAAATTGATCGTTCTTGCTCCCAGGGTTAGACCTTCTTTACCAGTGGCATTCGATAACGGGCGTGTGGAAAAGAAAACGCAGTCCGGTTGGGCGCGCTGGGACAGTGATTTGAATCTCGAAGAGCTGGAGAAAACAATCACGTCGAAACTGGAAGAGCGTTCCAAGCATCCAGAAGTCATCGGGAAAATCCGTGACGAAGGACGCGTCGCGGTCGCCAAATTTGTGAAATCCTGGCTTCTTGAGAAGGAGGCATGGGGCGATCAAAAGTTCACCGGAATCGTCGTGAAGTTTGAGGGCGAGAACGGTCAATCACTGACTTCGGCTCCTGTGACGTTGAAACTGGGCGAGCCGACTGAAAAGCCCGTTTTTCCTTGACTCCACCGTCAAGTAGCTATTCGATCGACTCAGTCGATTCGATCACCTCCTTCGTCGTCATGACGAGACGATCGCGCAGTTCGCGGACTTTCAGAATACTTTCGGAAGCCCTTTCTTTGGTATTCTCGGTCATGCTTGAATTCGCAAACGGATTGTTCGTGCCCCATGTTTTCCACGGGCCGTCGGGAACCTCATCGAGGTCGACGAACCTCCAGTCGACGGTTCCATAGCCCCCACCAAATCCGAGGTAATCCCGAATCGCGGGCGAAACATCGAGTCCGGCTCCCCGGTTTTTTCTCGTCTTGGGGCGCTCGTCTCCGAAGATGTAATTGTAGTCGTCTGTTTCAAAGGGGCCAACATCCTCCCACTGTGCATAGCAGACCTGGTCTCCCCTTCGAATTGCCATCCACTGACCTTTGAGAACGGTACGTCCGCTTCGGTAGTAGCGCTTTTTAAACCACGGGATCATCGCCCGTGCCGAAGCTTTGGTGCCGCTTCTGGTGACGTCGTTATAAGGTAGGGCGTAGTAAAAAGGGTTTTGCGTCGGAGTAAATTTCTTCGGAATGTAGCCTTCGCGGGCGGAGGCTGCCGGATTGTCGAAGCCGCCGTAATTCGAGGTCCATCGTCTATCCCACGCGCTCACCGTGTTCGGGGTGGGATTGTTGCGGGTAGGGGTTTCACCGATCCAGAAAACAGTCGTGACGATATTCCGCTTCCAGGGATATCGGGTGTAGGTGTCGCGCGGTTTGGTAGGAGCAAAAACTTTCGGGAGAGAATTGCCTGCCCTCAGTCCGGGAAGTGCACCGGGGATCAGGTGATCGGAACCGCCGGTGATAAGGGGGAAAATTGATGCTCCCGGATCGGGCGAAATCCCATTGTCTCCGATCACTGCGACATTGCGCTGACTTCCCAGTGACGACGGAGCTTCTGGTTGCGCTTTACTTTCGCAGGCGAAATTAGTCAGCAATGCTACCACTAGAATCGTGGCGGCCGTTATGTTGAGAGGAAGAGACACTGATATAATAACGGTTGTGCCGCGCAAATGTTTGCAAGTTTTGCGTGGTTGGAGGCCAGTATACCAGATTATTGGCGATGTTTTAGGAAATACTAGAAAAATATCTACTTAACACGCCTTAATATAATTTCCATTCAGGGGTGTTTTTCAGCTCCGCCCCTCGGGTATCCCCTCTGTCCTCTCTCTCGAAAAAGAGCGGGATTATTTCTTCAAGACCGAGTCGCGTCTCCACTCTTCCTCTTTTTCCGGGTAGTCCAAGGTGTAGTGAAGGCCTCGACTTTCTTTGCGATTAGCGGCTGACTCGACGACGAGACTGGCGACTTCGACGAGATTTCGCAGTTCGAGCAATTCGGAAGTGATTTTGAAATTCCAATAAAATTCCTGTACCTCATTTCGCAGGTTCTGCAGTCGAGTGGCGGCACGCTGGAGACGTTTTGAGGTTCTCACAATGGAAACGTAGTCCCACATCAGTCGGCGAATCTCATCCCAGTTGTGATAGATCACGACCAGTTCATCGACATCGGAAACATCACCGGACTCCCATTCCGGTAGCTCAATTGTCTCGCTCGGGTTACTCGCGGGAAAGGATTCGAGGCAGGCGGTGAGGGCGAGTTTTGAGACGACGACGCCTTCAAGAAGTGAGTTGCTCGCGAGGCGGTTGGCCCCGTGAAGCCCTGTGCAGGCGACTTCGCCCACGGCCCAGAGACCTTCCAGCGAAGTCGCCCCATTTACATCGGTCTTAACGCCTCCGCACTGGTAGTGCGCTGCAGGAACGACCGGAATGGGCTGTTTTGTAATGTCGATATCGACGGAAAGGCAGGTCTCGTAAATATTGGGGAAACGCTCTTTGACGAATTCGGTCGGTTTGTGCGTGATGTCTAGAAAAACACAGGGGCCACCGGTTTTCTTGATCTCCTGGTCAATCGCACGAGCTACGATGTCCCTCGGGGCGAGAGAGCCGCGGGGGTCATATTCTTTCATGAAATGACGTCCGTCTTTGTCGATTAGCTCTGCGCCCTCGCCGCGCATCGCCTCTGTGATGAGAAATGATTTTAGCTCGTGATGGTAGAGGCAGGTGGGATGGAACTGAATAAATTCCATGTTGGCGACTTCGCACCCTGCACGCCATGCCATGGCGACGCCATCGCCGGAGGCCACCATCGGGTTGGTGGTGTAAAGGTAGACACGTCCCGCTCCTCCAGTGCAAAGGAGAATTCGGTCGGATCGCAGAGTTAGAACTTCGCCCGATGATTCGTCCAGTGCGTAGATACCTACGCACCGGGTCTTCGAATCGAGTCCGAGTTTTGCCGTCGTGATGAGATCGATCGCAAAGTGGTGTTCGAGAAGATCGATCCCTTCGGTGTCTCTCGCCTCTTCGAGCAGCTTGTCTTCGATCTCTCGACCGGTCGTGTCTTTGTGGTGAAGGACGCGACGCTGCGTGTGGCCACCTTCGCGTCCGAGGGCGTGTTCCCCATCCCCGTTGGCCGCTTTTTTGCGATCAAATTCGACTCCCCAGTCGACCAGTTCCTGAATCGCGGCAGGGCCTTCACTTATAATTTTGCTGACGACCGGCTCGGGGCAGAGCCCGGCGCCTGCGTCGAGAGTGTCGGCGATGTGTTGCTCGAAAGAATCTTCTTCGCTCTGAACGCAGGCAATTCCCCCTTGAGCCCACGCGGTGTTCGTCATCGCGGCCTCCTTTTTAGTTACCACCGCAACGGTGCCGTATTTGGCAGCGCGTATCGCAAAGCTGAGGCCGGAGATGCCACTGCCGATGACGAGGAAGTCGTATTTTTTCACGTGTCTTTGTCAGGTTTGTTTTGAAGATCGATTAGAGAGTCTACATCCTCTTTGTCTACGATTCGCAGGTTAACATCGCGCTGAGGAAATGGGAATTCGATTCCATTTTCGTGGAAAGCGTCCCAGATTTTCAGCAGCACATTGCTTCTCACCGCACCGATTCCGTTATGAGGATCTTCGATCCAAAAGCGGAGCTCGAAATCTACACTGCTGTCACCGAAGCCCATCAGGTTGCATCGGGGGACGGGACTTGCAACGACGCGATCCGTTCCGTTCGCGCATTCCTCGGCCAGCTGCATCGCGAGTCGAACATCAGATTGATAGGAAATTCCAAAGGGTGCTCGAATCCGGATCAGCTTGCTGCTGTAGGACCAGTTGATGACGGGCAACGTGATGAGATCTTCATTGGGGATGAGGTGCTCTTTATTGTCCCGCGTGATGACGGACGCATAGCGGAGATTGAGCGAGTTGACCCATCCGTAGGTCTGCTCGATCTCAATGACGTCACCGGGCTTGATCGACTTATCGAGCAGTAAAATAATCCCGCTGACGAGGTTGGAGATAACTTTTTGGAGTCCAAACCCAAGACCGAGGCCAAGGGCACCGCCGAAGACCGTCAGTGTCGTGATTTTCAAGCCCATCACTCCCATCGCGATGAGAACCGAGAGGATGAAAAGACCGATTCGAATTCCTTTGGTGAAAAGCACTTTCACATTCGGCTCGAGATCCTGAACGTTACTGATTCGATTCGAGATCAGTTTGGAAACGATCCCCGCTCCCCAGAAGAGAAACAGAAAGACTCCTATTCCTTTGATCACATCAAGAGCACTGATATTCGCGGCGCCTATTTCCAGTGCATGCTTGTCGAGAAAGACCATCGTGTCATCGAGGAGTCCGAGAACATGAAGCGCGACCACTGCAAAAAGGAACGTCGACACCAAGCTCATCCATGATTTCCAGTGGATGAATTTCGAGGGGAGATTGATGAAAAAGAAAGCCGTCAGAATCAGTGAGTAAGTTCTGAGGAACGGGCAGGAGAGCCCTCCCAGATTAGCCGCGAGAAGGGTGAGCCACGCTACGATTACGAGACTGACGCGAAACGGGCGCAGCTTCTGCTTCGAGGGGATACGGTAGAAAAGTGTCTGAAGGGTCGGGATCTTCCCCGCGTTAAACAGTCCGTAAATAATCCGTGCGATGATCACCGTGAATAGAATTAAGCCGATATCGATCCAGAAGTCTTGAGAGTTGAAAAGATTCACCGCTGCCGCTTTGAGCTGCGAAAAATCTTTCGATTGCGAGGCCGCTGCGGCGATGTCAAGAATCGCTTCGGTATCGGGAACCGGGAGGTCGACCTCCGCCGCGGAAGTCACTTCGATCTGAGCGGGGGTTTCGGAGGCAGGGTTTGCATCGATGAGAGATTCTTCCGGCATAAGTTCGGCTGTCGATTCAGCTTAGCTGCCGGCTTTAGAAGAAGGCAGGCCCACGTTATCGATCAGTCGAGTTTTACCGAAATACGTCGCGGTTAGCAACCTGACATTTTTATCGGTGAATTCGTCGAGACTGACGAGACTTGAGGCATCGACGATATCGACGTAATCGATATTTGCCTCTTTGCATGAGGAGATTGCTTCAGTGACTTGTGATTTTGCGGTACCCGGAGAATCCAGCTTGCCTTCAGAAATAGCGGCAGCGACTTCGGTCAAAGCGCGAAATAAAACGGGAGCTTCAGAGCGTTGTTGCTCTGTCAGGTAAGTGTTTCTCGAACTCATCGCAAGGCCGTCGCTCTCGCGGACGGTAGGGCCGGGAATGATTTCAAGCGGGAAATTTAGATCGCGCACCATTCGGCGAATCACCGCGAGTTGCTGGAAATCTTTTTCGCCGAACACGGCTGCGCTGGCTTGGGTGAGATTGAAAAGTTTGGCAACGACTGTGCAGACACCGTCGAAATGTCCGGGGCGGCTTGCTCCACAGAGGCGATGGGAAAGACTCGCCTCGTGAATGTTGATCGAGGCATCCGCGGCATACATTTCCGCCGCGACGGGGGTGAAAACCGCGTCGACTCCGTGGGAACGACATTTCTCGAGGTCTGCCTCCATTGGCCGGGGGTAGGCGTCAAAATCTTCGTTGGGCCCAAACTGGGTCGGATTTACAAAAATCGTCGCGACGAGATCAAAAGTGGGACGGGAAGCGCGAGCGAGATCGAGGAGGCTGCAGTGCCCTTCATGGAGCGCGCCCATCGTGGGTACGAGGACACGGGATCGTGTTGATTTCACGAGATAATGTTCAAGCGCCTCTGGAGACGGGAGGACTTCCATAAAGTGGATTACTTGCCTTTACCCTTAATCGAAATGAGATGGGTATCGGTCCGGAGGAAGACTCGATTATTGGCAATCGCCGGAGTCGCATTCATTCCGCTCATGAGATTGCTGCGACCGAGGATTTTAAACTCGCGGCCCGGAGCGACGGCGAAGAATTGGCCGTCTCTGCTTCCGCAGAAAATCTTCCCATCAATCACGACAGGGGAGCTGAAGAAGTTTCCTCCGATACGTTCTTGATAGACTTCTTTGCCGGTGATGGCGTCCCGACAGGTAAGAATGCCGCCATCACCCCAGAGGTAGAGCAGGCCGTCATGGAAAAGCGGAGTGGGAACGTATTCGAGGCCATCCGAAAGTCCGAGAGAATACAAGACCTCAGGATCTCCTTTTGCTTTCACCTTCAGTGCGGTCGCCATTTTTCCTTTGCCGCCCGATCCAAAGGTAGCGAAGATGATGTCTTCAAAAGAGCCAATCGATGCGACGCTGCGCTGATTGTAATCTCCTTGATAGCTCCAGAGGACTTCGCCCGTTTTCGGATCAATACCTTTCCATCCGTCGTTGGTCTGCAACACCACGAGAATTGTTTTACCGCCGACAGTGACGGAAGTCGGTGTGTTGTAAGCGGTGACGTGTTTGGCTTCCGGATCCTCTGTGACTCGCTCCATTTTCCATAGCGATTCACCATTCTTGGGATCAAGCCCCATAACGTAGCTCGTCCTTTTCTCGACATTGTCAGTGTGCAGAATGAGGACGCCATCAACGAGAATCGGCGAGGCTCCGAATCCATGATCAGAGATAAATCCGGACCAGCTTCGCTGCCACGCCAGTTCGCCTTCGTGCGTCAGGGCAATCGCCTCGGTATTAGTCCCTGAACCCCACACAACATAGACATGATCTTTATCGACTGCGGGAGTGGATGAGGCAAAGTTGTTGTACTTGTGCAGATTGTGCTGCTCGACGGGGTGCTTCCAGATCCAATCACGGGCGCCACTCTGAGAATCGAAGCAGAGAACCCGTCGTTCGTTTTTCTCTTCGTCGTAAACGGTAAGGAAGAGGCATTTGGTGCCGACGGTGGGGGAGGAATGTCCCACGCCATTGAGCTTAATTGTCCAGTCGTAATCAGCGGTCGTGAACTCTGCCGGGAAGGAAGAAATTTTCCCGTGGCCACTTCCATTAGGTCCTCGAAATCGTGGCCATTCCTGAGCAGATGCGCTGATGGCTGCTAAAAGAAGGATCGAATATAAAGCCGGTTTGGGGATTGTTGGCACCATAAACAAAATGAGTTCTTCCTAACGCTTCGATATTATCAGGCATTTGGCAACCCATAACCTAAACGCACTCGTGTAACCGTTGAGCGATGGTGCTGCCAGATCAGGTTCGGCCGGGAAGGCATTCGTGACATTGTTGGTGGGTGGGGAAGGGCTTTCTCATCGCTTGATCATAATACAAGCCGGCATCGGGATCTCTACCGGTTAGCTCATCGGTCACTCACGGCTCCCGCTTCAGCACCATTAGGAAATGATTCTGCTGGGGATCGGTCTGAAACTCCCGGGGGCGTTTCGCTGAAGATTGGTCATTGGTCGAACACCATTTCAGGGTCTTGCCTTCCACAGTGATGATCCCCTCGTAGTCCTTCCCGTCATATTCCCTCGAGTTCCCGCGCCCCGTGATCCTCAGATTCACCTTCAGGTTCTCACCATCCCCGGTTTTCCCTCGATACTCCGCTTCAATCGTTCTGCCGGACTCCTGATGAGTCCAGGTTCGCGCGTTGATCTGGGTCGCGGTGATTAAAAAGGCAAGAAGCAGCAGGGTGATAAGTTTCATATTTTTAGTCTTATTTGGTTTTGATCATGCTCTTCTCCGAATTTTTCGGAGGCCGATTTCAGTTTTTCTCTTTTTTCTCAAATTTACGGGGACTAGGTGAGTTTGCTGCAAACTCAATTCAAGAGGCTCTGCTTATTGGGGGCGTGTCGTCCACGTAATTAGCTTCGTCGCATGATCAGAAGATTTGGCGCGACTCAATCCGCGCGTTTCACCTTCGCTGTATACGGCACCTCTCAGCAGAGTGCCCAGGGGAGTCTCCATAGCAGGCATGCCTCGTGTTCGCTCTATTGACGCCTGTTCCAGGCATCCGAACTCCACTCGATCCCGCGTGCTGCGTACACCTAATGCTACTACTTGTTCAGCGCCGGCTGTTTCTGCAGTGACTTCCATTCGCGGGGTGACCATTGTTCCTCCCGGAGGAATTCGGTTGTCATCGATCGTTCCCGGCTCGGGAAATAAGGCGGAGATTCCATAGCCGCTATCGACAAACAACAGCGATCCATCAATCGAGGTGCGGCCCGAATTTGTAATTTTGAAGGCGATTTCCTCTCCTGTTCGAAGCACTCGACCCTGCCCTGTGTGAGGCACCGCTTTTCCGGTCCCATCGCCGGGGCTGGAATAACGGATTAGCTCGACTTCCATTTTTACGTCGCTGTGACCTCCGCTGTCAGAAGCAATGTGTAAAAGTTGGCGCGCACGAGCTAGGCGGTCTAAGGCCGTCCCAATTTCGTCTGGACTGCTTGCCTTAAACTCAGGTGGAGACTGATTATCAAAGGCTTCCGACCATCCCGATGTTGGAATAATCGTTGGTTCCGACTCGGCAAATCTCACGATCCATGCTGCGTTCTCAAGTGAGTCCGTCCATTTCCACGATTGATTGCGCCGCGTAAATAGCTACGATACCCCCTTTTTGAGAGTCGTTTTTGGATGCGAATTCGCCGCTTGTCTCAACTTTGGAAGGGAGTGCCGACCGCACTCCTCCGGACGGAACTAGGGCTGCTTTTGGGATGAGTAAAGCGGGATCAATCCTCCGGTTAACGCGATTTTTGTGGCCTGTGCCTCGAGTCATCGTACCTGAATGGCACGAGTCGAATACAATCCAGACAAACGCGCCCGTTTCACGAATCTCATCCACCCATTCCTTGATTTCGTCGTCGATGATCGCGCCTTCAATTGTCTTAGTGGCAGGATTCCACTCGGTGGTGTCAGCCGGAAGAAAGAGTTCATCTAACCCGTCGGCAGCCATGCCCTGACATCAGGATAAAAACGTTCTCTCTCGCTCTCGCTTCGGCTGCGAGTCTACTGAAAGCGGCGCGTATGTTTGCTTTTGTTGGACGAGAGGATTCGTCTTTCGGCCAGCCGGACAATTTTTGGATATCGTCTTTTTTTAAAGCCAAAACGGCTTTCAAACAATACACTTACAAGTATCACATCATTCACGGGTCCTCTCAGCCAGCTCTCTTTTTCTAGGTTTGGATACTCGCTGACGCCAACAAGTAGTGCGTGATCTTTTGAAAATGCAGGAGCCCCCCCCAGGATCCGATCAAAAGCCAGCAGAGCACTATGTAGAAGTGGTGTCGTGTTTTCATCTTGAGAAGAACCTAGAGACTTGTTGATGGAATGCCAAGAACTCAACGAATAGAACATTTAATTTCTACAGATTGGTCGGATTTTGAATCTTGAGATAGTTTTGTGAGGATGAAATTTTTGTTTGTAATCTTTTGCTGTTTTAGCTGCTTGGTTGGTCGTGCCAATGCAAACCCACTTGTTTTCCGCGAGATGATGGAGCACTCGGGGGCAGGGCGGCATGAGGAAGCGGTAAAATCGGCAGAGAAGTTAGTTGAAAGTACGACCAAGTCTGGCGGGGATCCGGCTCAAAATGGAGACATCCTCGTGCAATCGGGCCGCGTGTTTCTTGCTGCGGGGGATGCGAAGCGTGCGATGGAGGTGGGGCAAATTGCGATGAAGTTAGCGAAGAGTCGCGGTGAAGACTCTTATCACGCCATTGGCAGTGCCTGGGCTGTGATCGCTCAATGTCATTTGGAGCTTGATGAGGGTCTGGAAGCTGAGAGTACAGCCCGAATTCTTGGTCAAGTTACCGATCAAGGCGTTCCTAATTTAATCCCACGCTGCCACTCCCTTTTGAGAATTGGGGGAAGTTTTGAGGAGAAGGGAGATTTTTTGCTCGCTGAAAAATATTACCGCCTCTCGGCAAATGATGCTGACATGATGACGGCGCCCCCGTCTTTCGGGCCTGCCGTTACGATTGGAAGGCTCTCTGCAGCTGGACGTGCTTATTCGTCGATAGCTGGGTTTTATGGCGGAATCGGAGATCACGAGCGCGCGATTTAGTTTGCCCGTCGTTCGCTCTCAGTTCGTGATGAATTGGTAGGAGGTGGCGGCGCTACAGGAAGTATTGGCCGTGAAGATACAGAAATGACTTTGAGTCGCGCTTATCGAGCAGCCGGCAATCTAGAGTTGACCGCGAACATTATTTTTACGCCTTGCGAATTGGCGTTTTTTCAAGGGGATCCTGATCGCGGTGTCGTGGGGTTGCAGAAAGTGAGGAGCCTATATGAGCAAGAATTTCTTAAGCTGGCTCAATTCGGCTCCGACTCGCAAAAATTAGCATTCCTTCAAAAACACCGGAGCAAAGCGGACTTCGTTTTGGGAGTTCACTTCGAGCATTTTCCTGATCATCAAGCACTCACTGAGGAAGCATTCGCTGTGGTCCAGCAGCGGAAGAACCTCATGACCTCACTTGCTCGAATGGCTTCTAAGGTAACATCTGATGCCTCAGGGGGTGATTTGGAAAATGCTCGATCGAAGCTGGGGCTGCTTAATCTCAGCCTTGGTATAGTAGACCGCGAATCAGCAGATCCGTTTGCAAGAGATTGGATGGTGGAAATGGAGGAGGCTATGCGGGCGATGGCGATTGAAAAGCGCCAGTCAGAAGTTCCGCCAACTCCTAATCACGAACAACTTTCAGAGAAACTGCATCAAGATGAAGTCCTCAGTTCCGCTGCATTTGGGTGTTTTTGTCCTGACTCCTTCAGCGGAGGTTTTTTCGAAGGGGCTCGGGGAGTATGCTCCTATTCGTGGCGCAGCTCTCGCATTCAGACAGGCTTTGGCTGCGCCAGGTAGTTACAATTACATTTCTCTTGCTCATAACCTCTACGGATTATTGATCAATCCGATTGCAGAGAAGATCTCAACTTTTGATCACTGGAGACTGGCTCCTGATCATGAATTGTTGATTATCCCATTCGATGCCCTCGTAACTCCGGGAAAGAAGTTCCTCGCAGACGAACGGCAGATTACCTACCTAGGCAGCGGAGCTAGCCTGGCAAGTGAAGTTGGCGAGCGTGAGTTGGGTGCTGATGTCGTTATCATGGCTGCACCTGCTTTTGATGGCGGCGAACGGCGCTCTGCTCAGCCTTCTCCTGCAGATACTTTTTTACCCCAGTTTCAGCAGTTTTTGTCTGCAGTTTCGGAGCAAGGTGCTCCGCTGCAGTTTACAGACCTGCTCGGCGCTCTTGATGAGGGAAAACGGATCGGAGAAATTTTCCCCAATAGTCAATTGCTGGTGGGCAAGGAGGCTACGGAAGGTCATTGTAAGACTCTTCGAAGTCCCGGAATCCTACACATTGCGACACACGGATTCTACCTCAACGATGACTTGATTGCGACGCAAGGTGTTCGAGGTCTCAAACGCGTCAAAACTGAGCATCCTCCAGGCATTGAAGAGAAGGAGCGCTCTTGCTTGCAAGCCAGTTGGATTGGAAGGCGGAGTTTGGATCATCCATTGCTGAACTGCGGCCTCGCCTTCTCCGGATCGAACCAACTATATGATGGGAAGAACGACGGGATTTTGACCGGTATGGAAGTTCTAGGGATGGACCTTGAGGGAACTTCCCTCGTTGTTCTGAGCGCCTGCGAAACTGGTGTGGGGGAGGTTTTAAATGGGCAAGGTGTAATGGGGATGCGTCAGGCCTTTGAGGTAGCGGGAGCATCCTCAATAGTGATGAGCCTTTGGAAGGTATCTGATGAAGCGATGGCTCAACTGATGGAGCGGTTTTATCAAGAGCTCAAATAAGGGAAAAGCAGCGGCTCCGCTCTTCATGAGGCTGCCGCTTTTTTGAGAGCGAGTGAGAGGTGGAGCCATCCGGCTTATTGAGCTGCGTTCTTAATTTCAGGTGAAGACGGCCCCGTAAGGACTGATTAAGCAGAGGTTACAGACGGTAGGTTTTGTTGGATTGAAGCCGGAGCGGTCCATTAATAAGTGGCGTTAATGTGTTTTCCGCCGTTTGGGGAAATGCGTGGCCTGTTCGGACGAAAGCGTCCCCCTATCGAATCGAGGAAATAAAATAGTCGCAATCATCTCCGTTCATCTGTCGTGCGACTATGGTCTCGACGAAGGAGGTAACGAAGTGATAGAAATGACATCATGAAAATGTTTGTTTTGTTTTTCGTTACCGGGTTTTCAGGACCTGCTTTCCTTTCTGCTGAGAGTTACTCTGCGCCCGCTTCAGTCGTGGTTCCGACCGTCGAATTCTCGGACACGCCGATTTCGGATGCTGTTGAATTTCTGGTTCAGCGAAGCCGGGAACTCGACATAGCTGAGTCTGATTCGCAAAAAAAGGGAATCAACGCCGTCTTGCTTGGCGATTTTGAGGATACCCGACTCACCCTGAGGGTTTCCGATGTGCCGCTTGGAGTGATCCTTAGCTTGGTGGCAGAGTTAGCTGACGCAAAACTGGAAATCGCTCCCGAAGTCGTCATGATTAATCGCGGAAATTCCTACGAAGCGGTGAAGCGTAGATCTGGTGGTGAGCCGCTCGAAGCGAAGCTTCGAAAAATCATGATTCCAAGTGTTGATTTTCAAGGCACGCCGCTCAAGGATGCGCTTGATTTTCTCGCGCAGCGATCGGTTGAATTAGACATGGGCCCCGAAGGGGAAACTAAAGGGATCAACGCAGTCCTGAAAAGTGATCAACCTGTCGCGGTTAGCTTGCGGCTTCACTCGGTCAGTCTCTACACGGCCCTCGAAATGACAGTGAGGGTAGCCGGATATGAGATGGAAATTCGGGAGCATCTCGTTTTTGTGAGTCCTGCAGGAGGGCAATTGAAGAAGCCCGTGAAATTGCCATTGAGAGCGCCAAAGACCTCTCAATAGCTGATTCGTTGCAAAGGCAATACGATGCTACCAGCCTTGCGGCAAGTATGGATCTGCCACGAAATATTGGAAGGCGATATCATTCTCAGGTCGGCAGTGATTCGACTCTCCGGGACAGTCGTTTCTTCATGCATCCTAGTGACCGCTTTGGCTCTTAGTGATTTTCTCCGTTCATTGCGAGGAAACCCCACTTGCTAAAGCCTCCCGCCGTGGGTATTCGTGAGTTTACGCGAGGATGAACATCGGGACTTTTCAGATTTTTTGCGATCTTGTCGAGACGAGCAGCTTTTCTGAAGCGGGGGCGCGAAGCGGGATCAGTCAGAGCGCCGTCAGTCAGCAGATTGGGGCGCTCGAAAAGCAATACGGCGTTGTCCTCATCGAGCGCGGGCGGAAAAATTTCGCGGTGACTCCAGAGGGCGATGTCTTTCTACAAGCAGCCCGTCGCATTCTTGATTCCTACTACGGAATTGGAAATGACCTCGGTGCGATGCGCGATATTGTTGCGGGGAAGCTCACGATCGCGACTGTCTACAGCATCGGGTTTCACGAATTGCCTCCGTATCTGGAAAAATTCCGGGAACGCTACCCGGACGTGGATCTCCAGGTTCAGTATCGCCGGGCGAATCAGGTTTACGCGGATGTTTCAGAGAATCTAACCGACCTCGGTTTGGTCGCTTATCCGCAGGAGAAAAAAGGCGTTGAAATTGATCCCGCGTGGAAGGACAAACTCGTCGTCATCTGTCCGCCAACGCATGAGCTGGCGGGTAAGAAATCACTCTCTCTTAGCGAGATCGATGGTCAGCGATTCATCTCATTCGAGCCGGATTTACCGACTCGAAAAGCGATCGATGGAATGTTTACTCAGGCTGAAATCCGAGTGAAAGAAGTCGTCGAGTTCGACAACATCGAAACCGTGAAACGGGGTGTCCTCATTGAGAACGCCATTTCCATTGTCCCGAGTGAGAGCGTGAAATCTGAAGTTGAAGGCGGCACTCTCGTTCAGATTGATATCGAGGGGAAATTCATCTGGCGCCCTCTCGGTATCGTTCGCCGGCGCGCCCGCGCCGTGACTCCCGCGATGCGGGAGATGATCCAGATTTTGCAGGAAAAGCGGGTGTAACCTGGTCTTTTGGGACTCCTGCGGCGGACGTCCCTGATCCGCTTACTCAGCAAAAGGACTCGCAGCGAACTTCTCGAAGTCAGCCATCATTGCTTCGACTGAAGCTTGTGGTCCGGTCAATTTGAGGAAGACAGCGCCTTGATCACTTGGAAGAATCGCGGCGAGCATCATGTGATTTTCTTTGGCGGTCTTGTTTCCTGAGAATGGTCCGCCCATGGAATCCATGTAAGTTCCTTTGGCGGTGAGGAAGCTGACTTTGCGGCCTCCAATGTCTTTCTCTTCAATCTTGGACTCAGGGGTTCCCTCGAATTGACCGACCCAACGGTCGAGGTTCGCCTTGATGCCACCGCCCTGGCCCTGACCGAAGAAATAGATCACGAGGTCAACGTCCTCGATTTTCTCGTCTTCGAAGTCGTAAGTGAGCTGGCCGGCACGCATGGAGCTGGTGACCTGCTGGCGAATCCAGGGCTTCCCATATTTAAACGTAAATTCACTTACGGCAAGAGTGTCGGCCTCTTCGGCGCGGGTGAGATGTGGCACGGCAAAGAAGGAAACGGCAAGAAGGAGACTGAAGACAGATTTCATGACTGATAATCTGGTATGAAATTTCGTGGTGACAAGTCCCGTCTTTCTTTGCGAATACGAATCGGTGAAGCGGCCGCTTGTGGCTCCGGCCCATCACACGGGGTGTGATGGGCACATGGCATTGCACGTAGGCTTCTATCTCCGAGAGAAGCCCCCGAGACTCCCGCGATCTACAAACGATAGGGGGAAACTCCATCCTCGACATTCTGCAGTCAGCCCGACAAAATCGCCGCCCACGTGAATGACAATGATCCGCTACCTCTCCATTAGTTGCCTTTTCTTTATACTGCTGGAACCTGCTTTTTCGCAGGGGATTCAGCAAACGAAGGGATCCTTTAGTGACAAGTTTCGCCAATTGGAAGAAGTCCTTCCGACGCCAAACGCTTATCGCAATGCGGGAGGGCAGCCCGGTCATGAATACTGGCAGCAGCAGGCCGACTACGTCGTAAAAGTAAAACTCGACGAACCGGGGAAGCGGCTTGCCGCCTCGGGAACCATCACCTATCAAAATAATTCTCCGGACACGCTCGAGTTTCTCTGGGTGCATCTCGATCAGAATATTTTCCGCAAAGATTCGATCAAGGAGCTGAG
>JAOFXR010000047.1 GCA_028047635.1 Verrucomicrobiales bacterium
ACTTCTTCGGGCGGTGGCTCCGGCAGCGGTGGCAGCTCAATCAATGATACGGCCCGTTATCTTGGCGGTCTTTCCGGCAGCAACAGGGGCGAACTTGCCGTTCCTCGAAGTTCGGCAGAATGGAAATCACACCAGTCGCGAATGGATGGACTTTAGGCAAACCACGCTGGCAGACGCAGTCACATTCGCGGATTTCGTTCCAACATCGGCGGCCTCTCTTCAACTGGTGTTCTTTTCTACCCTTTCGGCGGACCTGACTTTCTTCATGCCTCAGCTCTCTTTCCCGGCGCTCGTAACTATGTTCTCGTTGGTCTCGAAGGCACCGATGCAATGCCAGATCTGAGCACGCTGTCCGCCAGTGAATTGAACCGTGGCCTCGGTGGCGTGAGTAACGCGCTCCGCACCGTAACGGGCGCGAGTTATTTCATCACTAAAGAGATGCGAGTTGATCTCCAGAGCACACGCCTGCGCGGTACCTTGCCCTTGCTCCTCGCACAAATCACAAGGGACTGAAAATCGGTCTCATCGGTAACCCCGGTCGGTATCGACCGCGCCGGAAACCTCACTTCGCGCTCGGCGGGTTCGGGTTGCCCCGGCTGGCACATCAAAACGGGTGGCAAAAATATTTACTACTTCCGTAAAGACCTTTCCAATGGTGGTCTCGGAAATCGCGGGATCCTTAATTTTGTCAGCAGTAAAGGGCGCCCCGTTACCTTTGTGAAAAGCGCGAGTTACCTGATGCATCAGGGAAGTTTCTCTACGATCCGCGATTATATTGTGAACAATTCGTCCGGACTCGTTCAGGGTGCCTCAGGTGTTCCCTTCAAGTATCTCAACGCCGCAGGATGGAATCTCAAACTGCATGGCAACTACACCGGCCCGATGCCTACTTTCAGCGGTCATCATCAAGCAGACCTCGCTGCGGCTTATCGCGATTGCAGCTATCCCGTGAAGCCAATGACATTCGGTCTCGGGTATTTGCTCAATCCCAAGCGTGCTTGTGTGATTGTGGGGCGGAATTAGAGTAGCCTCACGATTTGCAACGCTCGAACATCCCCGGGCACACGGCCGAGCCCAAGGGGGTCAGCTACAACGCTTGCACATCCGAAGAATCCGTTCTGACGAATTAAATCAGCGCGCCCTCCATTTGTCAGGGCCGCTGAACCGCGTATCTTGCTGCAATGAAGCTGGCCCGAATGCCGGACAACAGTCCGGAGATATTTCACACGATCCAGGGAGAGGGCCGAAGCATTGGTCTTCCCACGGTGTTTATTCGTGCGTCGCTGTGCAATCTCCACTGCCGCTGGTGCGACACACCCTACACCTGGAACTGGGAAGGCACCGAGTTCGAGCATGACCTCGGAAAAAAGTTCAATCGTGCCGACGAAATCATCGATCACACCACGGACGAGATTGTCGAAATTGTGCAAGCGTATTCCTGCTCAAATTACGTTTTCACCGGAGGCGAACCACTCATCCAGGAAAAGGCGTGGGTGGAACTGATGCGGGCGTTACGAAAAGAGAATCCGGAAGCGCATTTTGAGATCGAGACCAATGGAACCCTCACTCCGGGAGATACATTCCTAACGCTCGTAAATCAGTTCAACGTGTCTCCCAAGTTGAGCAATTCCGGCATCGATTCAGAAAAGCGAATCGTGCCCGAAGCGCTCACGTTTCTCGCCGCCACCGGGAAAGCTGACTTTAAGTTCGTAGTCGGAGACGCCGACGACCTTGCTGAACTGCTGAAAATTAAGAAAGAAGCCGACATTTCGAGCAACCACATTTTCCTGATGCCCCGCGCCGCCTCGGTCACCGAGCTGGAAGCGAATCAGGCTTGGGTTTCCGCCCTTGCGATCGAGCGTGGCTTTCGTTACTCAGACCGGCTCCACCTGCGACTCTTCGGAGCGAAGCGGGGCGTTTAAGGCCCTATATTGAATGGCGAGGAATAAAGCGTGACTGACCAAGCGGATCAAAAGTGGAACGGAATTGCATTCCGTATCGATGCCTATCAACCGGTCGACTGAAACGGATTGCAAATCCGTGCCACTCCGAGCTTATTTCACCGACGCCCTGCGAAGCTTATCCAGGATCGCTTTTCCAACGGCACGATCAGGAACAGGTTCCGCGATGATTTCATCAATGTCCTCATTCTGATCGAGCTGTCTGATGGAGTGAAAAAGTCGACAACCTGCCTCGGCGACACGGCCGGAACCTGGGCTGAGAACGCTGACTTCATCCCATTCATACATACCCAGATAGCCGTCTTTGGGCTGTCCCCGATAGCTGAGCAGCGCATAACGTTTTCCCTCTTCCGGCCGAAAATCCTGTGGGCTGGTGAGAAGTCGCAAGGGCTTGTTAGGCGCATAATGGTTCGCCAACATTCCCGGAGCCTCCGGAGCGGAGTCTTCGACATCCGCATTGCGCTCGGCAAAGATCACCTTTCCAAACTTTTTGAGTTCATCGTTCGTGATCGGCCCGGGACGTAGAATCTCGATGATGGGCTTTTTCTCACCGGGAAGCACACGAATGATTGTCGACTCGAGGCCGCGCCCACAAGCTCCACCATCGACGACAAGAGGAATTCGTCCCTCAAGTTGATCCATCACCGCAGGAGCAGAAGTCGGGCTGATCCGTCCAAAAATATTCGCGCTGGGAGCGGCGATAAAACCACCGAACCCTTTGATGATGCGATGGAAGACCGGGTGCTCACACTGGCGAACAGCGATCGTATCAAGTCCCCCCGTGACAATGTCGGGAACGACTGGCTTTTTCGGCAGAACGAGAGTGAGCGGCCCGGGCCAGAAAGTCTCGACGAGTTGCACAATTGTTTTCGAGACCTCCGGAGGAACTTCAGCAATCTGATGAAACGCGTCCTTGTGCCCCACGTGAACGATAAGAGGATCAAAATGAGGCCGTTCCTTGGCTTCAAAAATCTTTTCCACCGCGGCCGGGTTGAGAGCATCAGCGCCGAGTCCGTAGACCGTTTCGGTGGGTAGAGCAACGACGTCCCCCGCGTGCAGCGCAGCAACAGCCTTGCGCACCGACTCACGGGTTAAGTCTTCAAAATCGGTAAAGGCCAGTTCAGTTTCCATGTCGGAGGGTTTATTGTTGGGCAAGCGCCTGTATATGGCTATGATGCCACCAGTGGATACGACAGGAACACGCGCTCGCAATCTGATTTTAATCGGATTTATGGGAACCGGAAAAACTTCCGTGGGAATGCGCGTAGCCAAAAGCCTCGGTTTTACCTTTGTCGACACCGATCAACTCATTGTCGAGAAGGCTGGAAAGCCCATTCCAAAGATCTTTGAAGAGGACGGTGAGCCAGTCTTCCGAAAAATAGAGACCGATGTTCTCAGGGAATCTCTCACACAGGAAAATCAGGTCATTTCCACCGGAGGAGGGATCGTGACGAACGAGGAAAACCGGAAAATGCTGAAAGAGGCAGGCTACACGATTTGGCTACAAGCGGGTCCTGACACGATTTACGATCGCGTTTCACGAAACAAAAACCGCCCTCTCCTGCAGACCGAGGATCCGAAAGCCACGATTCTGCAGATGTTGGCGGATCGAAATCAATCTTACTGTGATTCGATGGATCTTGCGATCAAGACAGACGAACTCACGCTCGAGGAGACGTGCTACGGAGTGACTGAGTCCGCGAGGATTGCGCTCTGCATCTAAGGCGTCGTCAGGCGAGCGATTCGAGCGCCCTGCCAACATAGTAGGCCGCGACAGCAGCCAGACCACCGAGGAAAACCATCTCCAACCCGGAGCGCCACCAGGGAACCATCGAGAATCGACCTTTGAGGACACCGAGACAAAACAGGGTCGCGGCAGTCAATCCGCAGGCCCACGGCAGTGCATTGATCTCCATTCCTGTCACCCGCATCAGAACAAACACAAAGAGCGGAACAAAGCCGAAGACCACAAAGGAGACAAAAGTAACCGCCGCGTTCTTAATTGGCGATTCGTCGTCTTCAAGAATGCCGAGCTCGGTGACCATCATTGTATCCACCATCACTTCAGGATGTTTCGCCAAAATTTCAACGAGAGTGGTGGCGTCATCTTCGGTGAGTCCTTTTTCCTGATAGATCTCGCGAAGTTCTTTCTTTTCACCCTCATGATGGTTCTCGAGTTCCCACTCTTCACGCTTTCGTTCGCCAGCCGCATATTGCTGCTCCGCCCGCGTGCTGAGAAAATCCCCGAAGGCCATCGCGATACCATCGGCGAGGAGGTTGGCAAAACCTAGAATCAGAATCACGCTGGTGCTGAGCGATGCTCCTGCCACTCCCGCGACGACGGCAAAAGTGGTGATGGTCCCATCCAGCCCGCCGTAAACAAAGCTTTTTATATACTGCCCGCCTCCTGAACGGTGCGGCTCTCCACCACCTCCCCCGACATCGTGAGCCAAACGGGACGCTTCAACATCCTTTCCGGCGAATGCCGATTTAGCCTTATCGAGGTTGCGGGAAATCATCAAGAAAAAGCGGCGGACGCATCATAAAACACATCCGCCGCTTGAGAATTACTTCTTAACTATGGGATAATCTAGAGTACTTCAGGAACCACGAATGGCTCACGGTATTCACGACGGGCGAGCAGATTCGCCGCCTCATCGAGTTCACCATTTCCTTCGGCCCACTCCGTTTCAGGATTAAATTTCAACATCGGCCCTGTGAGAAGACCGTCCTTCTTCAAGTTGACATTGTTTTTCTCGAGGTGATCCGCCATCGAACCAAATCGTTCAGTCAAAGTCGCGTCACTCTTGATCCGCTCCATCGCTTCGCCGCGGTTAAGCGCTGTGCCCAGTCGATGCGAAATCAATCCGGTGTGACAGAGAGCACTCGAAATGTGAGTCTCTTCACAATCGGCATACTGCTCTTCCACTTTCCGGCTCTTCACCGCACTGATGAAGTTGGTGAAAATATCTTCGCTCTCAAACGCTTTGGGTACTTCGAGATCATTGCCTTTGTTGTCTTTCATTTTCACCGAACCACCGGCGTTGGTATAAACGAGACCCTCTTCACAAACGACGACCACTGAGATACCGCTCTCACCCGGGAACTCATCCGGCGAGTTCATGTTTTTACCCCAGTTTTCCTCCTGATACTTTTTAGCACTCGGGAGACCGCGTGTTTCGAAAATGAGAGGTGCCTTGTCGTAGTCGTGATAAACGATCTGCGTGTTCGGTGTCTCGCCATCATCATCGTAGCCGAGACGACCACCGATGCTCATGGTACGTGGTGCAATTTTGTCCTCACCGAGATACCATCTTGCCACGTCCATTTGGTGAATCCCCTGATTACCCATGTCGCCATTACCGTAGTCGTAGAACCAGTGCCAATCGTAGTGAAAGCGCTTGCGCCCCAGTGGAGACTCTTGCGAAGCCGGACCACACCAGAGATTGTAATCAACCCCATCAGGAATTGCTCCGCCGCCGCCTTTTCCAATCGAAGTCCGTGGCTTGTAGCACATCCCTTTGACGTATTTGATCTTTCCAAGATTTCCGTCCTGAACAAATTTTACGGCCGCTTGAATCGAACCCAGAGAGCGACTTTGGGTTCCACCCTGACAAATCTTCTGATTTTTTCTCGCGAGCTTCACGAGCTGGCGGCCTTCCCAGACATTATGTGAAATCGGCTTTTCGACGTAGGCGTCTTTTCCTGCCTGAATTGCCCAGAACCCTGCGAGCGTATGCCAGTGGTTGGGAGTCGCGGTAGACATTGCGTCGATATCCCCGTCATCGAACATTTCTCGCATATCGGCGAAGCCCTGAACCGTGATCTCCTGGACGTCGGCCATCTTATTGACACGGGCATCGAGAACCGCTGGATCAGTATCACAAAGAGCGGTCACGCGAACGCCTTTCATTTTCGCAAACGCATCCATGTGCGACTTACCGCGACCGTTCACCCCGATGATCCCCATGCGAATATCTTCATTGGCTCCCAGCACTTTAGAATTAGGCCAAGCAAGAGCGAGCCCGAAACCGGCTCCATACTTGAGAACTTTACGACGATCGACTGCGGAATCTTGATGAGGCTTTTTCATATTCGTATTGGGTAAGCCTAGGCAATTTCACGATTCGCGGCAATGCACAATTGCTACCGCAGATGCGGCGATTTCAAGCAGTCCACAAAAAAGCCGCTCACAACGAATCGGGAACGGCTTTGAAGAAAATAGAATCTCCCGGGCGTTTAGTCACGGTTCATAAAGAGCTGCAAAATATACCAGAAAAGCAATGCCACACTCGAGAAGAGAGACAGCGAAGCGGCGACATGCTGATCAGGACGGTAGTGATGAATCACATTCGAAGTGTTGTAAAGAATCGCGACCGCGGCAAACAGCGCCATCGCACCGGCGAAAATATTACCGAGATTGAAGCCGAAAAGAATCGATACAATGATGATTCCCATGGCGACGAATCCACCGACCATGAGAAATCCACGGAGGAAGGAGAAATCTTTCCCTGTCGCAAAAGCAGCAAAGGTAAGTCCACCGAACACGAACAAAGTGGTGTAGCCCGCTTTCGCAATGACATCTCCACCGGCAAAATTGGCGGCCACAAACAGTAGCGGCAGAAAGATAATCGCCTCAGCGACAATGAAGAGGCCAAGCCCGCCATATTGAACACTGCGTGACGCACCAGAGGAGGCAAGGCGACTCGCAAGGTTCCCCACGAGCATGAATGCACCTAGAACAATGAGCCATGAAAAGCCTCCGGTCATTTTTTGAGCCAGTGAAAAAGCCCAATCCTGCTGAAGTAAAAACCACTCAAGCCCGATGAATGCGAGGATCGCACCACCGAGGTGGAGGTAGGTATTTCGGATAAAGGCAGAACGCTCGGCCGGAGCGGCCTGCGAAACAGTGTAGGGATTGGCGTAACCGGAGCTCATAGATAAAGAGAGTTTTAATTAAAGGAATAAAAGGCGCAAGCTTTTCAGGAAAAATCGCGCTGTCGAACGGACTCATAAAGACAGACAGCGGCCGCATTGGAAACGTTCAAACAATCCACCTTTCCCGCCATCGGAATTTTGATGAGCTGATCGCAACCTTCGCGAGTGAGACGGCGCATGCCTTCGCCCTCCGCACCGAGCACGATTGCCAGTGGCGGCTTCATCTCACAGTCGTAAAGATCACACTTCGCGCCATCTGCAGTTCCCACCACGCGAACCCCGAAGTCTTCGCGGATCGTCGTGAGAAAGCGAGACATATTCCCCACTGTCACGACAGGCACATTGGCCGCACCGCCGCAGGCAATGCGAACAACCGTTTCAGTAACCGGCGCCGATTTGTGACGCGGAACGACCACTGCGGAAACTCCCGCCCCCTCAGCAGATCGTATGCAGGCTCCCAGATTGTGAGGATCCTGCACGCCGTCAAGAACGAGAAGCATGATTTCCCTATTCTCACGAACCAATTCGTAAAGACTGTCTTCAGTGAGACGCTTCACCCCCTGAGTAACCGAGGAGTGAACATTCTCACGCGCCTCCCGCGGACGATTCCCCGGGGTTTTAGTTCGTTTTCCTCTCGCCATTTCGAATCGAAAAGTCGCAGAAACTTAGGCGAAAATCTCAGGCTGACCAAGACGCTCGTGGATATCATTGGCTTTATCGCCCTGGATTTTCAGACCATTGGCAAGCTTCCCGAAATACTCAGCTTCCTTCTGAGCATCCAACTTGATAGCCATCAGCGAGAAAGCGTAAACTTGCTCAGCCATATCAGAAGGCACGCTGTTGATAAAACCGTCAACATCAAGGGGTGAAGAAAGGTGCTCTCGAAGATATTCGACTTCTTTTTCATCAAGATCACCGAGGCGACCGAGGATCGCATCGCGCTCAGACTGGTCGATTTGACCATCTGACTTCGCTGCGTTGCACATCGCCTGAATCAAAGTTTCCGCTTCCTCTTGAGCTTCCTTGGGCGGCTCTGCTGCCTTCCCTTTTCCAAGGAGCATTCCAAGCAATTCGCCGCCACCTGCATTTTGCCCCGCACTCGCTACGAGTCGGGAAAGGAGGTCCGCTCCGCTGCCACCGCCGGATCCACCGCCGAGAAGATCAGCCACACCACCCGAAGACTGCTGCTGCTTTTGACCACCACCTAGCAAGCCGCCGAGGAGTCCACCGAGTCCGCTCTTTTTCTGAGGAGGCGCACCTCCTCCGAGTAGGCTACCGAGTCCGCCAAGATTTCCGCCACCGGCAGCACCCCCAAGCAATTCCCCGAGCGTACCAATACCACCACCGAGGAGAATGCCGAGAATATTACCTCCGACATCTGAGCCCATGGCGTTATTGCTATGAAGGCTTCCTAAAATTTTGACTACGTCCATTTTTCTAAATAAGGGGGATGTTTGGAATGATTTTCAGTTTCGTTGTAAATCGATGGCCGGATCATAGGCTGCTATCGAAATTCGGGCGAGTATTTTTTATCGTCGGAACATTTCACTATAACAATATCACGGTTCCTGAGCAGTTGACGCTTCAAGGCAAATTGATAAAGCTCTCACTCATGTCAGCCGAAGCGATCCTAAACTCCCCAGCAGACGCAGAGCCTTCCCGGCGTCTTCTCTCACTTGATGTCTACCGTGGATTGGTGATGCTGCTGCTTGCCTCAAATGGTCTCGGGATCGCAAAGGCAGCCCAGAAGTTCAACGGGCCGTTTGCCGAGTGGATCACCTTTCAAGGAGGGCACCCGGAATGGATCAGTCAGTTCAACTTCCTAGGCCTCGCGATTTGGGATCTGATCCAACCTGCCTTCATGTTCATTGTTGGTGTTTCGATGCCGTTCTCCTACGAGAAACGCGCTAAGCTCGGCGAGAGCTATGGCAAACGAATGCGACACGCCTGGACGCGGGCGATTCTCCTCACCCTGCTCGGTGTTTTCCTTCAATCGCTGCGAAAACCTGAGACTTACTGGATATTTACGAATGTTCTCAGCCAAATCGGACTCGGCTATGGCTTTCTCTTTTTCTTCGTCGGAAAATCGCTTCGCACTCAGTTCATAGGCGGTCTCAGCATCCTCGTTGGCTACTACATTCTCATGGTTTTCTTTCCGCGAGATATTGCCACCTACGCTGGTCATTTTGAAAACGGAACGAGCATGCCGCAAAGGTTCGATGTTTGGTTTCTCAATCTCTTTCCCAGAGCCAAACCATTCGAAGGCCACGTCTATACCACCCTGAACTTCGTACCCGCCATCGTCACGATGCTCATGGGCCTGATGGCCGGTCAGGTCCTCAAAAACAAAAACGTTCCTGATCGCACCAAACTAATGCAGCTCTGTGCCGCCGCCGCCGCCTGCCTTCTCATCGGCGCTATCTTCGGTCTCACCGTCTGCCCCGTAATCAAAAAGCTCTGGACTCCTTCCTGGGTTCTCTTCAGCGGAGGGTGGGTCATCGGATTGCTCGCACTCAGCTACTGGATCATTGACGTTAAAAAATGGGACGGTTGGGTTTTCCCCTTTGTCATCGTCGGGCTGAATCCACTCGCGATGTATTTGCTGAGCATGATGGGACGAGGCGGAGTCACCGCTGCCCTCAAGCGCCACCTTCCCGATACGTGGTTCATGGGAACCCACGGGCCAGTGGTCCTCGCCTGCCTCATCGCCCTTCTTTTCTGGCTTATACTCCTCTGGATGTATCGCAAGAAAATCTTCCTTAGACTCTAATAGACTATGAAACTCTCGCTCTTTTTACAGCTGGCCTGTGCACTGATTTTTCTGACAACCGGAATTTCCGGCCAGAAAAACGTGCTCCTTATGATTTCGGACAACCAGACCTGGCACGATGTCGGGTGTTACGGAAATGAGACAGTCCTGACGCCTAACATTGATAAACTCGCCTCCGAAGGTGTGCGATTCGAAGAGGCATTTGCGACCACTCCCTCTTGTGGCCCAAGCCGGGCGGTCATGTATACCGGACTGCTCACTCACCGCAACGGACAATATGCCCACCCGCACCGCGAGCATAATCAACAACTCAGGGATGATGTCACCTCGGTTTTCGCGATGCTGAAAGGGAACGACTACCGGACTGGACTTATCGGGAAAGACCATATTAAGCCTCTTGAAAAGTATCCCATCGATTTCAAGCCGCGCAGCAGAGGCCGCGACGTCAATGCGATGGCCAAAATGGCTGGATCATTTCTGACAGATTCAGAAGATCCCTTCTTCCTTGTAATGGCCTTCACCGATCCCCACCCCGTATCAATCGACGGAGTCGCCTGGGGCGTCGAAAAAACAGATAATTACACTCCGGTCGACTACGATCCGACAACGCTGAAAGTGCCACCCTTTCTCCCGGACACCGAGCATGTTCGCGAAGGAATCGCCGGCTACTACCAGCAGATCAGTCGCATGGATCACGGAGTCGGCCTCGTTTTAAAGGAGCTGGAAGCGAGCGGCCATCGCGAGGACACCCTCGTCATCTTCATCTCCGATCACGGAACCTCCGAACCTGGCGCCATGGGAACCCACTACGAACCCGGTGTTCGCGTTCCATTTATTGTGCGCCAACCGGGTCTGGTAAACCCCGCATCGCCCAACAAAGCTCTCGTCGCTTTCACCGACATCACCCCTACCATCCTCGACTGGACCGGCACCGCCTTTGACGACTATGAATTGCACGGGCGGAGTATTCTCCCCGTTCTCAATCAGCCGGACCCGGAGGGCTGGGACGCCGCCCTTTTGAGCCACATCAGCCACGACGTTTTTGCTCATTACCCCATGCGGACTCTTCGGGAACGTCGCTACAAATTGATCTGGAACGTAACACCGGGAGCTGAATACCCACTCCCTATCGATACCGTTCAACGTCGCACCTGGGTCGAACTTCGCGAGCGTGATGACGAGACGCTCGGCAAACGCCCCATCAAAAACTTTCTCCATCGTCCAAGACTCGAGCTTTACGATCTTCAGGAAGATCCCTCGGAAACGAACAACCTCGCCGAAAAGGAAGACCACCAGAAAACGGTTTCAAAAATGGTTGATGACCTCGTCGCACGACTCACTCATCAGGAAGATCCGTGGCTCCGGAAATATCATCCGCGAGGTAAAGAGCAATAGTCAAAAACCCGGTTACGGAACAGTTGCCGGAGGAACCGCTTTCGATTTCGCTTTGATGGCGAAAATGAGACCAACGACGACTAAAATCGCTCCGGCGACCTGAAAAAGCACGAGTGGTTGTCCGAGAATGACAACGCCAAGAAGCGCTGTCGCGACGGGCTGAACCAAAAGAGCCACCGCGGCGAGACTGGCGGGAACGCCTCCGAGCCCATAAGCAATGAGTCCCTGTCCACAGGCGTGCGATAACACTCCAAGCCCGATCAAAGCTCCCCATACCTTAGCGCTGCCAGGTAAAAAGGGATCTTTATGAAACCAGGCGAGCGGAAAGAGAATAAGAGCCGCCACCGCACTTGCCCAGAAAAGCAACATCGGCGCCGAATGATCGCGGCGAAAACGTTTGATGAGTAGTTGATAGGACGCGTAAAACACGGCCGTAAGAATCGCGAGGAAATCGCCGAACAAACCATTTACTCCCGTCGGCGAATCGCGAGTCGTCGAGCTCATCATGAGCACTATCATCCCCAGAAAAGCGGCAGAAGCACCAATGAGAAATAATTTGGATAACCGCTCCTTCCATACTAACCAGGCAAAAAGCGTCACCCAAATGAGCGATGTGTTCGCCAGCAACGTGGAGTTCGCAACAGACGTGTGCTCAAAGGACCAGTGCCAGGCCCAGAAATCGAAGGCGAAAGCCAGTCCCGGAAGCCACATCCAGGCATAATTGCCCATAAATTCGCTCTGCCGCGGAACGATCCGTTTCCGTTGAACCCCGAACAAGACCCCTAGCGCAATCGCTCCAATAAAAACGCGCCAAAAGGCCGAATCCCACATTCCCACCTGACCATCGCCCTGACGAGCGAGCACGGCAAAAATCGGAGCAAAGGCGATGCAAAGCGCCCCTCCGATCAGAGCAATGAGATGCCGGGGTGATACCGAAAAATGACTCATGGAATGCGCGACAGTAATCGAGATCCCTCATGAGGCATAAGAAAAACACGCCTCTTCCCGTCCCCTCAAAAGGCTAGCCCTCGAGTAGAATCACTTTACCTTGTCACCATGCTAAAACGAATATTTTTCACACTTTTTACCACCTCCTTTTCCCTCGCGCTGGCTGAAACCCAACTTCTCAAAATGCCGGGCGCTACCGTCGAGGTTTTCAAACACGCTTCCGACGATGATCTGCGACTCTACCGACTCGATCCTCCCGGCCATGATCCCAAAGTCGACAAAACCCCGGCGATCGTCTTCTTTTTCGGCGGTGGTTGGAATGGCGGGTCCCCCACTCAGTTCGAACCTCAGGCTCGCTACCTCGCTGCGAGGGGCATGGTGGTTTTCCTCTCTGACTACCGCACTAAAAAGGGACACGGAACCCCGCCGCTTAACTGTGTAAATGATGGCAAGTCGGCGATCCGCTGGGTCCGGAAGAATGCTGCCAGACTCGGAGTCGATCCTGATAAAATCGCTGCGGGAGGCGGTTCTGCCGGTGGCCATGTCGCCGCGACGACAGGAATGTGCGATGGCCTTGAAGAAGAAGGCGAAGACCTTTCCATCAGTTCACGCCCCGGAGCGCTCGTGCTATTCAATCCCGTATACGACAATGGTCCCGAAGGTTACGGAAATGATCGAGTGACGAAATGGTTCCCTGCAATCTCCCCCGCCCATAGCATCACGAAAGACGATCCACCCACAATCGTATTCCTCGGCACCAAGGACAGTTTGATTCCCGTAGCAACTGCCGAAAAATTCCAGGCAGATCAGAAAGCGCTCGGAATTCGCTCTGATCTTCATCTTTATGAGGGAGAGCCACACGGATTTTTCAATCTCAAAGTCGGCAAGGGAAAAGCACAACATTTCATCGATACTGTTCTCAAGACCGATGCCTTTCTTAGCGAACTCGGCTACCTGGAAGGAGAACCTAACAAGGCGCTTCTCGAATCGATGGTCGACAAAGGAAAAAAATGATCCCGACACCTGACGCCCCCGCCGTCTGGAAAGGCGACGATTTGACTCAGCGAAGCGATTGGATTCAGGAGTTCTCGGGTGCAGATCCTGAAGCCGTTCGCACACAACTGGAAAAAGGAGACGGCGCGATCCTCCTTCGCGGCTTTCCACTTTCCACTCATTCGATGGACACCGCTCGCGAAGCATTTCGCGAATGGGCAGCCACACTTGGGACGCTTCTTTCTCAGAATGAAAACGGCGATCAAGTATTTGATGTCGCAGACGCCGGCTTTGCCAAAGACGACCCAAGAACCCGTGGTCCGAACACGAAAAACAAACTCTCGTTTCATACCGACCGGTGTGATGTCATCGCATTCCTTTGCTGGAAGCAGGCACTGAGCGGTGGTGAGAATCAACTCATCAGCTCGCAACATCTTTACAACGAAATCGAAGCGAGACGCCCAGACTTACTGGAAGTTCTCAAACAATCCTTTGTCTACAAACGCCACACCGTAGACCTGGGAAATACGCGGACCTTCTGTGAACAGCCCATTTTCTCTTTCACCGAGGGGCATTTCGCCTGCAGCTTTCTGCGGGTTCTCATCAACCGCGCCCACGCGGATCCCGAGTTACCTAATCTCTCGCCCGAGCAAATCGAAGCGATGGATTTTCTCGAAGCGGTCGCGGACGAACCGGGACAGGCATTTCATTTCCGTCAGGAACCGGGTGACATTTTACTCCTGAATAATTGGATCACTTTGCACCGGCGTTCATCCTTTGAGGATCACAAAGCAGAAGAGGAAAAGCGGCGTCTTTTTCGCCTCTGGCTGAGTATGCCGAACAGCCGTCCCATCGATCCGATGTTCGAAGCCAACTTCGGAGACACAAGAGCTGGAGCCGTTCGCGGTGGCTTTCTGACGAGCTAGAACCAACTACTCACCTTCGGGCTCAGCGTCAAAGCCATCGAGTTTGACAAACTCATGCTCAAGCCCGCCTTCGCTGCCGATATTCCATCGACGAAATCCCATCGGTCGCTTGTCGAAATTTTTGCTCGTGGTCTCGCCATTCACAAGGAGAATGCCGTCTTTTTCATTCGAGATCTGCTTGTGCGTATGTCCGGCTAGAAAAGCGACCACCCCATTTTTCTTACACAGCGCAAACACCTCTTTCCGCTTCTCGATCGACTGATTGTAATAGGATTCCTTCTCTTCAATATCTTTCAGGAAAAGCGGGTAGTGAAAGACGACGAACGCCGGAGAACCCTTCGCCTTCGCTTCCTCAAGCGTCTTTTTAAACCAGGCATCATGCGCCTCAGACTCCCCTTCCACGGGAGCCTTCCAGAGCTGGCTGTTGGCAACAACCACCGTGTATCCTTTGTGCTCAATGGAATAGTAATCCTTCCCGATCTTCTCACGGTAATTAGCCAGCGAAGCCTTTGTCGGGGCATTTCCCACATCGTGATTACCCGGAGCGCAGTAGCAAGGGAGAGTGAATTTTGCTTTAATTTCGTTAAAGTCGGCAAACGACTGATCATTCGCGGTTTGGACGAGATCACCGCAGATAACGACGAAATCAACCGGCAGCGCATTGATCTGCTTCACCGCCTGTTTGAACGTTGCGACATCGTGCTCATAACCGCCCATCCCCAGTTGCGTGTCACACATTTGAACAAACGAAAACGGCTGCGGCTCTTTACTCAACTGTGCCGCAACGACGGAAGCTACAGTCGCCAGTGAGAACAGAAGAGGGATGATTATTTTGACGTTAATTTTCATTCAGGTAAAAAGATCGGACAGAGAATAACAGAGTAATCAAAAGCCATTCAACGCTTTTGAACCCTAAACGCGCAGAAGAAGCGGAAACACGAACTCTCACGTTTATCCGACGCAAGAGTTTCTTGGCATTTACGCCGATGAAAGCTAACAGTAGCGACTCAAAAAACGTTATGCAAACCAGGCCGATCACCTCTGAAGACCTCGCTAAATCTGTTATCGCCGTGCCCCCTATGGCCCGCGATAAAAATCTGAAATTCGATCGGAGCGAAAACGAGAAGATCATTCGCCACATTGAGGCGGGAAATGTTTCGACGCTTCTCTACGGAGGCAATGCGAATTTCTATCACATCGCTCTCAACGAGTTTGAGGACGTACTCGCTCAGTTGTCCGAGCTGGCAGGTGAGGATACCCTCGTCGTTCCCTCAGTCGGTCCTTCTTACGGGATGATGATGGAGCAGGCGGCGATCGTAAAGCAAACCGATTACCCCACCGTCATGGTGCTGCCTCAACAAGGGATCACGACCTCTGAAGGCGTCGTTGCCGGATTGCGAAATTTCGCGGAGAAGGCAGGAAAGCCTATCGTTCTCTACATCAAATATGGAGATTTCATCACTGTCGAGGGAGCAAAGCAACTCGTCGATGACGGAATCGTTTCGTGGATCAAATACGCAATTGTTCAGGAAAATCCTGCCGTCGATCCCTACCTGACAAAGCTGGTTGATACGGTCGATCCATCTATCATCGTCAGTGGAATCGGCGAACAACCCGTCATCGAACATCTCGTCGACTTTGGGATCACAGGATTCACCGCCGGTTGTGTCTGCATTCGACCAGATCTGAGCGATCAATTACTCAAAGCGGTTCAAGCCAACGATCTCAATCGCGCCCGCGAGATTCAAAAGATCTTCGAACCGCTCGAAGACCTTCGAAACGGCATCAATCCTATCCGGGTTCTTCATGAGGCAGTAAGACTTGCCGGAATCGCTGACACGGGCCCACCACTCCCCTTGCTGAATGGAATTACTGACGCCGAGGATGCTCTCGTAAAAGAGGCAGCAGTAGCTTTGCTCAACGCCTAAGCAGCCATGGAACTCACTGGCAAGCAGCTCATCGCAGGACGTGAGGTCTCATCAACCTCGGACTCTTTTCAAGCCGACAATCCCGCCACGGGAAGAACCCTCGAACCTGCTTTCTTCGAGGCAACTACCGCAGAAATTGACGAAGCGGTCGCCGCGGCTCTCGAAGCTTTCGATAGTTTCAAAAGCAAACGCGCTGAAGCACGAGCTGATTTTCTCGACGCAATTGCTGATGAAACACTCGCCCTCGGGGATGAATTTCTGGAGCGAACGGCAGCCGAAACCGGCTACCCACTTGCCCGTTGTTCGGCGGAACGTGACCGGGCCATCAACCACACGAGGCAGTTTGCTAATCTCATTCGCGAAGGCTCGTGGCTCGACGCACGGATCGATCTCCCCGATTTAACACGCAAGCCAATTCCGAAACCGGACGTTCGCTCACTGATGCAGCCACTCGGTCCCGTCGCCGTTTTCGGCGCGAGTAATTTTCCCATCGCGATTTCCGTGCTCGGAGCAGACACGATGTCCGCTTTTGCGAGCGGATGCCCTGTCGTAGTCAAAGGGCACCCGGCGCACCCCGGAACCTGCGAGCTCGCCGCGCGGGCAATTTACACCGCTGCAGAAAAAGCCCGCATGCCTGCAGGTGTATTCTCGCTCATTCAAGGACGAAGTCACGAGGTCGGCACCGCATTGGTCCAACATCCCGACATTACCGCCGCAGCCTTTACCGGTTCACTTGCCGGCGGTCGAGCGCTCTTTGATATTGCTAACCAACGCCCCGTTCCCATACCCTTCTACGCAGAAATGGGCAGCGTGAATCCACTCTTCATTCTTCCCGGTGCACTGAAGTCGCGGGCCTCCAAAATCGCTGACGGTTTCGTCGCCGCGCTTACTCAGGGTAATGGTCAGTTCTGCACCAACCCCGGGCTGGTACTCGGAAATAAATCAGAAGACTGGGCGAGATTTTCCGAATTGGTGAAAGAAAAAGTAATGGCCGTCGCGCCTGCGACCATGCTGCACGCAGGGATTCACAGTGCTTACCGCTCCGGAATCGAATCACGTTGCGAAAACGAAGCCCTTAAGGTTCTTGGCCATTCTTCGGAGAATGCTGACGACGACAAACTGGAGGCTGCCGCTTACCTTTTTGAAACGACTCAACAGGGTCTAGCCGATGACCCAACCCTGTTGGATGAACTTTTCGGCCCCTGCTCGACGCTCGTTAGTTGCGACGGACTCGAAGACATGGTCGCCGTCGCTAAATCGCTCAAAGGCAGTCTCAGTGTCACGATTCACGCTACCGAGGAAGATCTCGCCAATCAAAAAGAGTTGATTTCCATTCTGCAGACCAAAACAGGACGCCTCATTTTTAATGGCTATCCTGTAGGGCTCGAAGTCTGTCACAGCATCCACCACGGTGGCCCCTACCCTGCGACAACGCACAGTCACTACACCAGCGTTGGAACGCGCGCGATCGAAAGGTTTGTCCGTCCCATTTGTTATCAGGACTGGCCAAATTCGATGCTGCCAATCGAACTTCAAGACGCCAACCCTCGCGGCGTCTTCAGGTTGCTCAACGGGCAGCGGACGAGAGATGAAGTAGTATTTTAGGATTTAATATCCCGGCGCTCAAACGCAGCCCAACCAATCACGAATCCGGTGAATCCAATCCCAATGAGCCAGATCGATTGCTCGGCGAATTGAAACCAGGAAATATCTTCTTCAAGCAGGAGCAACCACGCCTTCATCCGTGTCGTGAGGAAGAATTCCCGATAAGGCTCAAAAGCGGGCAATGGAATTACCGAAAGCACACTGTCACCAATAAAAATTGCCACCGTCACAATGGTCGCAGCCGCTGGCTTAATCTTGAAGCAGCCCAACATGAACGCAATACCAGTGACTGGTAAGTAAATGAGTGAGAAAGTAAAAATGGCGCCGAAGTAGCGGAACATTCCCTCATTCCAGTCAAAGAGAGCAGGTTCGAGAATATAGGGTGGTGCCCAGGCCATAAACCCGCCTCCCCAGCCACGGTCAATTACCCCCATGGCGAAAGCACTGACACCGACGAAGAGAAACAGTGCAGTCGTGTAGATTTGACACGAAAGAAATTTCACGACGAGGAGTCGAAGTCGAGTCACCGGCCTCGCGAGAATAAGACGTAGATTTCCATCCTCTGTATCTTTGGCGAGAATGTCACCGGCGACAAGCGCAACGAAGACGAGCCCGAGGATAAACATCGTGTAAACGACCATCAGAAACGCAAGCGTCAGCCCGGAGAAATACACATCGAAACCACCTGCGACGCGATTGATGAATTTCTCCATCTCTGACTCCCTGCTCTGTGTCGTCCAGAGAAACAGGAAAATAATCTCAACCACAAGAAAGACACCAAACCCGATGTAGGTCCGCCGCCTCGCAAAGAGGCGAAACAG
>JAOFXR010000048.1 GCA_028047635.1 Verrucomicrobiales bacterium
TCCGGGGATTCCTCGACAATCATCGCCCAGGTGATCGGATTCATTTCATTACGATCCACTTCTTCGGAAGCACTCGGTTCGCCGTAACGCGACTTCGGGTCAGGGCCCACTTCATACGCGGCGCCTGAAAGCTGAATCACCTCGCCCCAATCCGATGCATCGATCGTGATTCGGGCCTTCACGTCCAGATTCACCTCCCCCGACTCCAGGTCAGTAAAAATCATCCCCAACAATTGCGAATCTGACTCATTTAGATGGGCGGTCACCGGATAGCGATTCCAATACACCTCAACCTTACCGGAATCCAAATAGGGCTGAATGATCTTACGAAAAACGCTCTCTGCTTCCGCCGGACGAAACGTCGAGGGACCGTGATAGGGTTTCCCCGGCATGGGAGATCCATACCGCTCCGTATTCAAAGCTTCGATCCCATCCATCAACTCTATGAACAAGCCGCTTCGATGGAAAGATCGCTTCATGGGATGCCAATCAACACCCCAACCGACTTTGCCATTACCCTTGTTCTCATCCACACAAGCCAACGCCTGCTCCGTGAACTGACCGCCGAACCATTCACCATCATGAACGATGACAACTTTCTCCACGCCCATACGGGCAGCCTGAATCGCAGCCGCCCAACCAGACTCAGTCGCGCCGACAATAAGAAGATCGGCGTCAACCGCTCGAGTTTCATCAGCACCAACCATACCACAGGCAAGCGCCACCAATACTAAAATTAAAAATCGTCTCATCTAACGTAATCGGTAACACTGGTTCGAGGGCCCGGAACATGAACCCTTTCTGGTTTATAGGAGGCCTTTGCCCGCCGGGACAATTTGAAAACTATCTCACGGTTTTCCGCTGCGAGATTTTTCGTCTCGCCAGGATCGCTGGCAAGATCATAAAGCTCCCAGGGAAGATAGTCGTCGGTCCGAACTAACTTCCAGTTACCGCTTCTCACCGCGACCGCTCCGGGGGTCTGCCAAAACAAATAGGGCCGCGTCTCCGTTTTCCCGCCAGGTTTGCCGAACAGTTCACCCACCAGTGAGACTCCGTCCGTTTTTGAGGGCGTCACGCCTGCCAATTCCACGAGAGTGGGAAACAGGTCGTAATGGGCCGTGGGTACCTCATTTGTCGTTCCCGCTTCAATTTGTCCCGGCCACTTCGCAATCATAGGAACTCGGATGCCGCCTTCGTAAAGACTTCCCTTCGAACCTCGCAACCCACCGCTTCCGTCGAAGAAAGTGACAAGGTCATCCCAGTTACTACCCTGCGCTCCATTGTCAGAGGTGAAGAGAAAGAGCGTATTCTCAGTCGCATCCACTTCGTCGAGAAGCGCAACAATTTCACCCACCGCATCATCGAGACGACTGATCATTCCCGCGTAGGCGGTATAGCTATCTTCATCGTAAAGATAACCGGCGCGTTTGTCACTGATCGTATGCTTGGGAAACAGGCCTTTATACGGCTTCTTTGAATCTTCAGGAACGACCAGTTCCACATGAGGGATAATATATGGCAAGTAGGCAAAAAACGGTTCATCGCTCTCTCCCGACTCACGGATGAATTTCAGAGCCTCCTCGTGAGTCACATCGTGAACGTAAATCCCTTTCTTACCCCCTTCGTTCTTCGGCAGCATCACCTTCTCTTCATTATGCCACAACCAATAGGGATAATAGAAATGGGCATGGACCTGATCATATTGGCCAAAGAACTCGTCGAACCCCTGAAGATTGGGATGACCGGGTTGATTCTCTTTTCCAATCCCCCACTTCCCGAAACCTCCCGTGCGATAACCCGCTTCTTTGAGGCGCTCCGCCACCGTCACGTCCGAATCAAGAATGCTCGCTCCTCCCGGCGTATTCCATCTCACCGGCGTGTGCCCCGTATGCAACCCTGTCATGAGCACACTGCGACTCGGAGCACAGACAGAAGACCCAGAGTAGGCATGGGTAAATCGCATCCCGTCTTTCGCTAGACGATCAATATGAGGCGTCTTTATTTTCTCTTGCCCATAACTCCCAAGATGTCCGTATCCCAAGTCGTCCGCCATTAGCAGAACGATATTAGGTTTCTTCATTCTCTCAGCAGCGAAAACAACCAGGCCTGACGGATGGATCATCCCCACCATGAGGATTGTTAAAACGATTAACCGAAAAGACTTCTTCATTCGAAAATTCAAACAAAGTTCCTCAAGGCCTCACACCGAAATTGAACCGTATACGCGGCATTGTCCGACCGACTGAACTCCAGTAATTATATGCGAATGAAATTCCTACTTTGCCTTCTTTCCCTCCTTCTTGGAGCCACTCCATTGCTGCAGGCTGGAGACCTCAGCGGTAGCAAACCTAACATTATCCTGATTATCACTGATGATCAGGGATACGCCCCCGTCGGAGCACACGGCCATCCCTGGCTCAAGACGCCAAATCTTGACACGCTCCACGCGACTTCGACACGGTTTGAGCGATTTCTCGTAAGTCCGACCTGCTCGCCGACCCGCGCCGCTCTCATGACGGGAAGACATCCGATGCAGAATGGAATCACTCACACCATCCTTGAGCGCGAGCGAATGACGCTTGATGCCACGATCCTTCCCCAGGTTCTCAAAACGGCCGGCTACAGCACTGGTATCTTCGGTAAGTGGCACCTCGGAGATGAAGAACCCTACCAACCCCACACGCGCGGATTTGACGAGGCCTTCATTCATGGAGCCGGAGGAATCGGCCAGGCTTATGCGTGCTCCTGCGCAGATGCCCCCGGCAACAAGTATTTCAATCCCGTAATTCGTCACAATGGTTCCTTTGTCCAAACCGAAGGCTACTGCACCAATCTTTTCTTCGAAGCAGGTCTCGGCTGGATCAAAGAAACGAAGGACAAGAAAGAGCCTTTCTTTGCATACATCACCACGAACGCTCCACACGGTCCTTTCATCGCTCCGCCCGAAAATGAAAAGCGATTCACCGATCTCGGGTTTGAAGAGAAGACGGCCGGTTTCTACGGAATGATCGAGAACATCGACACCAACGTCGGCCTCCTTTTAGAAAAACTCGACGAATGGAAACTCATGGAGAACACGATGATTATTTTCATGTCAGACAATGGCATGACCGGCGGAGGCTCGGGCAGATTCGGCGAGGAGCTGGGAACGGATAAAAATGGTTCGCCCATGTTCCTCTACAATGCAGGAATGAAGGGTCAAAAAGGAAGCACCGATGAAGGCGGCGTCCGCGTTCCTTTCTTTGTTCGTTGGGATGGAAAAATTGATCAGAATAAACAAGTCGAAGCGGTCGCTGCTCACATCGATATTTTTCCAACACTCGCCGACCTCGCCGATGCCGAAATCCCCAAGGCGCAAGTAGCAGGCCGCAGCTTGCTCCCTCTCATCGAAAATCCAAAGTCGGAATGGGAGGACCGCTATCTCTTTACTCACAAAGCACGTTGGAAAACCGGAGAAGATCCCGAGAATCATAAGTGGATGAACTACGCCGTCCGAAACGAACAATATCGATTCGTCGGTGGAGGACAAGTTTCTGAGAAGCAACGCAAAAAAGGTGTCACCACACACGACTCACTTTATGACATGCTGAAAGATCCCGCTCAGACCACCAACATCATCGAGCAACATCCTGACATCGCCAAAACGATGCAGGAAGCCTACGACGAATTCTGGAAAGAGACACGTCCTCTCATGGTGAACGAAGACGCCCCAATGTCACCGACGAAACCTTACCACGAACTTTTCAATAAACAGTCAGCCGAAGGTGGTATTCCCGCATGGAAAGCGCCTGAACTTTAAGATCTCTTCCACACACCGCTCACCATGAAAAAGGCCCTCTCGATTCTAGCACTATCACTCGTAACCGCGTCTCTCATTGCAGCCGAGCCACCGAAAGGCCTTCACGTCGGCACCGCAGCGGTCGACATTTCACCGACAGTTTTCCCGATGCAACTTCGCTCAGGAAAATCCGACCACGTCCACGATCCCCTGCACGTGCGAGCGATCGCGTTTCAGAATGGCGAAGGGCGATCCGTCATCGCCCTGATGGATGCCATCGGAGTAGGCCGTGAAATGATTGATGAAGCGAAAGCTGCAGTCGCTGAAAAGACCGGCTGGAAAGTCGAAGAGATGCTTGTGAGCGGAACACACACTCACACCGCCCCGAAAGGAGGTGACACTTCGCCCGGCCGCATCGCTTACGAACAAGGTCGCAAGGACGGGCTTGCAGACGCGCTGACCAAAGCAATTCAATCACTTGAGCCTGCCAAGGTCGGATACGCCTCCGACGAAGAACCAACTGAAGTCTACAATCGAAGATGGCACCTCAAACCGGGGACGATGGATCCCAATCCACTCGGAGGACTCGACCAGGTGCGAACGAACGCCCCGAGAGGTAATCTCGTAAGGCCTGCCGGACCCACCGATCCTGAAGTGTCAGTAGTCGATGTCCGAAACAGAAAAGGCAAAGCACTCGGAATCATTGCCAACTATTCGCTCCACTACGTGGGTGGAGTCCCCAAGGTATATGAAAACGACAGGGAAATAGGAATGGCTTCAGCGGACTACTACGGTGAGTTTTCCCGCGTCATGCCCTTTCGAGTCGGAGGCTCCAAGCCACCCGAGAACTTTGTCGCGATGATGACCAATGGAACGAGCGGTGACATCAACAACATCGATTTCTACAGCAAACGCGCTCCGCGTGCGCCCTTCGAGCAGATCCGGGTCGTCGCGAACAAAACAGCAGATGCGGCATGGCGAGCCACCAGAAAGATTGAGAAATACGAAGAGAATCCCCTGATCGCGATGCGCCAGCGGGATGTGAAGTTGAACTATCGAATCCCGGGGGAAGAGGATCTCAAAAAGGCACTCGAACTGATGAAGCTTTCCGCCAAGGAGCGTAACGAGATCAACAAGCGAACCAGTTCAGTCGCAACGCGGACCATCGAGCACTCCGATCCTGATTTCATCAAAACCGAATCCGTCATCATTCAGGCAATTCGTATTGGCGATCAGGCGATTGTTTCACTGCCATTCGAAGTGCTCGTCGAAATCGGGCTCGAACTTAAAGCGAAAAGCCCTTTTCCTGACACGTTCACCATATCGCTCGCAAATGGGGGTTACGGCTACCTTCCCCCTCCCAATCAGCACAAGCTCGGCGGGTATGAAACCTGGTTGGGAACTTCCAAGTTTGAAGAGGAGTCTTCAAACATTTTGATTAAGCAACTTCTGGAAATGCTGGCAGAATTGAAAGCACTCGAATGAGGCAATTCCTCCTTTCCACCCTACTCGCCGTCAGTCTCTTTGAAACGGCCGGCATCTCCGCGGATGCACCGAAAGAGGCTGAAGTCCTTGCTGCTATGAAGCAAGCCGCAAGCTTCTTTCACAAGCACCTCGCCGTTGAAGGAGGTTATGCCTCAAGCTGGTCAAAGGAGTCCTACGAGGGTCGGACAGAGCACGGAGAGTCACCTTCCATTATTTCGATTCAGCCCCCCGGCACGACGACGATTGGTCTCAGTCTGCTTCGTGCTTTTCGTGCGACTGATGATCCTCTTTTTCTCAAGCAAGCCAAAGAGGCTGCCGCAGCACTCGCTCATTGCCAGCTTGCCACCGGCGGTTGGGCTTCTGACTTTGATTTTGATCCTGAGAAACAAAGTAAATACCATCTGAGAAGTGACCTTCTCAGAGGGGAAACTGAGCGGGTAAAACGCCGCGACTACTCCACGCTGGATGACAACAAAACCCAGTCGGCCATGTTGTTTCTTGTCGAACTCGTGAACACTCCCGGTGCCGACGTCTCAGATGAGGTGAAAGAGGCACTCGAATTCGCGTGGGATAAACTCTTCGCCTACCAGGCACCCAACGGTGCGTGGCCTCAGCAATATGGATCACAATCGAATTACGCAGAGGCACCGATTATTCCTATCTCGATTCCAGATTCCTATCCTCGCGAATTCCCGAAAGAAAAATACGTTCACTTTTATACGCTCAACGACCATAACCTCCTCAATGTCATGAAGCTCCTTCTTCGTGCCTACGCACTGGAGGGCGATACCCGGTTCCTCGACTCAGCAAAACGCTGCGGTGAGTTTCTCCTTCTCGCTCAGCACACCGGCAAACAACGAGGCTGGTCCCAACAATACAACCACAGAATGGAACCTGTCTGGGCAAGAAAGTTCGAACCACCTTCGGTTTCCTCCACCGAATCGATGGGAGCCATCGAAGCGCTTTTTGAGCTATGGGTCGCGACCGGTGAGCAACGCTTCATTGAAACGATCCCTGACGCGCTCGCCTGGATGGAAGAAAGCCAATTACCCAGCGGCGAGTGGGCACGCTTCTACGAACTGAAAACCAATCGGCCGTTGTATTGCGATGCCGACACCTACGCTCTTACTTTTGAAGATACGAATCTCCCGACTCATTACGGATTCAAAATCAGCTCCAGCTTCCAAAAGAAAATTGATCGGATGCGCAAAGAACTCGCAAAGGAGAGTCAGGGCATCGTCACATCACGCACCCGCCCCTACGCCCCTGAAGAATGGGAGAAGCTGGCTCGGGATTTAAGAGGTAAGGTTCGCTCCGCCTTGAGTGATCGAGTCAAAGAAGGCTACTGGATCAATGGCGACGAGATCGATGGAAAGCTGTTTTCGAAACACATGACTGTGATGGCCGGTTATGCTGAAGCGATGAAGAAGGGGAAAATGGAAGAGCGCAGTCTACGGAATTGAAAAATTGAACCCACTCGTAGACCCTAGACAGACGTGAGCAAAAAAAGTCATTTGAAAGGAAACCGTGGCACGGTTTTGTATACCGTAGCATTGCCCAACCGCCAAAGTCTCCGCCCCGATAGGCTGCGAAACGGTTTACAAAACCATGCCACACCTGGTCCAACGTTTTTTGTGCTCACATCTAGACACACCACTTTCCCGACCAAATCTAGTGCTTCACTCCCAAGAGGATTCCTCCCATCGCGAGTATCGTTCTCATCACCACTTCGTAGGATGTAAATACGCACAAATAGCCAAGCATTGAAACGCCGGCAAAGATAAAAATTATGCGAAGAAATAGTATCATTCACCTCACCACTCCCGGTAATGCAACGCCATCAACTGCTTCGCCGCCTCCTCATCACCGATAATCGTCTCCGCCACAGGATCCCATTTCAACTTCCGCCCCACTCTCGCCGAAACCCAACCAAGGTGGCCGGGAGTGATCGACCGGTGCCCATTCTCGGCCGGTGCAGCCGTATCATTATTCCCCGCCTTTGCGCAGTCGATGAAATTTCGCTGATGGCCGGGTGAGCGATACGCCTTCCAATCTCCGGCTTGGAATTCCTCCTTGAGCCATTCCGGATTGGACGCCTCAATTTTTCCTCGATCCACCCAGACCCAACCATTCTCGCCGATCCATTTCACTCCGTTACGATGCTTGGTTGAAATGACTCCCATTTTCCCATCAGGGTATTTCGAGTGAACTTCGTAGTCAGTCGGCGTGTCATAGGCAGGCTCGCCGCTCCAGTTCCACCCCTTCGCTTCGAGCTCAACGGGACCTGACCTCTCATATCCCATTCCCCAATGCGCGATGTCATTGTGATGACCGATCCAATCCATCAAATTTCCGCCCCCATAAGCGGTGTGCCACCGCCAGGAACGATGATTACGAGCCCTCATATACGGCAGCTTCTCGGAAGGTCCGCACCAGCGATTGTAATCGAGGCCTTCCGGCACCTCATCTAAACTCGTGGTCCCCTGCGCCTCATCATGCCCCACGGGAAGCCCCACCTCAAAACCACTAACCTTACCAAGATGACCGTTCCTTACAATCTCAACTGCCTGACGAAATACCGGCTCGGATCGCTGTTGAGATCCCACCTGAAAAACAGAGTCATGCTTCGCCACTTCACGATAAACTTGCTGCCCTTCCCCGAACAGGTGAGTAACGGGCTTCTCACAATAAACCGCTAAGCCTCGCTGCAGAGCTGCCATCGTAATGTGGTAATGCCAGTGATCAGGTGTCGCCACCATCACCGCGTCAAGATCACCACGATCAAGCAGCGCTTCAAATTCGTTGTAGGTCTTGCAGTCTTCGTTTTCGTATTTCTTATCCACCGCCGCCTTGCCCGGCTTGCGACCGAGGGCTCTGCCCTCGCCCCAGTCACGGTCCCGATAATGCAAATCGTGGACATCAGAAATCGCCACGCCCTGCACATCGTCGTGATTAAGAAATGCCCCCATCACGCCAATTCCACGATTCCCCATTCCGATATACCCCATCGTGAGACGGTTTGACGGCGAAGGCCTGCCGTCTTTTCCTAAAGCAGAACTTGGGATGATTGTTGGAAATCCAATCCCGGCAGCCGCACTGGCGATAAATTTTCTTCTCGTAAAAGCCATTGGGAACTCTGTGCAGATATCCGCTCCGATGCGAGTTTCTTTGCAGCGCGATAGCGTGTCGAGCGATGAGGCATCAAACAGGGTATAGTCTTTCATACAACCCTGTTTTGCTCCCTAGTATAACGCTTCCCATGAAAATCCAATCCCCAACACGACGTCGTTTTATTTCCGCAGCAGGCACACTGCCATTCCTGTCGTTGAATAGCTTTTCGGCTGAAACAAAGACGTATCGCGTCGGAGTTATCGGACACACGGGGCGGGGCGACTTTGGACACGGAATGGATACCCTTTGGAAAGAAGTTCCCGCTACACAAGTGGTCGCCGTTTCGGATCCCGTTGAAGGCGGCCTCGCCAAAGCTCTGAAGAAACTGGGGCTTCAACCAGAGTCGGGGTTCAATTCTTACCAACAACTCCTCGATGAAACGCACCCAGACATTGTCTCCGTCGCGTCACGACACACCGACCAACATCACGCAATGATCATGGCAGCGATCAAAAGTGGTGCTAGCGGAATCTATATTGAAAAGCCGTTTTGCCGTGACCTCGTCGAAGCGGATGAAATCGTTGCCGCTTGCGAGGCATCCGGAACGAAACTGGCAATCGCCCACCGCAATCGATATCACCCCGTCTTACCGGTGGTGCAAAAGCTCGTCGAAGACGGCGCGATCGGCGAGTGGCTCGAAGTCCGACTTCGAGGAAAAGAGGATGGCCGCGGCGGTAGTCAAGATCTCTGGGTGTTAGGTTCCCACCTACTCAATCTCGCCCATTACTTTACCGGAGCGCCTACGAGCTGCGCCGCAACCGTTTTACAAGACAAGCGTCGCGTGACTGCTGCCGATGTCGTTGACGGAGCCGAAGGGCTCGGGCCACTCGCAGGGAACGAAGTCCATGCCCGCTACGAGACGGAAAGCGGCATCCCCGTCTTTTTCGATTCGATTAAAGAAGCAGGCACCCGAGAGGCAGGCTTTGGCCTTCAGTTGATTGGCACCGAAGGAATCATCGACTTTCGAGCGGACCGAAATCCACTTGTTCAAATCATGAAAGGCAGCCCCTTCAATCCGAGCAAGGATGCTCGCAGCTGGACACCAATTTCAACGGCAGGCATTGGTGAGCCGCACCCCGATCCCGAGGCATCTCGGTTCGTGATGTCGCATCAGGCGGCAGCTCTCGACCTTATTGATTCTATCGAAAATGATGGGAAGCCACTATGCAACGAGCAAGATGGAAGAGTCGTCCTCGAAATGATTCTCGGTGTCTTTGAATCCCACCGCCAAGGCGGCAAGCGAGTCGAGATCCCACTTCAAAACCGAACGAACGCTCTCAGTCGACTTTAGGAAGAATCTTCCTCGTCTTCCAAGGAGAGGCGTGCTTCCAGCCGCCTGATAAGACTCCAGCCGAAGTGAGTGACGGATGAAGATCACTTGCCCTCTGCCCAGGGGCTCCGCTGGCAGCAAGATGCAGCCACTCCTTGTCTAACCTCCTAACCAGCTGGCACCGTCGCTGAGCCTTCCCTAACAGTCTTCAAAAGTTCTCGCATCCCCAGGACACGTTCAGTCTCGCTGTCCCATTGATTCGTCCGCTCTTGAAAATCATTTTTCAAATCGTAAAGCTGACCTTCGGAGTCTGACACCTCCCCTTTCATTTCCTGAATACGGCGAGGTCGCGTAAAACCACCCGAGCCACGCCCCTCCACCATTTTCCAATCACCTTTCCGCAACGCAAACATGCCCCCAAGCGAATGATGAACCGAGAATGGACGCGCGCGATCAGCCTCCCCTTTGAGAACAGAAAGAAACGAAAAGCTGTCCATCCCCGATGTTTTGATCGTTTCCGGCTCGCCAGCAATCTCTGCCACGGTTGCAAACACATCCGTCAACTCAACCAAAGCCTCACTCACTCTACCGGAACCAACTACTCCAGGCCAACGCACGATAAAAGGCACACGATGCCCACCTTCGTAGATATCCGCCTTCGTCCCGCGCCACTTCGCATTGCTCTGATGGCCGAAATCTTTCACATACTGACCACGCCCCGTCATCGGAATTCTACCTCCGTCATCATCCGCCGAAAAGTCCCACCAGTGCCAGAGCCCACCATTGTCGCTCGTAAAAAGAACGAGTGTGTTATCGGCAATCTCCGCGTCGTCCAGCGCCTTCATGACACGTCCAACGACATGATCGGTTTCCCAGACAAAATCGCCGTAGTCCCCCGCTTCACTTTTCCCTTTGGAGCTCGCCGCCGGAGACACTGGCAAGTGTGGTGAATTCAACGGCAGATATAGGAAGAATGGATTCTCTTTTCCTTTTCGATCCTCAATCAGCTTCACGGCCTCATCTCCGAAACGAGGTAGCACGCCATGAATATCAAATCCCGGTGACTTCACTCCGGAAACACCGTTGAAGAAAAGGGTGCCCTTGATCTCCTCGTGTCGTTTGGTTGGAAGTATCTCCGCGCGTCGATCCTTGATATATAAATATGGTGCCATATCGAGCGAAGCCGAAATCCCGAAATAGCTATCAAAACCAACGTCATTGGGACCTCCGGTGATATCACGCTTGTAGTCAACGATTTCACCGGGTCGAAATCGCTGTTCCCCTCTCTCACCTAGCGGCGCTCCTTCCTTGTCATGCCACTGCATGCCAAGATGCCATTTACCCACGCAGGCGGTATCGTAGCCGACGCCCTTGAGCATCGTCGCAAGCGTTGACTCGTCACTCCCAATCAAGGGTGGACCAAAACCATCAAGCACGCCCTTTTCCAGCGAAGTCCGCCAGCAATAGCGCCCCGTTAGCAAGGTATAGCGAGTCGGCGTGCAAACGGACGAAGGCGTGTGAGCATCCGTAAACCGCATCCCTTCCGCCGCGAGCCGATCCAGGTTCGGCGTAGGAGCCTTTGACTCGGGCTGATAACACTGCGGATCGCCCCACCCCATGTCATCGACTAAAATAATGATAATGTTAGGCCGACTCGTATCTGCAGAGGCAACCATTGCGATCCCCAGACTCAGGATAGTGGAAAGTAATAGCGTTTTCATCGTCGCGCTATGGATTGGTGACCGGGCCTCTTGTCATCAGGTAAGCGACGAGATCTTTCACCGCCTCTTCGCCGAGGGCTTTCAGCAAACCTTCCGGCATCAACGAAATGGGTAAGGTCTCACGCTTGCTGATCTCGTCGACGGTCAGAGAGATTCTTTCCGCCGCCGACTGGACCGTGACAGTCTTTTCATTCTCTTCGGGAATCACGCCGGAAACCACCCGGCCATCTTTCATTGTGAAAACCGTGAGCAGGTAATCAGCCGGAACGACGTCGTTAGGGTTAATCGTATTTTCGAGAAGGTAGTCGATGCTATGCCTATCACTCCCGGTCAAATCGGGGCCAATCGCTCCCCCCTCCCCGTAGAGTTTATGACAAGCTCCGCAGCTCTGAGAAAAAACCACTTTCCCCTGCTTCGCATCAGCCGCCTCAATGGTCTCAGAAGTCAGCAGTGCTTTCCACGACTGAATTTCCTTCTTCTTTTCGGCCGGAGTCTCACGAATCTCTCCCCACAACTTACGAAGCCGTTCATTCAAAGCCTTGTTGTTCAAACTGGAAACCTGTCTCGCTTGAAACGGAGTAATCGCATCACGTGGAATAGATTTGTTCTCCACGGCATTGAAAAGAACGTTCGCGTATGACGACCGTGACACCAGCGTATTAACCGCAGCGCCTCGGTTCAGCGGGAACCGCTGCCAGTGCCCGATCACGAGCCGCGGAATCGAAGGATCATCGTAAGCGGCCAATCCGCGAACCACTTCCAATCCGATAATACGATCATTGATCTTTTTCTGCAGTAAAGGAAGTAGCGTCTCATCCGGCTGCCTCAACAAATTCTCAAGTGCGGATCGTCTTGCGACAGGATCAGCCTCTTCATCGTTCACTATGACAAGAAGCTCATCTCTAGCCCTGCCATCACCAAAGAGAACAGCAAGACTCTGAGCCGCTTCCGCCGCTTCAGGGAAAGAAGCGAGACTCGCCGAAAATGCGTTCCACCCTGTAGGTTGAGGCGCTTTCCCCCAACCCTCGAGACCACTTACCAATCCGCTAAGTACCGCCAACCGAACGCCTTTATCGGAGTTCACTGCCGAAGACAGCAGCTCGTTCACTGGCTCAGGAGCCTCTTCTAAATCCTCGGTGAGCCGACGCGCAATCAGCCTCGTCAGATCAGGCAACTTCGAATTCGTCGTCAAGATCACCGCAAGGTCGGCAAATTCGGGGACGACAGATTCGACGCCATACCAAATCATCAAAGACTGCTGTCGATCTCCCGCATCACCTGCAATCTGCGCCAGAGGTTCAGCAAGAGCGAAGCGATCCTCACTCTTCAAGCGCTGCAATGCTGCCGCCAATTCAAGTCGAACGAGTGGCTTCGGACTGTCTCCCGCCATTTTCAAAAGAGTCGCAAGTGTCTCCTTCTCGCCAGCAGAATCCTCAGCTAACCAGCGAACGCCCATGGCCTGTTTGGATTCATGATCAGACGTCAACAGCACATCGATATCCTTCTTTCCAAAATTGGGATCAGCCCGTGAAGTTAGCCAATCAGCCCGGCGAGGCGTTGGGGTGCCTTTGTCAGGACCATCATAGACAATCCGGTAAATACGACCACTCGTGCGATGAATCGCATCATTGTCATGACACTCCCCTGTATCCGACCAGTCATTCATCCACACCTGACCGTCGGGGCCGGTAATAAGGTCGAGTCCACGAAACCAGGGATCTTCGATCTTGAGAAAATCCTCGCCATGATGAGCAACGAAGCCAACGCCCTCTCGTTCCAAATGATCTCGATTCACGCGGCGGCCATGGAGATTGCAGGCGAAAAGATCACCCTGATACTCTTTTGGCCAAACTCCGCCTTCATAGATGAGACATCCCATATGAGCATGTCCGCCCCCCAAAGCCGAACTGGTATCGGTAATCCCATTCCTAACATCACTCCATTTTTCCGCCCCTGTATCCCAATGATAATGGTCAGCGGTATGTGGAATCAATTCGTAGGCATGACGATTCAAATGGGTTCCAAACATGCGCGTGTAATAAGCTCCCGGAATCCCATGCCAAAGATGACCGATCACCGTGTTGGTATAAAAGAGCTGACCATTCTTATCCCAATCGAGCCCCCACGGATTCGTTCCGCCCTGACAAAACACTTCAAACGCTTTGCTCTTCGGGTCGTATCGCCAGATTGAACAATTCAAGGCAACGCGCTGAGACTCCGGCGTCCCCGGCGCGCCCACATGAGAAGTTGCGGTGATACCATGACGCCCATATAGCCAGCCGTCCGGCCCCCACTTCAATCCATTGACAATATTGTGCCCGATTGTATCCGCATCAAAACCATCTAATACGACGACAGGATCTCCATCAGGAACGAGATCGTTGTCCGCATCCGGAATAAACAACAACTGAGGAGCACAGACCACCCAGACACCGCCATGTCCCGGAATAGCGCTCGTCATCCGTTTGCCCTCATCCCAGAAGACGGTCCGCTTGTCGGCTTTCCCGTCGCCGTCCTCATCTTCGAGAACGATGATGCGATCGCTCAGTTCGAGGTCCCATCGCAATGGACGCTCTGCAAAGGTGTAACACTCAGCGACCCAAAGACGATTCTGCTCATCAAACGCGATGGAAATCGGCTGCTGAACCTGTGGTTCCGATGCAAACACCTCAAGACGAAAACCTTCCGGCAACTGAGCGGTTTGAGCGACCTCTTCGGCACTCATCGGCGGAGTCTCCGCTTCCTCCGTATTGTAAGGCTCAGGAAAATCAGCAGCAGCGAGAGGAAGACTGATCGAGCAACCGATCACGCCTATCAAAATTCGAATCAACATGGCAGGATAGTGCCGAAGCATCCCTTCTCCGTCAACCCTCCGAAGCCCCGCAAAGCGGTAGTTACTGGTTGGCTTCCAGAAGTGCCGCGACCTCACGCAGCGGCTCAGTGGGATCTTCGGCCACAGGCCAATATTCAAGGCCGATGTATCCATCGTAACCCGTGCTCTGGATCGCACCGAATACGTGCGGGTAATTGATCTCTCCGATCTGGAGTTCATGACGACCTGGATTACCGGCCGCGTGAAAGTGGGCAATCTTGTCAATGTTCGCCGCGATGTTTGAAATAAGATTTCCCTCGCTGATCTGCTGGTGATAGATGTCAAAGACCACCCTGACACGGTCACTGCCCACTTCGTCGACAATGTCAAAAGCCTCATCGCTGCGAACCAGAAAATACCCTTCGTGATCAACTAGTTCGTTTAAAGGCTCAATCACGAGCGTGACTCCTGCTTCCTCCAGCAATGGCGCCGCTTCCTTGAGCCCGTCGACGAGAGATTGATGCTGCTCATCTGCGGAGACACCGACACGAAAATCGCCCACCTGAGAAATCAGTGTTTCGCAACCCAGTCGCTTCGCTGCGACAATGGACTCACGTAAGCCTTCGAGATAATCCTCACGAAGCGCCGGATCCGTCAGGCTGATGAATTTGGTGCAACAAGCAGCGATTGTTAAATCAGATTCTTTTACCGCCGCCTCAAGCTCATCAAGATCCTTCTCCCACCATGCCCAGAATTCGATTGCAGAAATACCGGAATCTTTGACTTTGGCACAGGCTTCTCCAAGCGGAAGTCCTTCAAAAACAGCATCGATACAAACGGAGGGTTTCATAGAATCGACGGTTCTCCTAGATCGGCTAAATTCCAGTTCAATTTCTCACGAACGACTATTTCTTTTCGCCGACACCGAGGAAATGAAGCAGGAAATCCCGATCACTCGCAAACTCGGATTGATGCTCCGTATCGGGAATCACGAGATGACATTCGACGCCCATTTCATCGCACTTTTCCTTCATCTTCACCCCATAGACCGGGTGGTGTATCCCGTGCCCAGCATCACGTGACGGAAGCTCCATGTCCATTTTATATCTCATATAAAGCGGCGGATCCCCTTTCGTGACGTGGTTATAAGCGGAGAACTCTTTGTAGTCAGCTTCGTGCTTTTCGTAATTGGCCAGCGCCGCTTCAGCATTTGGCTCGCCCACCGCATTGGCGATCATGCCATGCTCAAGAACGTTTTCACCCAGCCACGGAACGATCTGCTTAGGATCGATCGAAGTTTGCCCGGCTATCGCTACCGCTGCGCTGACACGCGTCGACTCACGAAGAATGGGATCGGACGCATCCGCGTCGGCAAGATCATCATGCATCAAGAGCCACATCGAAGTGCACGCTCCGGCACTAACCCCGGAAATTACAATCTTATCAGGAGCAATGTTCCATTCCCTTGCTTTAGAGCGTAGAAACTGAATCGCTCGCGCCGCATCATAAACCGGAGCAGGAAGAGGATTCTTCGGAGTAAGTCGGTATTCGACCGAGGCGCAGGAAACACCTTTTTTCAAAAAAGGCTCCATCTGACTGGGGCTTACCTCCTTCGTTCCCGCGCGCCAACCTCCTCCGTGAATGAATACATAAAGAGGCGTCGGCCCGTCACCCTCGGCCTCCCAGAAATCGAGGACGTTTTCAGGATGCTTACCGTAGGAAATATTGGCCTCAGTCGGAACAAGCGTCTTCTGCTTGGGCTCAGCTTTCTTCTCTTCCGCGTAGACAGAGAGCGAAAACGAGAGTCCAAGCAAAATGAAAGAAAGTCTTTTCATAAAAAGAGGATCGCGTTATCCACGATCCCCTGTCAACGCTACACCCGACAATGCGGTTAACGTAATCGAGTTTCAAACGGCCCGTCGATCCTACTGCTCGCCGTAAACGGGAGCCTTCCAATCTTTGGAAAGCTTGCCCTGCGGTCGCACGCCATGAGCATCAGCAGGAATGCTGACCTCTTTCGCCGTCTTCAGTGGAAGATCATCCGGAAGATGCTTGATCATGAAATCCTTGTATTGAATCTCCATCGCAGGGCCGACGTGCACTTGCACCGCCAGAACGCCTTCGAGCGCGCGGCCATTCTCATCGAGGTCAATTAGATCAGCGGTAGGATGGCCGTCGACCCAGTGCTGATGATGATTCCCGCGCACGAGGACGCGAAAGTCATGCCACTCCTCCGAGGGAAACTCCTTCACCGGCATACTGCCCACGACCCAGGGCTGTCCCTTTTGATCGACGACCACCTTTTCACCGGTATGAGAAAGAATTCGGCGGCCTTTCTCTTCGTAAAGCATCCCGTTGTATTTCGGGTTATCTGCAACGACATCGCACTGGTAGCCCGTCACGATATCGAGCCCGAGTTCCGGTGCGGATTTCCCACGATACTGAAGACCGCTGTTCCCCCCTTTGCTCACTTTTACTTTCACACGAAGATCGAAATTCTGAATCGTCGACCCTTTCCAGGTGATGAAACGATTCATCTTTAAAGAGCCATCGGTAACTCCGGTGAGAATACCGTCTTTCACCGACCAGTATTTACGATCGCCATCCCAACCATTCATGCGATTCCCATTGAACAACCTGACAAAGCCATCTTTCCCGGGCTTATCCGTGACCGCCGCCGCGGCCACAGGATGCGGAACCGTAGAGTTGGACAATTCGCCCTTCATAGGAGCGAGCGGACCGCCGAGCTCTTCGACGCGCTTGTCAGTGCGCGCACGCATCCCTTCCAGCGTCGTTTTAAATTTCGAATCTTCCGCCAAATTGACAAGCTCGTCAGGATCATTCTTAAGATCGTGGAGGAACTCATAGTTACCCTCATCGATGTAGCGAACATACTTAAAGTTCTCGTTTCTGATTCCTTCGAAAGCGGGAATCCGATTGCGCACCGCGAAGTGCTCATGAAAGCTCTCACTTCTCCAGTCGGCAGGCTTATCAGCATTCACGATTGGTTTCAGGCTATGCCCTTGGTATCGCTCAGGAACTTCCGCCCCCGCCCAGTCGAGAAAGGTCGCAGGCAAATCGAGATTGAGCGCAATCGCATCCGTCACCTTACCCTGTTGCTCTTTCGGCACGCGTGGATCAGCGACAATCAGCGGCACCCGCAACGACTCTTCAAAGTGAGACCATTTTCCGGCGAGGCCTCGATTGCCCATATGGTAGCCATTATCAGCCGAGTAAACGATGATCGTATTGTCAGCAAGGCCAGCTTCTTCGAGTGCCTTCTCGAACCGGCCGATCGCATTGTCGATTCCACTCACTTGGCGAAAATAGGCGCGCATGTTCGTCTGGTATTTTTCCTCAGTGTTCCAGCGCCAGAAGAAACGCTCGCGATTGATCGTCGTTTTGAGAAAGCCAGGGAGAGCATCAAAAATGGCAGGGTCATTCAGCTTCGGCGCATACATTTCGGTATCGTCGTATTTCCCGTCCATCGCACGAGGCCACGCAAAGTGACCAATTCCGGGGCGACGATCT
>JAOFXR010000049.1 GCA_028047635.1 Verrucomicrobiales bacterium
CTCATTTTCAGTTGAGAAATTTCTCGGGAAGTTTCGCGGCATTCAGTCGTCTTTCCGATGAAGCCGGGGCCGCCCATGAAGAGCGTCCAGTCTTTCTTCACAACGCGGTCGTTTCAGCAGTTCAGGTTGAGCGTTGGAAAGAAGGCTATCACTATGGAAAACAGTTTTTAAGTGAGTTCCCCGAGCATGAGTTGAAGCCCGGTGTCGCGAAAGTGCTCGTTGAGGTCTTGTTTCTCCGCGAGGAATACGGCGAGGCCTATTCGGTTGCCGGGGAAGTTCGGGAAGGCATGGAGCCGGGAAGTGAGATTCGGGATATCCCTGATTTTGTTTACAGCGCTTCTGCCTTTCATCTTGAGAAAATCGATGAAGCCGAGCTCGAGTTGGGCAACTACGTGAAAAATTACCCCAAGGGTGAGAGGCTCGAATTTGTGCGCTTTTTCCTGGGACTAACGAAAGTGCGTCTCAGCAAATGGGAAGAAGCGGTCACGGTTCTGAATAGTTTTCTTAAAGATTATCCAGATTCGGCTCTCGTCTCTACGGTTCTGTTTCAGTGCGCGATGAGTGAATTTATGCTCGACCAGACCGAGGCGTCACTGGCGAAAGTGGATCGTATTCACAGCGAGTTTCCCAACGCAGAATCAGCGGCACCTGCCTGGAATTTGAGAGGTGATATTTACGCAAGCGAGGAACGGAGCTTTGAAGAAGTCGAGGCTTCTTATGTGATGGGGCGGGATAGGGCGGTGGAGGCCGGTCAGGATGAGACGGCGGCTTATGCTATTTGGCAGTTGGTGGTGAATACGGTGGGTGTAGAAGAATGGGAGAAGGCCAGTGGGCACTATGATGATTTTCAGGCCGGGCACGCTGATTCGGTTTATCGTTATGATTTGATTGCTGCGGCCTTGCCTGTTCTGGTTGCCGGAGAGAGGCAGGATGAAGGGCTTGAGCAGTTGAAGGCGGTGGTGTGGGAGTATCGGGATCAGCCCGAATCTCCGGTGCTGGGAGAAATGTTCGGAACTTTTATCGAGTTCTTGAAAGAGAATTATGAACCGGAGATCATGCAAAAAGAGATCGAGGGGTTTACCGTGAAGAAAGGGGTAACCCCGACTCTTAAAGGGTGGCTGACGGTGGCGAAGACCGACCTCCTTGAGTCGCAGGAAGTGAATCAGGAAGAGATCAATAAGGATTGGTACCGGCTCGAGGCGGGGTTTAAGCCCGAGGCTCAAAGTAACTTTGTGATTGTCAGTCTCGCTCGTTGGATTTCTGATATTCGAAAGAAGCCGGCCGAGGCAAAGCCCCTTTACGACTTTATTCTCAGCGAGCGCCCCGGGACTCCCAACTTCGAGCATTGTTTGATCGATGTGGCGGAGATTCAGGCTGCTTCGGGGGAGGCTGAACAAATTGCGGAGGCGATTGAGAAATTTGAAAAAGTGATGGCCGAGGTTCCTGTTGAAGAGTTGCGTGAGCGCGCTGTTCTAGGCATGGCCCGAATCCGAATGGAAGAGGCCAATTATGAGGCGGCGACCAAATGGTGGGAGACCTATCTTGAGACTCGTGAGTGGACGCTGAGTCGAGCCGAGGCGAATTATCAACTGGGATACAGTCTGGAAAAGCAGGGGCAGCTTGGCGACGCGCTGAAAATTTATGTGAGTGTTTACGCCAATTACCCGGGCTTCCTCGATTGGTCGACGCGAGCTTACCTGAGGACGGCACTGATTATGAAATCGAGGGGCGAAGACATCAAAGCCCTGAAAATTCTGCAGGATATGCTCAAGCGAATGGGCCACCACAAACACCCCGGGGTAAATAAAGGGAAAGAGCTTTTTGTAAAGTGGCGTAGCGAATATCAGCCTAAACCCGAACCGGAAGAAAGCTGAGATGAGAGCGCGTTTTGTTCATTTTTTCAGGCTGGGCGTGGCCGGCGTTTTTGCGATGACGCTGATGTTTCAGAGCGCGAAGGCCGACCTCGTTACGGTTCACCTTCTTGATGGGAAAAGTCACACCGTGGAGCTCGTTTTCGTGAACCGCGGTGTTCTTGAAGGAAAAGTGAACACGCGTTCTGATACGTCGATACAGCAATATGTAAGGAGTCAGATTGCCCATGTGGACTTTCCAACCACGGAAGCGTGGCGGGCCGCTGAAGCGGCATTTGAGTCTGGTAAATTCGTGGAGGCGATTCAACTTTATCGAGCGGTCATAGCAGACCCCGCCACTCACTTCTATCCGATGCCGGGGAACTTTGTCTCTTTGGCTCAGGTTCGGATTCTAGCCTGTCACCGCGGCCGGATGAAGCCCGCTGATATCGCAAAACAATCGCAGGTGGTTCGTGAACAGTTTCTCAATCTTCCGCCTGAATTTCGGAAGATCAGTCCGGTTGTGGCTGCCTGGAAACGCATTTCAGAAAAGGATTGGGATAAAGTAATCGAAGCGCTGGAGGGATTTTCTCCGCCGACTCCGGAGAGCTTTTTTCTCATGGGCGTAGCGCTCGAAGCACTGGGTAGGAACGAAGAAGCGATGCAGGAATATGCGGGGGCGTATGTCTTGAATTTCGGGGGGACTTCAGATCTCACGAAAGAGGCTCTGAAGCGATCCGCTAAATTATTGATTAAAGTGGATAACAAAGACAGGGCTGCAGAATTGCAGGCGCAGGTAAAGATATACCGGGATCTTTTCGGCGCGGGGAAGCTTTGGGAGGGGGCTCCCGAATGGGTCACAAAACTGGCCGAAGCAGAATTGAACGCTCTGGAGACCGAGGTCGATGGGTCATTCGAGAAGCCGGAATCGGCGATGGCGGCGGGCGGAACTGTCGTGGATTCGGGTGGCGGTGAGGCGATACTTCCACCGATCGAAGAACGCGATTGGGTGCTCCCGAATGAAGTGGAGCATCGCTTTCAGATCTTTGGGAACGATCCTGTCAAAAACCCGCCGGCGCTTGCTGGTGGTGCCATTGAAGAGGATGGCGGGATTCGCTTCGACGGCACCGGGAGGGTAAGTTTGGCAGGAATCAATGGAGGAGCAAATGTTATGCGCCTGTTCGTTCAGTTCACCCCTGAAGAAAGCGAGGGTGTAGTGCTTGATTTTAACGACGGTAGTGCGGCTCTTCGATTGAATTTAGCTGACGGGGAGTTGGTTCTCTCTTTGTCACCCATCCGAGGCGGGAAAAAAGTGATGAAGCTCGGGCCCGTTCCACCAGGGACACTGGGGAGTTTGTCTCTGACGATTCGAGGCGACGGTGAGGTAAAAGCGCTTCTCAATAAGACTCCTGTAGACGATAAGATCGTTCAAGGAGGTTTGCGTCTGAAGGGGAGGTCGACGCTTTTTATCGGGAATATCAAGCCCAGTGGGAAGGAAGGAGCGGAGGACGCAAAAAGCGGGATCGTTCCTTTCAAGGGGCTGATCTCACTCGTGACTCTCGGTTCAGGGGCAAGCTTTCAGGAAATTGTGGCCGCTGAGAAATTCGCTTTGAAAGGGAAGACATTGCGGTTTTTCTCGCCGCCACCTCCAACTGCGCCTGTTTCGGAGGAACCAGGTGATGCGAAGGATACCGCTAAGGAGGCGGTTGAGCCAGTTCAGCCCGAAGCTGGTGATCCCGAGCCGGGAACACCAGCGGCGAAAGAAGAGTAATTGCTGAGCTGTCCTATGCAGTGAGGAAGTTTTCGATTAGTTTGAGGCCGCACTCCTGACTTCGCTCGGGGTGAAACTGGCCTGCAAACGTATTGCCTCGAGCGATGCTTGCGGCAAAATCCTCTCCGTATTCGGCGGTTGAACTGATCAGTGATTGATCATCCGGCGAAGGGAAAAAGGAGTGCACGAAGTAAAGATAGAGCGGGTCAGGCAGATCCTTCCAAATGGGTGCGTCAGGATCGACTGGCTTGACCTGATTCCAACCCATGTGCGGAACCTTAAGACCCGAGTCGGGGCGAAAACGTTTTACCTGTCCTTCGAAGATGCCGAGTCCTTTCACTCCGGGTGATTCTTCAGAGCTTTCAAAAAGGGCCTGATAGCCGAGGCAGATTCCAAAAAACGGTCGATCTGATTTAACCCAGTCGGCGATGGGATCACGAAGTTTCTTTTGGTCGAGGACCTCGACGCAATCGCCAAAGCTTCCGACACCCGGAAAAATGAGGCGGTCGATTGATTCGAGGTCCTTTGACGAGTCTACCAGCGAACCGGTGTGGCCCAGAAATTTGAGCACATTGAGCACGTTCTGGAGATTGCCTCCACCATAGTCGATAACGCCAACACGATTCTCCATGAGGATCTGTAAACCGGTTGCCGGAAAATTAAAGCACGTCCTTGGTGCTCGGAATCACATCTGCGATCCGCTCATCGATGCGGCAGGCATCATCCATGCTGCGTGCGAGTCCTTTGAAAATCGCTTCCGCCATGTGGTGCGGGTCACGACCATAGAGGATTCCCACGTGCAAATTCATGAGCGCATTAAAGGAAAAGGCGCGCAGAAATTCTTCAACGAGAGTGAAATTGAATTTGTCACCGATGTGCGGAACACCTTCGGGGCCGTCATACTCGATGAAGGGGCGTCCGCTGATGTCGAGCGCGACGCGCACGAGGGTTTCATCCATCGGGAAGTGACCGGAGCCGTAGCGAAAAATCCCGCGCTTCTCTCCGAGCGCTTCTGCGAAGGCTGCTCCGAGAACGATTCCTGTATCCTCGACGGTGTGGTGGAAATCAATTTCAGTGTCGCCGTCGACTTTTACTTTCAGATCAAAGCGCCCGTGCTTAGCAAACAATGTGAGCATGTGATCAAAGAAAGGGACTCCGGTATCGATTTCGGAACGTCCGGTTCCGTCGATAGTGAGCGTTAACTCAATATCGGTTTCGCCGGTCTTACGATTGATGGTGCTGGTTCGCATGATTTCTGCTCGGGATTTCGGGGTTTTGTAATGACGAAACCCGCGTAAACATCTACCGTTTGACCCAAGTTCACAAATTGAATTTATTTTGTCCTGAATATGGAGGCCCCGTCGCACGCTGAGTTTGCGTAATATCGATTCGTTAGAGATGGCAATGGTGATGTCGTCACGTTGCCAGCGCAGGGGATTGACGAGAAAACTCTTCTGACTCTTGATTGTGAGCGCTGGGGATTGACCAGGCTTCATATCTTCGAGGAAGCGGCAGTTCGCAGTGACAAATTGGAGGCTTTTCAGAAAGAGCTTTCCGAAATAGCTGATATTCGGAGCGATTCTGTCTCAAGATTGATCTCGTGGGGGCGTGATGGCGAAGAACTCTTTTACGCGGATGAAATGCTGGATGGCGAGCCTCTCCCTGATTACCTGGGACGGGCAGGAGGCGTGCCCTTTTGCATCGCAGGAAAGTGGCTGCAGCAATTGTTTGTCGTATTCGAGTCGATAAAGTCCCTTCCTTTTTCGCTTGAGCGACTCACGACTTTGAATCTTCAGGTGATCGTGGATATGCGGAAAGAGGTGCGACCTGTTATCTCAGAATTCTACGGTTGGACAAAGCCGGGGGTGCAGGTTCAGGAGCATCCAACGGAATGGTATTTTGCGCAGATCTTTTGTTCGTTGATTGCGGGAGTCCCGGTCAGAACTTTTTCCAGTCATTCTCTTCTGCGTAATTTTGACGAGCTCGATGACAACGTTCGAGACGCGGCGCAGGCTGCGATCAATGAAATCAGCGGTGGTTATGATCGACTGAAGACGGCTATGATCGATCTTGCCTCGCAATGCAAGGAGAGCGACGAAGATGCGACGCAGCTCCCTCAAATGCCGGTTCGTGAATTAGTGAGGCTCGGTCTTGAGGGCACGTATTCAAATAAGGCCGAGTTTGAAATGCTATCTGAGTTCGGACGTCATGATGAGTATTACGCGGTATCATCGGTGATTCGGGGCAGCGTTGCTAACATTCAACTTATCCCGGGGCCGGGGTCGATTCCGCGCGAAGGTTGGTTCAATCAGCATCACATCGCGACCGGGCGTCCCGGGCGGGGATTACTTCACCAACTGCAACTCAATTATCTCGAAGACCGTGATCCAGTCACCTTAATCGGGGAAGAGCGTATCGAGGGTATTGATCTTGCTTCTCTGGTCGCTTGGCATGGGCCGGTTGAGCCCGCAGAAGTCAGGGGCTTTGCGAAGAAACTATCTCATGCCATTGACGTTCTGAAGCAGAATGTGGGTTCATGCCCGGTCTGGTGACTGCCACCCGATAATGTGTTTCTACTTACCGGAACTCGTTCGATCAGTGGAGCTTCCGATTTAATCGAGCGCAAGGGGGCTGATACGCTGAGTGAGTTTGGTTTGAAGCTGCGTTTGCATCAGACCGTAGAGCCGCTCAAGCGCGGAGTGAACTTACCGTCGGGCGTTCGCAAGATGGCTCGTGATTCCGGAAAGCAGTTTGAGTCGGTGAGGCGTTCGTCGGTCGGATTGCCTTTACTCTTTTTCGTGCTGACGGGGGAGCGGCTTCGGTGGAGTCTGCCAGTAAGTCACAGGATCGGGTTGGAAGATGAGGTGGTCGAGTTGTTCGAGCGGTATCGTAAGTTGCTCAGGAATGCTCCGGAAAGGTGTGAAACGAGTTTATTTGATGAGCTTGAAGCATTTTTTCTTGAAGAGGAACAGCCGGAAGAGAAAGAGGAGAAAGCAGATGATCGCAGTTTGAGTCATGTAATTGAGGCGACGCTGTATCAGGAATCGATCGATTTGGAATCTGGAAGTGGTTTAGCCGTTGCGGGGGATTCCAGGAGCAACGCTTCTTCCTCCACTTCAAAGAAACAGGACACGGATGCCTCTGCCTCGGCGACTGCAGGGGAGGAGGAGGCGAAATCTGAGGCGCTTTCGACGGACGGGGGAGGTGATAGCGAGGATGAAGAGGCGACTGAGGAAGAATCGAAAGAGGAGATAACAGAGAAGCGCAGTTGGTGGCCGTGGACTTCACTATGGATGTTGGCACTGATTGCGACGGTGACTGCTTCGTGGGTGGGGTTTACGCTGACTGCCGACCATCAGCCAATGGCAGAGATAATTTTGGAAAGGGATCTGCAATTTCCTTTTTCTGACTTTGAATCCGGTCATGAGGTTTATCTTGCTTCGGCCCTTGATGAGTTAGAGGATTTTTTGATTTCGAGTGAACAACCCGAGGCGCTTACCTTGGTTCCCGAGGTTCAAGAGCTGCGTGGCTTCGCTGATTCTGAGGCACTGTTAGAGTGGCTTGGCAGCGCAGCTAATGAGGGTAATCGAGAGGCGACACGATTGTTGGGTCTGATCAAATGGCGGAGGGGTAGTTCAAGCGGCGAGATTCGCGAACATTTTGCAGCAGCCGCTGCGCTCGGCGATTCTGAGGCGGGTTACCTTCTCGCCCTGCATTCCTTTTGTGAAGGCTCGACTCAAGCTTCTTCTGATGAGGTGGTCATGAAGCGACTCACCGCTTCGGCTGAAACGGGGAATGCTTCCTCTTGTGAGCTCCTTGCGACTTGGCTGATTGATTCCGATCCATTGGAAGCCTTTCAGTTTCTTGTAAAAGCGTCACGAGGGGAACGGCCTTCGGCAACGTATCAATTAGGCTTACGTTATGCCAATGAGACAGGCACTAAAAAATCTCCGGAAGCTGCTGCAGGAGCGTTTCGTTCAGCTGCCGAAAGAGGGTGCCTCAAAGCGATGGTGGCCTGGGGGCGTTGTCTTGAGTCAGGCTTCGGAACCGCGGCTGATTTTATAGAAGCAGGGCGTTGGATGAAAATGGCGGCCTTGCATCAAAATGAAGCGGCGCAAACCTGGCTACAGCAGAGAGAGCTGGTTCTCGCTGAGGTGAATGTGGCGGAGTAGGTTTGGATTGATTGTCCTCATTGCCCCTGTCCAAGGTCTATGAGTCGTAATCTGATCGCAGCGGCTCAATGGATTTGACAGTGAGCACGATTCAACGGGGCGTCAAAGGGAACGATCATTGGCTTGGAGCGCCTTGCTACAGCATTTTCGATCAGCATCTAACAGGGTTAAGTGTATGGCCTAACCCTGTTCGAATTTCACTAGCTCCAGACACCGTCGATGAGGCGCTGCGCAGGACCGGTGTAGTCATCCTGAAGGATTTCAGGAAGACGATTGGGCCTGACATTGTCAAAAGACTGCAGCATCGCGAATCGAATAAGAGAGCCGGGGATTCCAACCGCTGTGAATCCGGGATGTCCGGTGGCGGGGAAAGGGCCGCCGTGATTCATCGCGGGTGATACCGCGACACCGGTTGGCATCTTGTCATTGAGGAGGCGCCCCACTTTCTGACGTAGGATAGGAGCGAGCTTTTGATAAGCGGCTTCATCGGCTTCGGATTCGTCTGAGTAGATAGATCCGGTGAGATTGCCTTCCATCGTCGCGAGAACCGCGGCTGCTTCATCGAGGTCTTTGGCGACAACAATGAGAGAGGAATTCCCGAAGGCTTCGGTCTGCATCGTTTCAGGATCTCTGAGATAGGCTTCACCTGAAATGCGAAAAAGCGTGTTGGCCACGTTGTAGCCGGTGCCACTTCCTTCGCCGGTTCCGCAGCAGGTGTCGACTCCTGCCTCCTTGAGAATTTCGTGGCTCTGGTGAAGCGATTTTTCAACGGCGCCGGAAAGTAATGTCCCAACGGCTCCACCTTCGAAGCGCTCCGTGACGTCTTTGATGAAGCGATCTGTCGACTCGCTTTTGACGAGTAATACGAGTCCGGGATTGGTGCAGAATTGACCGACTCCCATGAGACAGCTGCCGGCAAATTCTTCGGCGAGGGTATCACATTTTGCCTCGAGAACGCCGGGAAGAATCACAACGGGGTTTACGCTTGAGAGTTCGAGATAGATGGGCTTTCCCGCACCATCAGCCGCTTGCTTTAGTTTTAATCCTGCGCCGCGGCTGCCAGTGTAACCGGTCGCTCCGACACGGTGGTCGGTCACCATCTGACCTCCAATGTTGTGGTTGGTGCGGTAAATTAGCTGAATTGTTCCGGCAGGCATTCCGGTGGACTGAGCAGCGTCAAACGCGGCTTCGGTGAGCAGTTTCGTTGTTCCGGGGTGCGAGGAGTTGGCTTTTGCAATGACAGGATTCCCGGCGGCAATTGCGGCTGCAAAATCACCTCCGGCAGCACTGTTGAAAGCGAAAGGGAAGTTGTTGGGACCGAAGACGCAGACCGGACCGATCGCACCGAAGCAGGACCGAATATTATTCGCCGAATCAATGACGGGCTGCTTCCAGTTTCCTGAGCGCGCCGCGGCGGCGGCCTGTCTGAGCTGTCCTGTTGTGCGTGGGAGCTCGACATCAGCGAGACGAGGGCTCACGGGAAGAGCGGTTTCAAGCCGTGCCATCTCGACGAGCGCTTCGGCACGAGCTTCGATGTTGGCTGCGAAAGCTTCGAGAAACTCAGCGATTTGGTCGCCGGACGTTCCTTTTAAAATTTCGAACGCGTCTGCAGCGGCGGACAAAGCAGCATCACAGTCCGCCCATGAGCTGATGGGGTAGACGGCTTCGAGTGCCTCTTTCGTTGCGGGGTTCTCCGCTTGAAAGGTTCCTGTAAAATCTGAATTTCGCCATTCTCCGGCGATTAAAACGGGTTCCTGTGACATAGGTTTCGGGAGTGTTTAGTAAGTGAAAGCGGAAGTGTCGGTCAGAGTTAGGACGCGTCAAGCGGAGGTCACGTCAGAGCGAGTGGGAAGTGGGAAAGCTGACGGTGACCCTCCTCCGTAATGAGGTAGTTGTTTTCGAGTCGTATTCCGCCGCGAAGCTCCGGTCCGTAAAGCCCCGGTTCGAAGGCGACGAGGTCGCCGACTTCAAAGGTGTCGTCCCACGCCGGATTGATTCGAGGCACTTCGTGGGCATCGAGTCCGACTCCGTGTCCGGCATGATGAAAGAACTGGTAACCATTCCAGCCGTCGAGCCTGTCATTTACCTGGTCATACATTTCTTTGCATGACTGACCGGGGCGGAGCATCGCCTCGCCCATGGTCATGACTTCGATGATATGGGCGTGCGCTTCCTGTTGCGCTTCGGTTGGATTGTTATCTACGGAAAAAGTGCGGCAAAGATCGCTCCGGTAGCCGCGAACTCCCACTCCGACGTCGAGAACGTAGAGTTCCCCGGCTTCGATTTTTTGTCCGTGACGAGCAAATCCGCCGGGACCTCCGCACTGGAAATCTTGCCCCCAGCCGGAAAGGAATTCTCCGGCCTCCAACGTCGCTGACTCCTGCATTGCTGCCATCACTTCGACTTCTGTGACGCCGGGCTTGATCGCTTCACGGGCGGTTGCGTAGGCGCGCTCAGCGCACTGAATCGTGAACTCAAAAGCAGCGACTTCGTCGGCATCTTTTCTGCGGCGGAGATACTGATAGTCTTCAGAAATATCGAGGCAATCGGGCCCTGAAATCAGCGCCGATGGCGTTTGCTCTGCGGTTCCGACCGTTTTGATGTTTTTTAAAAGAGGATTTAGAACCTCCGCGAGGCAACCGCTCAGGTTTGGTTTGAGAGTGAAGAGATGATTGGGCACGTAGGTAACGTTGCGATCGGCGGCTGGCGCGTCAGCCGATTCATCATGGGTGAAAATAGTCGTATCGCCGTCCCGCTCGACCAGGATCGCCGCGGGAGTGAGGGGCTGCTCGTGCCAGTAACCGGAAAGTGAGTAGACGTAGTGTCGATTGAAGAAGATAGCTCCCTCAAGATTTTTCTCTGCAAGATATTCGCGCAGCCGGTTCTGGCGCAGGCGACAGAGTTCGCCGTCGAGGGGGGGGGATGGAAAGGACATAATAGTCGGGAGAATAACCTGAAAGGGAATTGGCGTTCAAGCGGTGAATTGGGCGTGTCTGTGGTTCACGTGGTCAGGGCGGGAATTGTCTTGTTGTCTGTGCCTTCTTTTCCTGAAGGTTGTTGTTATGCACAAAAAATATTTTGGCCCGTTTTTTCTCATTCAGTGCTTCCTTATTGTTTCGATCCCCGGATTCGCGCAGGAGGTGAAGCCTGTATTGGAAGGTGAGAAGGGAGCAGCCGTCATAGGACCCAAGCCAGCCGTCGTTGATCGGCAGCATCTCGCCCTCATCGCAGGCGAAGCGAGCAGAGCAGCCGGAGTTGAGGTCATTGAAATTGGGAAGAATCAATTTGAGACACTTCCCGGCGGCAAAGAGGCAGATGGAATTGTTGGGGATTTTGTATTGAGAAATGATCGTATTGAGGCCGTGGTATCAGGAAATCTTCCTCTTAGGCGCCCTAATATGAGTGCTTTCTATGGCCACGGAAACGAGACTCCCGGTTGTCTCTATGATTTAACTCTCAAAGGGGAAAGCAATGATCAGATCACGATTTTCTCACCCTCCTCGCAGAAAGGGCCCGTCAATTATGTGAAACCCTACATTGGTTCGAAGCGTCAGCGGGTCGGCGTTGAAACCATGGTGACAGCGGCGAAGAAAGATGGGATCTCAAGGCATCACCTTTATTTATTGGAAGACGGTTGGCAGGGGCTCTTGATCGAGACTCATTTTCGAAATGAAACGGATAAGGAGGCCAAAATCTCCGTTAAGGATCTCTGGACACAGATGAGAGTGAAAGGGAGCGTCAAAGGGATTCAGTGGGCCGATGCGATTAATCCCGCTCACAAATGTGGTTATGCATTCGCATGGGTTGAAGACGGAGGAAGCACCATTCCTCAGGGAAATTCAGTAACTCTTCGGCCCGGAGAGAAAATGAAAGTGGCTCGATTTTTGGCAGTGGCAGAGTCCCCGGCCGCCGCAGTGGGTCTAGTCGCAGCCTTTAGAGATTCGAAATCGACCGGCGGGGTTAAGGTTACCTTTTCATCAGGTGACAAGAAGCCCGTCATCGATGCCAAGGTCTTGATCAAGGTGGGCGATGCAGCTGCGATTCCTGCCTACCCCAATGACAAAGGTGTCGCAGAGTTTACTTTTCTTGCCGGTGATTTTGAAGCGACGGCTGAGGACATTGGGCGTACAGCGGTTTCGCAAAACCTGGCAATAGCCTCCAGTAAAGTGAGCGATTGGAAATGCGAAATGTCGAAACGCTCAGCATTGCAGTTTAAAATCGTTGGAGACGATGGGGAGGACACTCCCTGCAAGGTTCAGTTCCATCCTCGAAAAGGTACCGCTAAAGTAAGTCTAGGTCCCACTGACAGGGCTCATGGTTGTGTTGATCAGTGGCATTCAGAGACGGGCGATTTCCTCGTTCCGCTTCCGGTGGGTGAATACCGGATTATCGTGACCCGTGGGCCTGAGCACGATGCGATAATAAGAGATGTAGTGATTGCGGCGGGAGAAGTTTCGACTTTCGAAGGGCAATTAGAACGAAACGTTCAAACAGCGGGATGGATCTCTGCCGATTTTCACAATCACTCAACACCCAGCGGGGATAATACCTGCGGAACGCCGGACCGACTCATTAATCTCGCTGCTGAGCATATCGAGTTCGCTCCAACGACAGAGCACAATCGGATTTACGACTGGGCACCTCAGATTGCGGAGTTAGGTCTTACCCCCTTTCTCGCTACCGTTCCCGGAATGGAACTGACCGGGGCCGGAGCCCATTTCAACACTTTTCCACTCAAGCCGGAGCCAACAAAGCAGGATGGAGGTGCTCCCGTATGGCAGAAGGATCCGAGGTTGAACGCTATTGTTTTGCGTGACTATCAGGGCCAGGAGCCTGATCGCTGGGTTCATGTCAATCACCCTGACATGACGGAAAATTTTATCGACCGAAATGGAGACGGGCGTGCCGACGGAGGGTATGCGTATTTCGGGAATCTTTTAGATGGTCTTGAGGCCCAGAATTATAGGGAGACTCACATCCTTGCTGATGCGCCATTTTCGATTGGGAAGGCGCGGACAGGACTTGGGAAGCAGGTGAACTACCATCGTGAGTTTATTTGGCTGCAGTTGCTGAATCAGGGACTCGATGTTTGGGGAATCGGGGTGGCTGATGCGCACCATGTCTATGGCAATGGCGTCGGTAGCTGGAGGACGTATCTTCCAAGTCCATCCGATGACCCGAAGGAAATTGATTGGCGAGATGTTTCCGCACAGGCGAAAAATGGGCGCATGGTATTGTCCAGCGGACCATTTTTGAAAGTGATGACGGGAATGGGAACGATTGCAGGGGGGCACGAGCGCAGTTCCGGAAAAGTATTGCTGCAGGTAAGTGTGCAGTGTTCTAACTGGTTCGACATTGATCGGGTTCAAGTGCTGGTGAATGGCCGTCAGGATTCGAGATATAACTACACCCGTGAGAAGAATCCGGAGATGTTTGGGGAAAAGTCTTCACCGATGAGATTCACGCAGGCTATCAATCTGGAACTCAGTGAAGACGCGCATATTATCGTCGTCGCGATAGGGGAGAATGAAACCCTGCAGCAGGGCTTTGGGACCAGCTCGCAGGCGTCCCATCAACCATGTGCTTACAACAACCCAATCTTCATTGATGTCGACGGAGGAGGCTTTCAGCCTAACTATGACACACTAGGGTATGATCTTCCCGTGAAGGGGCTCTCAGTTGGGGCCGTTGAGGCCCTCTTGGGACGTTGATACCGCCCTTGCGGGCCTCGAAGGGCGCTTTTGTTATGATTCCAGTAGATGTGTTGTTTCGAAGCGCGTATCCTCTTTCATGAAGCTATTTCTGGGGGCATTCCTATTCATCACAGCCGGTGCATTCGCAGTGGAGCCTGAAGCTGATTTGCTTACCGTTCGTGTCACTGAGATTCCGGGGGTAAAAGGCGATTTACTGGTCGGGATCTACGATAGCCCCGAGTCCTTTACGGATTCGCCTATGGAAATATCTCCCAAAGTCGAACTCAAGAGGTTGGAGGATCAGGCCTTCGTCTTCAATGATTTGAAGCCGGGTAAATACGCGATAGCTGTGATTCAGGATCTGAATCAAAACGGAAAACTGGATCGCAATTTTCTGGGGATGCCGAAAGAACCAATCGCGTTTTCGGTGATCAAGAAAATTCCGAAGGGAAAGCCAAAGTTTGAGGCCTGTGCTTTTGAGGTTGGGGAAGAGCCGGTTGAGCTGGTGATCCCGCTCGTCACTAAGTAAAACAAAACGGCCCAACCACACCTTCGGTGCGATTGGGCCGTGAATGAATCGTATTTGAATTAGAGGTCTGCGTCGGTGACAGCACCTTGAGAAGCGGAGTTAACAAGTTTCGCATATTTCGCGAGAACACCGGTGGTGTAGCGAGGCTTAGGCTGCTTCCATTTTTTCTGACGCGCTGCCATTTCCTTCTTCGTGATGTGAAGTGTCATTTCACGAGTCTCGGCGTCGATCGTGATTTCGTCTCCGTTCTTCACGATCGCGAGCGGTCCACCCACAAAGGCTTCCGGAGTAACGTGTCCGATCACAAAACCGTGGCTTCCGCCTGAGAAACGTCCGTCGGTAATCAGGGCGACATCTTTTCCGAGTCCGGCGCCCATGATGGCTCCGGTGGGCCCAAGCATCTCCCGCATTCCCGGACCGCCTTTGGGGCCTTCCATACGAATGACGATGACGTCGCCTTTCTTAATTTTTCCTCCGAGGATCGCAGTCATCGCTTTTTCCTCTGAGTCGTAAACCTTGGCGGAGCCATTGAAAGTGAGGCCCTCTTTGCCTGAGATTTTCGCGACAGCGCCCTCCGGAGCAAGATTTCCATAAAGAATGACGAGGTGGCCGTCCTTTTTGATGGGCTTCTTCAGGCTGCGGATGATAGTTTGTCCGGCAGGATAGCTGGACTTCACTTTGGCGAGGTTCTGCTTCACTGTCTTGCCCGTTACGGTCATGCAATCACCGTGGATGAGGCCGGCATTGAGCAGCATTTTCATGAGTGGTAAGGTGCCTCCGATCTCGACGAGTTTCATCATCATGTTCGCTCCGCTTGGCTTCAAGTCAGCCAACACGGGAACGCGTTTTCCGATCCGAGTGAAATCATCGATGGAAAGTTTGACTCCGGCTGCGCTCGCGATTCCGAGAAGGTGGAGAACGGCGTTGGTCGAGCCACCAAGCGCGGTCACCATCGTGATCGCGTTTTCGAAGGCCTTCTTGGTCATGATGTCGCGTGGGCGAATGTTGTTATTGATCAGGTTCACGACGGCGGCGCCTGCATCAAAACAATCCATCAGTTTTTCATCACTCACCGCAGCCTGCGCTGAGCTGTTGGGAAGGCTCATGCCGAGCGCTTCGATCGCACTACCCATTGTGTTGGCGGTGTACATTCCTCCACACGAACCCGGGCCGGGGATCGCCGTTTCAGTAACGCCGTCGAGGGTCTTGTCATCCATCTTTCCAGCGCTGTGCTGTCCCACTGCTTCGAAAACCGAGACGATATCAACATCTTCCCCTTTGAAACAACCTGGTTTGATGGTTCCTCCGTAAACGAAAATTCCAGGGCGGTTCATGCGGGCGAGTGCGATGAGGCAGCCCGGCATGTTTTTATCACAACCACCGATTGCTACGATGCCATCCATGCCTTCACACCCGACCACGGTTTCGATGGAGTCGGCAATGACCTCGCGGCTTACGAGGGAGTATTTCATCCCTTCAGTTCCCATGGAAATGCCATCGGAAATCGTGATCGTATTGAACTCAACACCTTTGCCACCGGCTGCGTCAGCCCCTTTTACAGACTCTTTGGCGAGTTTGTCGATATGCATGTTGCAGGGCGTCACCATGCTCCAAGTTGAGGCGACTCCGATGATGGACTTTTTGAAATCCTCATTTTTGAACCCTACCGGATAGAGCATTGCCCGGCTGGGAGCCCTGTCAGGTCCATCCAGCATCGGTGATGAAAATTGACGATGCGCTTCGACTGTCTTCTTAGCGGCGGGTTTCTTTTTAGCAGTTTTCTTGGCCATGATAGTGAGATGAATATCGGAAGGGAATATCTCTCGATTTTCGAGAGATCAAAATAGTATTTGGTATGAGATTCCCGCAATTTGAACCTCGTGTACTGATTGTGAGGCAGGGCTCGCGCCTAATTGGCTGTTTCAGCTGCCGTTTCAGCTGCTGGCTCTGGCAATTCTGCCGGCGAACTGTCAATCTGACCGGGATTGCCAAGGGACTCCATCCAGTTCTCCAGTGCGCCTGAACCAATGAGGACACCCCCAAAGATCATGAATAGAACCGCTGAGACGGCGGCAAAGACAAAGTAGGCAAACAGCATCGCGGGAATCGATGCAATGATGAATTTGAAGATGATGCCAACGAGGCGGGAGAACGGAATATCAATATTGGTGATCGTAGTTTGACTCATAGTGCTGCCAGTATGGGGGGGGCAGTGTGCTGTGCTCCTACTATAAAAAGTGAGCTGGTTTCTCACGCGCTCATGCTGAATGATGATGAGCGATTAAGCTGCCGCTTTGCGTTTCACCATTCCAATCAAGCTGCGGGCTTTGGCTCGTCCTTCTTTTGAAAGGGTTAGCGATTTGTTGTCGTCCCCTACGAGGTAAGACCGGGAAGTGAGTCCGGCGATCGCTGAAGTAATGTGAGCGACCCTCGGACGACCGCACTCTTCGATGATGTCATTGATGTCCCGACTTGAGAACACATCTTGATGATACTTTTCTCCCAGGATCAGTGAGGCAAGCAGGGCCTGGTCGGCAAGGGTGAGTTCGAATTCGTCGATCCCACTCAAGATGGTCTCGGCCTGATCATTGAGCCCGGGGCCTTCGTCGTCGCTGCGAAGGCG
>JAOFXR010000005.1 GCA_028047635.1 Verrucomicrobiales bacterium
AGTGCAAAGAGGCCGTTTTGTAATTTGGCGTCAGCCGGAGCAGAAAAGGTCGCAAGAATTACCGGATCATTTTTGGTAAAGATAGGCGATTCAAATTTTACTTCTTTGGGAAGTCCTATCGCTTCGAGACGCATGGGGCCTGCGTATTCGGACCCGAATCCGTTTTGGATCGCGAGAGGACGAGCAAAAGTTGAGCCCCGGTGGATCCCAATGGTGTCTCGGGTGATATCCCGCATCGAAGGGTAGGGAGGGAAATGGACGAAAATCGAATCGTGATGTGGCTGGATTTCGACGCGGTAGACGTAGTCCGGTCCATACTCACGACGCGTGTCGCCGATGCCGATGAGGTAGTCGCCGTCCTCATCCGGCTCGAACATAAAGACGGGATCGAGGCGATCTTTGACCTGGTGGCGGTAGTGATGGCCTTCCCAGTCGTGGCCGTCCCAAAGAGAGTCGTCCTCTTCGTGGTTGATCTTGCTCGGATTTCCAGGAGCGGGACGCACCCAAATGAAGGGATCTAACTTTGAGCCAACCGTTCGCGAGTAGGCCCGAATGCGATAGCGTTCTCCCGCTTTTGCTGAAATACGATACCAATCGCGTTCGCCTTCTTCTTTGATGATTCCATTGAGAGCGACGGGAAGGGGCGTGTCGACGATTTGAGGTTTGTCAGGATCACTTGGGGTAACCGATTCGAGAATATTGGGGAAGTCAGCCACTTTAAATTGAAGCGGAGTGGGTGTGTCAGGGGCGTAGTCAATGAACTCCTTTTCGAAACGACCGACTTCTTTCGGCAGTGCGACGGTCTCCTCTTTCCGGGAGCCATCTTCGAGGAAGATGGTGGTCGTGAGTTTCTCACCGGCTTTCCCTCCGATAGGATAAGCGATGACAGAGCGCTCGAAATCACCGACGTGGAGCGCGTAGTGACGCGGTGCCGTTTCGTAGTCCATTTGCTGTCGTGCAAGGATGGAATAAATGCCGGTTTCAGGAGCGATGAAAGACACGTAGGGGTCTTGTCCCAGCAGCGGCGAATCGTCACATCGTGCAACTCGTTTCAATGACGGGGAGGTGACCTCCAGCGCCATGTCAGTGAGGCCTGCGTAGTGGTAGGTCCCAAGGCGAGAACTGAGAATTTGAGCGGTGCATCGTTGGCCTTTTGCCAGTTCCACTTCGTAAAAATCAAAATCATTTGGGGGCCCCCCTGGCTGGTAGCCTAGGACGGTGCAGTTGAGCGGAATACGCTGTGCTTGCGCGATATCATCATTCTTTGTCGAAAAAGGCTCTACCTCTTCAACGACAGGAAACGGAGTGACCCAGAAGCTGAGCATCTCAGAAAGGTGGCGGGTCGTGCGAATCCGAAACAGATATTGTCCGATCGGCGCCTCTTCTGTGATCTTCAGATCGAGCGAGATTGCTTTGCCGGCTTCCGCTTCAACTTGCTTGCCGTTGTCGGGATATTCAGTGAGTGGCTTGATCGACGTGCATTTGATTCCGTCGCGGTAAAAAAGAACTTCCTCCGCCGTTTCGAGAAGGTTCCCGACGACGACGACGGTTACTGAGGTTCCTCTCTGCGCGATCTGAGGAAGCACGTATTCGGCGGTGTTTTCTTCGGCATCGTTCCACGAAGGAAGAGCCAGAAGCGTCGCGATGACAGCAAAAAAGCGTTTCATGCGAGAGGCTAGGCAATCAGTTCAGCTACGGGGCGGCCTTCGTCGACGATCTCGATGGGGCGTTCTCCGGGAGCCATGAGTTCTTTCTGTGAGTTGATTCCCATGCACTGGTAGAGTGTGGAATGTAGGTCACAAAGAGGAACTGGTTTGTCTGACGGATCGCTCGACGTCGCATCGCTGTCGCCGTAGAAAAGACCGCGCTGCAGACCGCCTCCGGCCATGCCAATGGAGAAAACACGGGACCAGTGATCGCGTCCCGCGCTGGCGTTGATCTTCGGGGTGCGTCCGAATTCAGAGGCGACCCAAACTAAAGTGCTGTCGAGCATGCCGCGTTCATCGAGGTCGTTGATCAGGGCCGCGAGGGCGTGGTCAAATGCGGGCATTTGCGTCTCGTATGCCTCGCGGAGCTGAACGTGATTGTCCCAGGCTCCGTAGGTGAGGGAAACAAATCGCGCACCTGCTTCGACGAGTCGACGTGCGAGAAGCATGCGGCCTCCGGCGACAGATCCGAGCGATGGGCCGTAGGTTCCCCGTTCGAGGAATTTTCCCATGCCGTATTTTTCGCGCATCTTTTCAGGCTCTTTCGACATATCGAAGGCGTCTCGAACTGACTCCGACGAAATCATCGTGTAGGCCTGATCGTAGTAGGAATCCATCGTATCGATTTGCGCGGGATTTGATTCGAGCTTTCGGAACTGATCGTTGACGAGTGTGCGGATGTTTTGCCTGTCTGTGAACGCTTCGATGTCGACCCCGTTGGGCAATCTCAGATCTCTAACGGAAAAATTATCGGCTTGAGCAGGATCACCTCCGACACCGAAGGGGCCATATTTTTCGCTGAGGTAGCCGGTTCCCGCTCCGCTCACATTGTCAATCGTTGGAACACCAATGTAAGCGGGAAGTCCATTGCGGGGACCAAATTCGTGATTCACGACCGCACCGACGGAGGGATGCTTGATCGCCTGGCTCGGTTTCTGGCCGGTGATCATGTTGTAGGTCGCGAGCCCGTGGTCGGGAATGTTGCCGGCGACTGATCTCACGACACACATTTTGTCAGCAACTTTGGCGATCTCCGGCCACATTTCGCCGACTTTGATGCCGGGGATGTTGGTTTTATTGAAGCCGAAAGGGCCGCGATACTCCAGGGGAGCTTCCGGTTTGGGATTCCACGTTTCCTGAGCCGCGATGCCACCGGGGAGGATGATTTGAATGACGCTTTTGGCGGTTCCTTCTTTGCTCTCAAAGTTCTTTTGAGCCGCCTCAAGTCGAAGCATTTGACCAAGGGAAATACCGAGAGTGCCTAGCGAACCCACGCGCAGAGCATCGCGCCGTGAGTAGCGGTTAAGGTGTTGAAAGCCGGAACAGCCGGGGGAAGGGGATTTCATCTGGAAAGATATGTCTCCGGGGAGATCGATCTAACTAAGAAATTGTCATTAAATGAAAGAGGCTTTCAAGCGCCGCTGAAGCGCGCCTGGCGACGACTTTCAATAGCTCAGGAGTTTCTTAGGCATGCCATAAATCTCAATCCACAGTTCGTAGAAGACGTCGGTATGCCCAGCCTCGGCATCGACGAGGACCCAGCCATTGATCGTCTTGAGAAAAAGGGCGACGGCGGCGTCACTCTCGAATTCGCCAAAGTCGATCGCTACGCCGTTTTTGTCTTCGACAGATCCCTGAAAGAGGGCCCAGTTGCGGTAGCCTTTCATACTGCCGTTGAATAAGACCGGCTTACCGGCCTTTTTTTCGATCTTCGGCCTGGCGAGACTGAAGAGTTCTTTTCGAAGCGCATTATCTCTCTGGATTTCGACCGGCTCAGTAGCGTCCGGCTCGTAGGATCGCTTCCAGTCTTCGGTGCCGGGTTTGATCATAAGATCCTCGGCGACTGAATGATGAAATGGGAGAACGGCAATTGATGTAAGAATGAGCAGCAGATATTTCATGGTGATTTAACGGTATAAAAGCGTGATCTCGTTATTTTCGAGGTGAAAGTTCAGGCAGTCGAATTGAGTGGCTTATCCTTGCGTTCCCCCTCAGGTCACGTATGCGAATTTCGATCCGGGTATTTTCATCGGCCCATTGGATCTTAATCTCCCCAAAGTTTTCGCGGTGATACGTTTTATCGGAAATCCTGAATCGGTTTTTGGTAGGGGTGCCGCGGGGGTGGGCCTGGTTCAAGCTGCTCGAAGTAAAATCGTAGATCGGATAGGGGGTGTTCTCTGTTGTGCGGGAATATTCTGACCAGTGTCGGTCGCCGCTGAGGAGAATGACACCGTTTGCTTTGGTTTTGGCAATGAGGTCAAAAAGCTTCTGGCGTTCGGTGGGAAGGTTCGACCAGGTTTCCTGTCCTGCGGCTTCGGGGACTACCTGTATCCCGGAGCCGATGAGCCGAATCTCGGCGGGTTTCTGGAGTTCAGTCTCGAGCCATTTCCACTGCTTCTCGCCGAGCATAGTCAGATCGGGGTTGGTGTCGGGATAGTAAGATCCACCCAGTCGTTTATCGCCCTTTTTGAGAGGGCTGCGAAAGTAGCGGGTATCGAGAAGAATGATCTGCACTCGTTGTCCTTCGGGGCCAAAAATCTCAGAACCATAGACGCCCTCGCGCTTTCGCCTTTGGGAGTCTTCGGGATCACCCCAGAAATCGAGAAACTCTTTTTGCGCCTCTTTGCGTTTAGCGAAGTCGGCGCCGCCGTCATTGAGGCCATAATCGTGATCGTCCCACGTCGCGAGAATCGTTGCCGATTTCTGGAGGCGTTGAAAACCGGGGATCGCTCCGAGGATTTCGTATTTTTCCCTCATCACCGCCATGTCGTCGGTATCGGCGTAAATGTTGTCGCCAAGGAAGAGGAAAATTTCCGCTTGATGCTGGTTGATTGTGTCAAAAATAGGGATGGGATTTGCCTGCTTGATGCAAGATCCAAAAAGAATTTTTGAAACGGGCTCCTCCGCGTGGACTGAGGAGAGGCCGGTAAGAGCAATAACGAGAGAGGTGGCAATTTTGCGCATGACTAGGTGATTATATCACAGCGACCACGACTGACTAGACTTTACAGGAGCCGTCATCACGCTTCAGTATGAAGAGATGATTCGCCTCAATCCTATCTCTTTATTTTGTTTCTTTGCCATTGCTGTCGTTGGTTCCAGCAAGGCTGACCAATTCGTTCTCTTTGATGTCACCTTCGAGATGACGAAAGCGGAAGCGGACGAAAAGAAGTCTCATTACTTTGTGACGAAGGAAATGCTAAACAAGGCTACTCCGAAAGACTGGACTGCACCGGGGGATTATCGGAATGGAACGATCCACCTTCGGCTCGAAGTGCTGGAGAAACCCGCTGGCGATGTTCCTACGACCTGGAGTGTGTGCTATCTCCCTAACAAAGGACAAAAGAATGGCTACGGCTGCACCAATACGCAGTTGTATACGGAAGAGGGCGTTTATGAAAAAGAGGTCGATATGACGAAATTCTGGAACCACGATTCCATCATTTGGACAGAAGGGATCAGACAGATGTCCCTTGTCATGAAAGGGAATGGCGGAGGAAAGGATCACGCTCACCTCCGCGAGGATACGGAGCACTTCTTTCCCACAAAAGTGCGCTTCACTCTCGTTCAGGTCTCGAAGGGTGCGAAGTATGATCCGGCTTTGATGCCCGAGTGATTGCTACTCTTCCATCACCTTCGTCAGCGCTGTCGATCCACCCCCTTTTTTTGAGGTGACGACAGCCGTATTCTCGTCGGTAAATTTGATCGTCGAGTCTCCGTACTGAGAAGTCAGGAGGATGGATCCGTCTTTCTGCCTCTTCCATGAACCCCATTGATCCCATGAGGTGTGCTTTGCTTTGCCGTCGCCTTTGAGCATCAGTTCTCCGCCGCTTCCCCAACGCCAACGGGTGTCAACTGGTGCCTCGGTTACTACCAACGCTTCCTGTCGTGATGAAATTAAATCGCTGACGACGAGTGCATCTTGAAGCCTGCCGGACTTGGTATACTGATTTCTCAGGTTAACAAGTGCGGTGTCGAGTTTGCGTTCGATCGGTTTGAGGACCCGCTCCTTTTCGCTCTCGTAGCTGTCGAGAAGAACCTGGAGACGCTGAGGCAATGGATCTTCGGCCTGAGCCACCAGGCTGGAGCAAAACAACAGGCCCGTGATAGCTGCAAGAGTGGGTGTATTCATGCGTTGATCCTAGAGCGTTCCCGGTGAAGGCAGCAATACCTAAAGCACTGGACTTTCGAGGCGGGTGCCCTCACTTCAACCCTTTCAAGGGAATGACAATTAATTCGATATCTTCCTTGGCGTTGTGATGCGCAATGTGGAGCGCCCCATTGTGTTCGTGGGCATAAGGGTAGGCCCATTGAGGTTTGTGTTGGGGACCGCTGAAGCGGGCTGCGGGGGGATCACCCGGACGCAACAGCCAGACGCAGTCAAAAGTCATCGCGCCAGGCTTCCCGACGAGGAGGCATAATCGGGAGCGGCTGACTTTGCTTGTGAGGGCCGGCGCGTTGCAGATCAGATAGGGGCGGCCGTCACTCAATCTACCGGCATAGGGCTTTGCAGGAATCATCGCTGTGTTCGCTGCTTTCGGGCCGTCCCAGGTTTTTCCCGCGTCACTGGAAGTCGAGACCATGGGCGATCTCATCAGCGCATTGCGCGAAATCGCGAGGAGCTCGTTTCCTTTCGTGATGACCGTGGTTTCTCCGAACCCCTTGAAATCTCCCCTGGGTAAAAGTGTGACTTCCCACGTGAGAATGTCGTCATCGTTCGCAATCGCAACGGCGGGGAATTTTCCGGTCTCTCCGCCGAGGCCTCCCATGATCCATTGCCCGTTTGCCATCTGCTGGGGTTCGTCCATAGGCCAGAAAGTGGCATCATTGTTAGTGACGATTCCGAGGTCTTTCCACGTCGTGCCGTCGGCATCCAATTGGAGTGCTTTGGCAGGGCCATTGAAGGGGCCTAGCTTCGCGAAAAAATAGAGCGTCCCCTTATGATTGAGGTAACTACCATGGCTGTGGAACGTTTCGCCTTCCGTTTGCGGAGCGAGGGGAGGGCTCGCTGTCCAGGTCACGGCATTGTCGGTCGAGGTGGTTTCTCTCACGAACTCGGTGCCTTGATTTTCAGAAACGCCATCCGGATTCGCCGCCCAGCACGCTCGCCAAGTGTCATTGAAATGAACGATGGCTGCACCGATCGCAAACGTCATCGGCTTCTCGGCGGTATGGATTTTTTGATATCTCACGAGCGTTTGGTCAATCAGTTCCATTTCGCCATCCGCGGGAAAGGGAGCAGCGCCGGTCCACAGTGTGATAGGCGCTTTGTCTTCGGCGTAGGCGGAGGGAAGAAAGAGGGCGGTGGTCAGCACCCAGAGTGATAGTTGGTGAAATTTCATTTTCGGAAAGCGTCGAGTATCTGCCGGGGCACAACGGCTACCCGCGGCGTATGGTCTTGCCAAGATTACTGCCCATGACATCGAATGTGCGGCAAAAAAATCACCGGACCTGTGCCAGTTGCTCAAATTGGCTTAGCAAGGGAGAATTTGTCCGTATTGACAGGGTTGAATCATCGCCCGGACCCTGTTGAGTTGTGATTACTATTGGATGACCAAGCTGAGAATATTTAGAATAAGCCCGTTCGTGGCCGCATTGGTTTCGCTCGGCGCGATCTCATCGTTGTTCGCGCAGGATGATGACCCGGAGTTCGCAGCGCTTCAGGCGGATGCTCAGAAATCTTTCAAAGACGGCGTGGGTCCGTTCGCGAAAAAATATTGCTTCCAGTGTCACGGGAATAAGAAAAAGAAGTCAGGCCTTAATTTTGAAGTAGCCCTTAAAAACCCGGGAAATCCCGTCTACCGAAAGCACTGGCAGCAGGCGGTTTCGAGCGTGAAAGCCTTCGACATGCCGCCGGATGATGAGGACGCGATTCCCACCGACGAGGAGCGTGAGCAGTTCCTCAAATGGATAGCCAAGATTAAATTTCTCAGCCCGAAGGATCCCGGCCCCTACGTCATTCGTCGACTCACCAAAGTGGAGTATGGCAACACACTTCAGGATCTTTTCGGGATCGATTCCAAGGTGGCGGAGGATCTGCCGGACGAAGTGTTTGGGCAGGGATATTTGAATAATTTATCGTCTCTTCAGTCGGAGCAGTTTCTTCAAATTGCGAATGCGGTTCTTGAGCAGCCTCAAATGCAGAAGTTGTTTGAGAACGAGAAGCCTGCCAAGGGAGCTGATTTTCGTAAAGAAGCACGGAAGTTCGCGGAGTCGTTGGCCCGGAAAAGTTACCGGCGTCCGCCCTCGGATGCTGAAGTCGAAGTGTTATTGAAGGTCTTCGATCTCGCGAGAGAGAACCAGCTCGACTACGCAGGGGCATTAAAGCTCATGACCAAGGCCATTCTGGTTTCGCCTCAGTTTTTGTTCATTACTCCGGCGAAGGAAGTGGTGACCGACAAAAAGATCGTTCCTTTGGACGACTGGCAATTAGCCTCCCGGTTGTCCTATTTGATATGGGCGACGATTCCGGATGCCGAGTTGGCTGGTTTGGCTGAAAGCGGGAAACTCCATGAGCTGGAGATCCTGAAAGCGCAGGCAAAACGCATGATCGCCGATCCTCGCTCGCGAGCTCTCTTCGATGGGTTTGGCGCGCAGTGGTTGGGATTGAATGAACTGGAAACGAAGACCTTCGATGCCGAAAAATTCCCGCTGATGACTCATGAAATGCGTTTGGCGATGTATGATGAAGCGCGGCTGTTTTTTGAGAGCATCATGCGTGAGGACCAAAGCGTCGTTCGTTTCGTTGATAGTGATTACACTTTTCTCAATGGGACTCTCGCCGCGCTCTACGGGATGGAAAATACCATCACTGGCCCCGAGATGCGAAAGGTGTCGCTCAAGGATCCCAATCGAGGAGGGATTCTCGGAATGCCGGCGATCCTCGCGACGACGTCTTTTCCCAATCGCACCAGCCCCGTGATTCGCGGGGTCTGGGTGATGGAGCAGCTCCTTGGTGAAGAAATTCCACCCGCCCCGGCGAACGTACCGGAATTGGAAAAGCAGGATGAAAAAGTGGTCGCGAATATGACGATGCGTCAGCGCACCGAGCTGCATGTTACCAATCCGACCTGCGCGAACTGTCACAAGGTTCTTGATCCGATAGGTTTTGGTTTGGAGAACTTTGACGCGATTGGTCGTTGGCGCGACGAGGATGACAGTGGCGGAGCGATCGATGCGGCAGGGGAGTTGCCGGGAGGAAAGAAATTCACGTCGCCCGGGGAATTGAAAGCGATCATCGCGGAGCGGAAGACCGAGATGGCTCGCAACCTTACTGAGAAATTGTTGGCCTACGCGATCTGCCGTCAGCTCGAAGGGTATGACGAGATCGTGGTGGATCACTTGATGGAAACGATAGAGAAAAATGACTATCGTATGCAGACGGTCATCACCGAAATTGTGACCAGCTACCCGTTTACTCAGCGTCGTATTAAAAATTAGCCTCACTTTTGTCCTATGAGAAAAAACACCCTCATTGATCGCCGCACCTGCCTAAAAGCGGCGGGCGCCACTCTGGCATTGCCTCTCATGGAAACGATGGGCTGGGCGGAAAGCGGAAAAGATAAGCTTCCGAAACCACCGGTACGGCTCGGTTTTATGTATATGCCGCACGGGGTGCTACAGGATCAATTTTGGCCTGCGACTCCGGAGACCTATTTGTCTTCGCCTCCGCCGGCACTTGAATCGCTGCGTCCTGTTCTCGATCAGTGTCTCATGATGAAAGGGATCTCGGGGGTTCCGATTTCGCCGTTCAATGGCGCTCCTCATGCGCTGGAACTATCAACTTGGCTAACCGCTATCCTGCCCGATGCGCCAACGCGGAACAGAGTCAATATTGCGATCTCAGCCGATCAGGTCATGGCGAACTATGTGGGAGGTTTGACTTCGCTGCCGTCTTTGGAATTAGCGACGATGCCGCAGACTCACAAGGAGAATCAGGAAGGACTGCACGAAGCTTATTATTCGCATTGCAGCTACCGCTCGCCGACTCAGGCGGTTCCGGCGGAAACGAATCCGCGCAGCGTTCTCAATCGACTCTTCGGGGCGACCGACAAGTCGGGGCAATTCAGCAAGACCGATCCGCTGGATCGTAAGATGCTCGATTTGGTGATCGGCGGGGCACGTGACCTTCGCAAGACGCTGCCGCAAAATGATCAGCATAAGCTCGATGAATATCTCGACAGTGTCCGGGCCGTCGAGCGGCGCATTGCTTCGATTGAAACGCGGCAGAAAGAAGCCGCTCTCGAAAAGGCCGGCGTCAGCATGAGCAAACGCAATGCTTCTGATTCTCCGCCGATCGAGATCAAGATTCCGGAGGGCGACAAACGGAGCGAATATATGCAGGTGATGTGTGATCTCAACGTGCTCGCTTTTCAGACCGATACGACCCGTGTCAGCACTTATATCGGCTCGACTCCGAACGGCGTTTCCTACCCGGAGCTCGGCTTCACCGATCAGCATCACTCTCAGACGCATCACAATCACAAGGACGAAGAGAAAATGCGCAAAGTCGCGGAGATCACGAAGTTCAATATCGATCAGTATGCTTACATGGTGAACAAGATGGCCAAGCTTCGTGAAGGCGACGGCACCTTGCTCGACAACTGCATCATGATGTGGGGATCCGGTCTCGAAGATGGCGCGAAACACAGCCGCGAGAATTTGCCTTTTATCGTTGCTGGAAAAGGTGGCGGTTCGATCAATACGGGACGGTTCCTGGATAAGACAAAAGGGAATCAGGGCGACTTGCTCATGACCTTGCTCGCTTGCGCTGGTATTCCTGTTGATCGTCCGATCGGGATCGCGACGAAAGAGATGGGGGAGATGAAGAGTTAGGGTTTTCCACGCGCTGGCGTGTAGGTGAAGGCCGTGACTTCGCTCTTTGAACTTTCGAAGAAGCCACCGTCCGAGAGTTTTCCAGATGCGTAACGTTCTTGGATGGATCAGGAACATATCATTGGGAAATATATCCACCGGCTTCTCGAGACAGGGCACCCGCCGGCTTCGGTGTATGCTTTCGTGAAAGACCTCGAAATCAGCGAGCGTGAATTCTTCGAGCAGTTTGCGTCTTTTGAGGTGCTTGAATCTCATATTTGGCAGCGAGTTGCCACTGATACCATTTCTTCGGTTGAGCAGGGAGAAGAGTGGGCTGGCTTCAGTTCGCAGCAGAAATTACTCACTTTCTACTATGCCTTGTGCGACAAAATTCTGGACCAGAGATCATTTTTTCTCGTTCGTTTTCCGCGCCTTCCCAGGGGAGATAGGCCGAGTCAGAGCCTTTGTGGGATGCGACGTGCTTTCACCGATTTTGCCGGGCAGATCCTCGATTCTGGCAAAGAGAATGGCGAAGTTGCCTGCCGGGGCAATTTGACGAAAACCTATCCTCTTGGGCTTTTCGGGCATCTCCTCTCAGTGATCGAATTTAATATGGAGGATACCAGCACCGGCTTCGAACGAACTGATGCTTACATTGAAAAGTCAGTTCGCCTCGCTTTCGACGTGATGGGAACTCAGGCGGTTGATTCTGCTTTTGACTTGTTCCGCTTTCTCAGTGGGCGCAGTTGGGGACCTAACGATCAATCATGAACCCACCCGAGCAATCTTCTATCCCGAGCGGTAAAGCCTCCAGAATCGCCGCTCTTGCCGGTGCCGGGGCAAAAGTGGGAGCGAACTATCTGAAGCACTATGGAAGGCAGGCGGTCAGTGGGAATCGGGATCGAACTGATCTCGACGATGCCAATGCCAGTGCGGTTTACAGGACCTTTTCTCGACTCAAAGGTGGGCCGCTGAAACTCGCTCAGATGTTGAGCATTGACCAAAATATGTTGCCCGACGCGTTTCGGAAACAGTTCGCTCAGGCACAGTATTCCGCTCCGCCTTTGTCGTATCCACTCGTGACAAGGACTTTCATGCGCGAGTTCTCCAAGGGGCCGTTGGACCTCTTTGACACTTTCTCTCAATCGGCGAAACATGGCGCTTCGATCGGGCAGGTTCACCAAGCGACGAAAGGAGATCAAACCTTCGCCGTGAAAGTGCAATATCCCGGCGTGGCGGATAGCTTAAACAGTGACCTTGCCGTCGTGAAACCAATTGCTCTCCAGATGCTTGGGTTGAGCAACATGGATGTGGAACCCTACTTTCAGGAGGTGAAAAAGCGTCTTCTTGAAGAGACCGATTACTCATTGGAATTGGAACGATCAATCTCCCTTTCAGAGGCGACTTCGGGTCAAGTTGAGGGGATTCGATTCCCGCGTTATTATTCCGAGCTATCAAACCGTCGTGTTCTCACGATGGATTGGATCGACGGTCGACCTCTTGATCGCTTTGCGAGGGAGGAGTCAGATCAGTCAGTAAAGAATCAAGTGGGGCAGGCGATTTGGGATTTTTACCAATTTCAGATTCACGAGCTGAAGGAATTTCACGCTGATCCTCACCCGGGGAATTTTCTCGTCGATGCGTCGAATGAGGTGGTCGTTTTGGACTTTGGTTGCACGAAGGAACTGGATCACGATTTCCATCGCGACTATTTTCGTTTCCTCGATCTCGACGTGCTGAATGATCCCGAGAAGTTCGAAGCGGGGCTGCGGCAATTGGATGTGCTTTCGGACGAAGACTCGCCACGAGAGCGGGAAATAATCCTCGAAGGCGCTGAGCGCGGCGCACGATTATTGGGGCGGCCGTTTCATGAGGGTGAATTCGATTTCAGCGATGAAACCTACATGGCGAGCATTGTTGAAATGGGCGAAGAGCAGCGCAAGAACAGCGAGTTGAAGCAAATGAAAAGCGCCCGGGGATCTGCCGATTCAATTTACCTGAACCGCGCATACTTCGGGCTGTATTCCCTGATGGGGCTGCTCAAAGCGCATATTCGGACTGGCTGAGGGTACAGGCAGATCAAGGGTATTCTTTATTAGTCCCTCCTTTGTGGCTTCGTGCCTTAATGCGAGGGCGATGCACAGAGTTTCTCGGACTAAGCCACAAAGGCACAAAGAATAGGTTGCTTCACTCGGCTTCCAATTCTTTCTGAGTCCAAGGCGCTTTTCGTTCCGCTGTTGCTGCTTTAATTGCTTTGACTTCGTCCTCGGTAACCGCCGATCCATTGCCATCCCAGGCGTAGCGAATGAAGCTCAATACCTGTGCGATTTCGCGTTCACGAGTCAGTCCCAGTGCCGCTGCTGGTGCCATGAAACCTGCCTGGTAGGTTTTGCCGTCGAGCGGGCCCATGAGGCCGTGAAGTAAAATGGGCACGAGTTGTTCGGCGTCTCCTTTGATGCGGGGGGAATCGGCGAGAGAGGGGGCGAGGTAGCTTTCGGTTCCGGGTGTTTTGATTCCCTGCCCGTCCGCGCCGTGGCAGACGACGCATGATTGGTAGTAGTGGACTTCTCCTTCACTGACGAGTCGCTTGTGGTCTTTGTCCATGCCGTCCGGGAAGTTGAGTCCGCGGTTCCAATTCGTGAAGGCGGCTTTCCAGGGGGCTGCGGTTGCCACGTCGATTTCTTTTCCGTTCTCGATTGCTTTCACAAACGGGAGATCGGTTTTACCCCAGAGGGAAATTCCGGTGGCGAGGATGACGCCACTATCATTGAGGTGGCGACGGGCGACTTGTTGGATGTAATCATCGGCAAGAGGATTTTCTACGGCGAGACCGAGAGTCAGAATCAGTTGCTGCGCCACGGTGCCATCCTTCTCGTTTCTAAGCGTATCAAAGTGCTTCACGAAGTCATCTGAATTAATCCAGCGGTCCGCAATCTGAACGGCAGCCCGTCGCACGCGGGGATCGTGGTCGGAGAAACGGGCGACAACAAAGTCCGGCGCAAGGCTATCGGTTCCTTCAAGTGTCCAGAGCGCGTGCAGTCTTGTCAGGGCGTTGTCGGAGTATTGGCTCATTCCCTTGAGCAAGGGGACAACGGTGTCTCTATCTTCGCGGAGGATGATGAGTTTCTGTGCGGTGTCGCGCCACCATCCGCTGGGATGTTCGAGGTGTCTGAGCAATTCGACGGTGCTTTCTTCGAGCATTTTGGGAGCGGCCTCCGGAGCATGATCCTGGTGTCGAATACGCCAGATGCGGCCCATCTGTTTGTTTTTGTCGAGACCGTTCGCTTTGATGTTCTCCCGGGGCTCGGGCGAGAGCCAGCCGGCATCCTGGATGATTCCTCGATACATGTCGGTGACGTAAAGACAGCCGTCGGGGCCGGTCGCGGTATTGATGAAACGTGAGTTGATGTCGGAGGATCTCAGGAACTCGGAGTCACCGGGTTCAGTTTTCTCAAGGAAATCGAGGCCGGACTTTTTGCTCATGTTAGCGCGTCGAACCACGTGAATCGTGGGATCGCAGAGAAAGTAGTCGCCGTAGTCTTCGAGAGGAAATTTGTGTCCTCGATAAACGGTTTGTCCGCAGGCGGAGGTGAAGGAACGGACTTCGGCGGCAGGGCCACCCCGGTCATTGAGGAGGCAAAGACTCTTCACGCTCAGGAATCCGGGATCGTAGGGTTTTCCCATGTCGATGGGAACGCCTCGAATTTCTTTGCCGGCGAGGCGTTTGACGGTGTCCCAATATTTGGGGTGGAGGTAAGGGGACTCCATCGGGTTGGTATTCGTGATCCAGAAGAGATCGCCGACATCGTTGTTGGCAAGTCCCCATTGGGTCCAGTGGCCGTGCTGTTTTTTCGCTTTCCAGTCCCCATCGGTGAAGCGATAACGCTCGATGTTGTAGGTGATGTAAATGTGGTTATCAAGATTCCAGAGAAGACCTGAATCCTGGTGCTCAACGGAGGTGCCGATATTCCCGCGACCGTAGGGGCCGCGTTCGTAGAGCATCTCCTTCTCGTCGGCGATTCCGTCATCATCGGTGTCTCGGTAGTAGACAATATCCATCGTGTCGGTCTCGCGGACGGCGATGCGGTCGTCGAGGGGAAGAATCATTCGGGGGAGATTCAGGTCGTCGACGAAGGTAGTGACCCGGTCGAAGTTGCCGTCGCCGTTCGTATCTTCGAGGCGCTTGATACGGCCGTTCTTGAGTGTTTTCGTTCCGGTGCCTTCGACGTCCTGCATGTAGCTCCGCATTTCGGCGACATACATGACTCCGTTTCCGTCAAATACGGTGAGAACGGGTTCCTGGACGGCAGGGCCGGAGGCGACCAGTTCGGCCACATAACCGGGGGCGAGGTCGAACGTGGTGAGTTCTTCGTCAGGAGTGAGGGGGCCGTAGGGATCCTGTTTTTTCTTTTCTTTCGCGCGTTGGGCGGCCTCTGAATCGGTAATATTGTCCTTCGATTTCCAATCCACGAGGGCGGGTGTTCGAGGAATGCTCTCTTCTGCGGATGGGAATGTGTCGGGGATGGGTAAGGTCACTTTGCCTGTGGCGAGGTATTCGCAGCTTCTTGCGAACACGGTTTGAAATCCGACGCAATGCAGCCCGTCGGCTGAGGTATCGCCTTTCCAGAAATGTCCCATCGAAGTGACGACGGCTTTTCCCTTTCCGTAAACGACTTCCCACGTGATCGGTTCGTGCTTTCCGCTGCCTCTTTGTTCCGGATCTGAGAATGCGGAAGAGAGGATGGTGAGATTTTCGGCGGGACCGCGCATGTCGTGATAAAGTTCGTCTTTTCCGTGCATCCAGACGGGGGGGAGATCCCGCATGACCGGGTGATCGGTCGCCCGAACCGCGATCTGAAAAGGGTGCTTGGAACCATGACTGGAATTCCCCGCTGTTTTGTCCCAAATCGTTCTGCCTGTCTCGGGATCGATTTTCAGAGCTTTGCCGGACGGGGCGGGGCGCCAACCCATGCCGATGACCTGGTTGTATTCTTCCCAGTCACGGAAGGCATTGTTCGCGGCGTGGACGAGAAGGACGCTGCCGCCATTTTGGACGTAGTCGATAAATGACTGCCGCATGGATTCCGGCCAGTTCTCTCCATTGTAGTTGAGAATAATGACGTCGTGCGAGGAGAAGTCAGGAGCCCAGGACTCCCATTGTTCTGCGAGCTTTTCTTTAGCCGGTTGAATCTGTGTTTTGAACGCCTTTTCGTAGCGATCGAAATCAGCGAGGATTGTTGGGTCTTCCGTTTTGGGTCGCGGGGGATTGCGGACGCTTTTCAGTTCCGGTGCGGTGGAAACGGACACTTCGAACCGGCCCGTTGCCTCAAGGATAGCGCGCAGGGCATCGGTCGTGATTTCCCAATCGTGATTGTTCCGTCCATCGACAATGAGTGCTTTGATGGGAAGCTCTTCTGCGGCATAGACGGGGAGGGCGGCGCTCAGGTTGGTGGTAACAGCGAGAAGAAGCGGGTAGAAATGGGGATTCATCGATAAGAAATGTCCAGAAATGGGAAATCTTAGCGGAAAACTTCACCGGAATAAAGGTGCTGATTTAGGCGTTAGCGAAATGTGGCAATGGCAGATTCAGGATAAGGCGCGCGAGGAGTTGATTCCCGATAGGTGAAGGCGAAATTGCGATTGCAGAGTATGAAATGCAGTCTCTTTTCAATGGGGCCTCGTATCCTGTGGTAAGCTGGGCACTCAGTCCTTCGGGCGCAATGAAAGTAGAAGAGATAGATCTATTAAAACCTTACCTGGTTCTCAGGCGATTGTTTTGGGCTGCGTTGATACTGGTTCTTGGCGGATTTGTCCGCGGAGAAGAGCCACCGTGGTCGGTTCCGGTGATGGGACACCGGCTTTCCTTTCCGCAGGATCATGGGAGTCATCCGGATTTCAAAATCGAGTGGTGGTATTTGACCGGCCATCTCGAGTCCGGAAAGACCCGGTTCGGATTTCAGGCCACATTTTTCCGGCTTGGTCAAAAGCCTGAGCAGGTTCCCGAAGGCGAGTCGTTTGGTGTCGAGCAGATCTACATGGCTCACATGGGGCTGAGCGCTCCCGGATCCGGCGATTTTCTCCATGAGGTTCGGCTCAACCGGGGTGGATGGGACGCAGGAGGTGATTTGAACGATCTCGACGTTTTTAATGGGAACTGGTCGCTCAAGCGAAATTCCGACGGGAGCATATTTCTCGAGGGCTCAGTCCATTCGGACGTCACGTTGTCATTGGAGCTGACGCCTGAGAAGGATCATGTCATTTTCGGGGAAGAGGGAATTTCCAGAAAGGGCCCCGAGGGCACTGCTGCGAGCTATTACATTACTTTTCCGCGCTTGAAGACGATCGGGCAGGTTTCCTTGAACGGTAAGCAGTATGAAGTAACGGGCGAGTCGTGGATGGATCACGAAATTTCGAGTAGTCAGCTTGATCGCAATCAGATTGGTTGGGACTGGACTTGTATTCAGTTTTTCGACGGCCGTGAGATCATGGGTTATATCCTGAGAACTGACACGGGAGAACCCTCAGAATATTCCAAGTTGGTCTGGATCAGTGAAGCCGGCGAGCTGACGCATCAGAATCTCGAGAGCTATTCGTGGAAGCACGAAGGGAGTTGGAAAAGCGGAAAGACGGGAGCGGTTTACCCTGTCAGCCCGCGGATCGAAGCGATTGACCCAGCAACTGGGGAGCAGCGTTCTTTTCAGCTGATCCCCTTGATGAATGATCAGGAAATCGTCGGAGGACCGGGTGGCGTTAGCTACTGGGAAGGAGCTTGTGATGTGATTGAGGAGGCGAGCGGCGAGACGGTGGGGCGAGCCTATCTTGAAATGACGGGATACACGGAGAGCATCGCCGATAAACTCTGATTGAGAGGCGTCCTGAACGCAATAATGCCCCCGCAGATGAATCTGCGAGGGCATTATCTTCATGCAATGTCATCCCACTGCCATTGCATGTATACGGTCAGCTCTCGGTCTGCGTGTCGTAAATTAGCCTCCTTTAATTGGGGAAGACTGCTTTTGGCCGGGTTTCCGGCTTTGGGCATGGCTGATCGGGTCAAGCACTGTGGAAGTGTTGATCGATTTATTTTTTCGATAAGCTCGCCAGAAAGACGCGGCGGCTCCTTTGTCCCAGCTGTTTGCATCCCAATAGTGAGGCGCAGCTGGAATGGGGGGGCTTTTTTGATCGGTTTTTGATCCAGTGTCTTCTCCAAAGGAGGAGACCTGAGCCAGAGGGAATCCGATAAGTAAAAGTAAAATAATTCTCATAGATTTTCAGCAATCTGCGTGAAAACAAAGAAGAACAAAAACTTATCAAAATTATATTAATTGTCAATATTATAAAATCAAATAGTGATCAAATTTGACATAAAACTATCATACACGGAACAGGGCCCCAAGTTTGCGGCCGAGAATAAGGCCGGCGCCTACGATGGTGATTGCGAGGAACACCATCGCCCAAACACCGAGAGCAGAGGCCAGATTGGGGCCGGTTCCCAGAGACGAGATCAGTGCGTAGATGGCTTTGGTGATGGGGAAGTGTTGCTGTTGTTCCGCTAGAATAAGTGAATCGGAAACTTCCAGCATCGCGAAGGAAAAGGCGAGAAGGCCTCCTGCGATGAGATTGGCGGTGATGAGCGGCAGGGTGACTTTGCCCATGGCCTTGATCGGGTGGCAGCCGAGGTTTTGTGCGGCCTCTTCGAGGCTGACGCTGGTTTGTTGGAATCCGGCTGCCGCAGATCGAACCACGTAGGGCAGGCGGCGAATCGAGTAAGCGATCACAAGAATGACGATGGGATTTTCACCTAGAATGAGAAAATCGAAAGGTTGTCCTTCACGTGTCATCGCGAGGTAGCCGAAAGCGAGGACAAGTCCGGGGACCGCGAGAGGTAGCATGGCCATGGCATCGAGGAGTTGCCTGCCGGGAAGTTTGGTGCGGACGACCACGTAGGCGACCGCGACACCGAGGACGAGATCCAGTCCTGTCGCGAGTGATGCGTATTTCAGCGAGTTGCCGATCGAATTGAGTGTGAGCGGATGACCGAGGGCGTCGGTATAATGTTGCCCGGTCAGGGCTGTGGGGAGAATTGTTTGATACCAATCGTTTGAGAGCGAGAGAAGAACAACTCCGATGTGAGGAAGCACGGCGATACCGGTGACCAGCATGAAGGCGCCGATGCAGACGGTGGCGACGAGAGGTGATGCCTTCTGTAAGACACGGCCGGTTGAAGCTCGCCCTGAACTTGCCATGTTTTCCCGCCCGAAGAGTGCCTTCCCGATGAGGTAGAACATCACCGTGGCAACTAACATGACCACTACTAAGGCGTAGGGGAAAGGATTTCCGCTGAGGTCTTTGATCCCTTCAAAAATCTGGACACTGGTGACGCGGCTGAAGTCAAAGATGAGAGGGACGCCGAGCTCGGTGAATGACCAGATGAAGATGATCGTCGCTCCGGCAAACATTCCCGGCATGATAAGAGGGAACGTAATGCGAAAGAGACGGCGAATTCCATGGCAACCCATATTTTCCGCCGCTTCGTCCATTGCCGGATCAAGATTAGCGAGGGCGGCGGAAATGTTGAGGTAAGCGATGGGATAGAGGTGCAGCGCGTTCATGATCACGATTCCGAAGAGTCTGCCTTCGCCGAGCCAATCGAAGGGAGCGTTGGCTTCCATCATACCCAGATCGATAAGAAATGAATTGAGCACTCCCGACTGCCCCAGGAACTGACGTACTCCGAGGGCTCCGACGAAAGGCGGTAGAATCAATGGCACGAGGATCAGCGAGTTGAGAAGACTTTTTCCGGGAAATTGCCATCGGTTACTCAGCAGAGCCAGCGGGAGAGCGATCGCGAGCGCGAGTATGGTCGTGAAGAGCCCCATGTAGAACGAGTTGATCAGCCCCTCGACATAGATCGGATTTTGAAAAAGCTCGACGAAGTAGCCGATTGTGATTCCGCCGTCAGCTCCTATGAAGGCCTCCTTCACGGTATGGCCGATCGGATAGGCGAAAAAGAACGCGAAGAAAACCGCGGTAATCACATAGATGAAAATGGAAACTCGACGGCTCATTTGGTTTCTGCCGCAGTTAGTTGATGCGTGTTCCACTTTGAAGTGATCGCTTCGTATCTTGCGCGGAAATGTCCGGAAAGTTCGCGCGCGAGAGTGATTTCCTTGATCTTGTCCTTTTCTGCGAGGACTTCAGCGATGCGATTAGTGGTTTCCGAATAGTTGATCAGGGAGATGTCTTCGAACTCCTCAGCGCCTCCCCGGGGCATTCCTGCCTCAATGAGAGTTCGCCATGCTTCCTGTTGTTCTTCGTGAGGATCGATGCATGAGGCTTTAATTACAAATCTCAGGGAAGCGAAGAGGGCACCGGTCCATTCGGGGTGATAGGTGAAGCCTTTACTGATCTCGTAGGGATTCACGTCAGGATCGGTCATGAACTTACGGTTCTCTTCACTGTAAAAATCTTTCCTAATCGGAGGCCGTCTCAGTGCAAATCGGGTGGGACCGTTAGGGGATCCCGCTTTGTAGTTCCATAATTTCTGGCCTTCGGGAGAAAGCACATACTCGACAAAGCGATGCGCCAATTCGGGATTGGGTGCGCCGCGGAGCATCCCGATCGGGTCTGCGCCAATGGAAGTGCCTCCCACCGGCATGAGAAACTGAACCCGTGAATCGCTACCATTGTCTCTGCGGTAGAGCTCATTGAAAGTGCGCCCGTAAAAATCGATACACATGCCGGCGGCGGCGTCTCCCATCGCGACATCGCGGGGGACTTTCGCGCCGGAGTCAGTGAAATACCGGCTGTTCGCGCTGATCTTCAGGATGAGCTGCATCGCGTCATCCCAGCCTGCCGCGATTGATTCAGCCTCTGAGCCGCCGCCTGTTGTGAGACGGTGTTGAATCTTCTCTTGAATCAACATCTCGAACGCTTTCGTCGTGGATCCTGATTTAGTTGGATCCGCGAGCGCGACCTGGCCAAACAGTTTGGGGTTTCCAAGGTCCGACCAACTGGTGAAGGGTTCGTTAATGCCGAGCCGGTCGAGAACGTCGGTGTTGTAACAAATGCCGAAGGCAGAAAGGACCGTGCCGACCCATCTGAAATCTTCGTCTCGAAAAGGTTCACCGCTCACGGTAGCGGGCATGATTTCGTCCGAAAACCAATCGGGCTTTTCTTTCGCAAGCGCTCCGGGACCGTATTTCCCATCGGCGCTGACTCCAACTAGATTTCCTGCAGAGGCTTGTTTGTTGAAATCATAGGCGCCTCCGCCAAAGAAGAGATCGATTCCAACGCCTGTATCGGATTCGAGAAAAAGATTTCGCGAGGCTAGTGCCACCTGGTCTTTATCGTTCCGATCCAACCCTGTTAGGTTGGCAGCCTTACTCTGTTGAGCACTGCCCTGTTGAGTCTTTGTTTCTGCGAGTCGGCTGTCCAGTTTTCCATTCGCGTAGGCTTCCCTTGCGGTTAATGAAAAGGGGAGCCCGGTTTCTTTTTTCCAAAGCGTTTCAAAACGAGTCGCGAATTCTGATCTGAGAAAGCGCGCGATTTCAGAGGTTCCCCCCGGTTGCCTCCAGTCGACGAAAACGTCGCGCTGGTGGTTCTGCTTCATGTGGGCGACAAATCCTCTCGCGAACTCTGATTGGATCGATTCGTTGTGCGGAGTGATGATGACTAAGCGCTCCGAATTTGATTTCTTGAGGTCAGCGGTTTCGTCTCCAGGACGGAACGCGAACGGGGCGATAAGCACGCCCGCTAACAGCAAAAGAACGATGGTGAGTCTCAGTAACACGGGGATCAGGGTGCAGGGAGAATGACAATGTCCTCGGGACGCGCGGTCGCGAAAAAGGGTTCGTTCGTTTCACGAATGACCCGACGAGGATTCAATTCTGAAATATGAATGAGCTCATCCAGCCCCTCTGCTAGGAGGGAGTATTGAGCTGTTTCACCGAGGTAGATGGACTCTTTGAGGTAGCCCTTCATCGCATTTTGAACCGGAGGCGTTGTATGAATCGAGAGGCACTCAGGTCGGACTGACAGAATCACCTTTTCATTTGGCTCCGGGGACCAGTTCGGGACTGAGCACTGTCCTACGATGTCTCCGAGAGGAGTCGAGACGTAGAGGTGGTCGTTTGATTCGAACTGAACCGTTCCGGGAATGAGATTGGTCTCGCCAACAAATCCCGCAACAAGAGCCGTTTGTGGACGCCGGTAAACTTCTTCAGGTGTTCCGATTTGGGCAATTTTACCGCCATCTAGAATTGCCATGCGATCAGCCATGGAAAGAGCTTCTTTTTGATCGTGCGTCACGTAGATCGCCGTGAGTCCGAAGTCTTTGCAAATACGACGGATTTCAGATCGCATCTCGATTCGAAGTTTGGCATCGAGATTGGAGAGCGGCTCATCCAGCATAAGACAGCGGGGACGCACGACGAGAGCTCGAGCGAGGGCAACGCGCTGCTGCTGGCCTCCTGAGAGTTCATTGATCTTTCGATTCCCGAGTCCCTGCATCTTGACCATCGCCAGAGCACCTTCGACCCTGCGTTTGATTTCCGGTTTCCGAACGCGACGTTCTTCTAGGCCGAAGGCGACGTTTTTGAACACATTCAAATGCGGCCAAAGGGCATAGCTTTGAAACATCATCGCCGTTTCACGTTTGTGTGGAGGCACCTTAGTGACGTCCTGTTTGTCAAAACTGATTTCACCCGCTTCGGGAATATGAAATCCTGCAATCGATCTCAGAAGAGTCGTTTTGCCGCACCCCGACGGGCCGAGAAGGAAAAAAAGTTCTCCTGCTTCGATGTCGAGATCGAGGTGATCGAGGGCGACGACGTCGCCAAAGCGTTTCACGAGGCCGCGGATGCGAATAGATACCATGATGTGTGTCTCTGGATTTAGCGATTTCCGTGCCGGGGAACAAGTAAAACCAAATGAAAGATTCGTGCGGGTTTTCGGGAGTGCTGTGATTCTTTATCACGTCATCAGTGTTCTAAAATGTCTCGAAAAGCGAGGAGGCATCTGTTTCGATGCTCCCTGTGAAGAAGTTACTGCAATCAATCGGGCCGGCTATCGTGGTAGCGGCTGTCGTGTTAGGGCCGGGAAGTATCCTAACGAGCTCAAAGGTCGGTGCCGGCTTTGGGATGATCGGAGTTCCCGTGGTGATTGCCTCTGCCATTCTCATGATCGCAATGGTGGCCCTCGCGGCCCGGGTGGGAGTCAGCTACGAAAAAAGCGTTTGTGATGAGTTGGCGGCGCGTCTTGGTCGTCCAGTCGCGGTTATTATTGGACTGATTCTCTTTATCCTCGTCGCTCTTTTTCAGTCGAGTAATAACATTGCGGTGGTTGCCGGTTTAATGCCGTTGGTCGAAGTCGTCACTGGAGGTGACTCGATATCTATCGGGATGCAGGTCGGGCTTTTGATCGCGTTCAATGCCATTGTCATTGCGACTCTCTACCTGATGCGGAATTTGTATCAGTCGATCGAGAAGCTGATGAAAATTCTTATCGGGGTGATGGTGATCGCTTTCCTGATGAACTTTGTGGCTGCCTACATGACGGCGAGAGACTTTGAGCCGGTTGCTTCTGCTGGAACCGGAGACTTATTTGCGCTTCTCGGAATGATCGGCACGACGTTTTCGGTTGGGGGGGCTTTTTACCAGGCGTATCTCGTTAAGGAAAAAGGCTGGGGAATCGGAGATGCCAAACGCGGGTTGGTGGACTCGGTCGTAAGTATCTCGGTTCTCGGACTGGTAACTGTGATCATACTTCTTACGGCCGCACGAACTTTTTACGGGCGTCCTGATCCGGTTACGCTCGCCGGAGTCGGGGACGTTGCCCGTCAGTTGGAGCCGCTTTTCGGCACCTGGGCGGTGGTTATTTTCAGCCTTGGAATTATTGCCGGTGCATTCAGTTCCTTTCTCGTTAATTCCATGATCGGCGGAACGGTCATGTCTGATTCGCTCGGGAAAGGAAGTCGGCTTTCCGATGGGTGGCCCATTCATATGACTGCGGTGGCTCTCATCGTGGGAATGCTGGTTGCGATATTTTCCCTCACTAAAAGTGGCAGCACGGTAAGTCTGATCACGTTTGCTCAGGCCCTGACGGTTCTGGGGATCCCAGCCTTAGCGGCTGCGTTGATTTATCTTGGATCGCGTAAGGAGCTCACTGGTGAGCGGAAAGTGCCTCGTTGGATTCTCGCGCTTGCCACCATCGGCTTTTTCGTTGCTTGCGGATTGGCGGTAAAAACAGGGCTCGCGGTTTGGGCGAAGGTGGCTGGAGCTTGATTCGCTTTATAAGTGGTGAGGGATAATAGGCGGTCCATCATTCCGTCGTTGTTGTTGGGTTTGTGAAGGAGTAGTTTCACTTTTATGATGAAATTTCTCCTTCTTCTTTTCAGTTTTTTACTCGGTTCTGTTGCGGCTCAGGGCGCTCCGAGTGCGGTCCAACCGAACGTCGTCGTTATCCTGACCGACGATCAGGGGTGGGGAGATTTGAGCCTCACCGGAAACAAGAATCTCTCGACTCCCCATATTGACTCGCTCGCCGCTGACGGGGCGAGTTTCGAGCGCTTTTATGTGTGTCCGGTCTGCTCGCCGACTCGTGCTGAGCTTTTGACAGGACGTTATCATCAGCGCGGCGGTGTTTACTCAACTTCGGCGGGTGGTGAGCGACTCGATCTCGATGAGGTGACAATTGGTGATGTTTTCAAGACAGCGGGCTACGAGACGGCGGCCTTCGGGAAATGGCACAATGGAATGCAGTATCCGTATCATCCGAACGGGCGCGGTTTTGATGAGTTTTACGGGTTTTGCTCGGGCCACTGGGGCGACTACTTCAGCCCCATGCTAGAGCACAATGGCAACATTATCGAAGGTGAGGGATTCGTAGTCGATGATTTTACGAATCGGGCGATGAATTTTATCGAGGAGAATCAGGAGAAACCATTTTTCGTTTATCTTCCCTACAACACGCCACATTCCCCGATGCAGGTGCCTGATGAGTTCTGGAATCGATTTAAGGAAAAGGAACTCGTGATGCATCACCGTGAGCCGAAGAAAGAAGACGATCTTCATTTGCGATGCGCTCTTGCGATGTGTGAGAATATTGACTGGAACGTGGGACGACTTCTCGGGAAACTCGATGAACTCAAGCTGCGCGACGATACCATCGTGATTTATTTCTGTGACAATGGACCGAACGGTTCCCGCTGGAACGGGGGAATGAAGGGCAAGAAAGGAAACACCGATGAAGGTGGCGTTCGCAGTCCCATGGTGATTCGCTGGCCCAACGGAATCGCTCCGGAAACAAAAGTGGAAGTGCTGGGGGCGGCAACGGATTTGCTTCCCACGCTTGCGGCGATGACCGGAATCTCGCTGAGGGAGCATCCGAATCCGCTCGATGGAATGAATCTCTATCCGGCGCTGCAGAAGCTGGCTGACCCGGATGAGGAGAGAGAGCTTTCTGACTCGCTTACGCAGCGTGCTGTCTTTTCCGCCTGGAAAACGAGGGCTTCGGTTCGCACACCTGAATTTCGACTCGATACAAAGGGAGAGCTTTTTCATATGCCAACCGATCCCGGGCAATACGAGAATGTCGCGAAGAAGTTTCCGAAGGTAAGGAAGAAGTTGGCGGGGGATTTGGAGAAATGGAAGAGGGCGATGGTCGACGAGCTGGGAGAAGACACCCGCCCCTTTGTGATTGCTCATCCTGGGCACCAATACACGCAGGTTCCCGCTCGTGATGGTGTTGCCCATGGCGGGATCAAACGCTCGAACAAGTTTCCCAATGATTCCTTTTTCGGAAACTGGACCTCGCTGGATGATAAGATTACGTGGAATGCAGAGGTCGCGGAGAGCGGAACCTTCGAAGTCAGCCTCTATTACAGCTGCGATGAGGACGACGCTGGATCGGAGATCGAACTGAGTTTTGGAGACAATCGACTCGTGGGAACGATATCGGAAGCTAATCCTTCTGCACTCGTCGGAGCGGAAGAAGATCGTTCGCCCCGTGCTGAGAGCTACACTCAGAATTGGAAGCCGGTGACTTTGGGAATCCTCAAGCTGGAGAAGGGAACCGCTGAACTTACGATGAAAGCGCTTAAGATTGCCGGCGATGAAGTGATGGACTTCCGGCTGCTGCTTCTCAATCGGGTTGAGTAGCAGGGAAGAGCGGGAAGCATGTCGTCGATGATGAGTGCGCCCGACCGAGGTCGCGGACACTCGGCTACAAAGCAAGGTGCGGACGTTTTTTTGCAGCCAGTCCGTTAGGCCGGCTCAGAGGCCCTATCTTCCCGGCACTATGCCAGAAAGGTTAAGGCTGGAGGCCGAACTTTTGGAACATGATGCTATCGTGTCCGTATATGTCCTGATCAAAGCGAACGCGTTTGTCGCCCATGATCGTTGAGGTCCAGTAGACAAGGTAAACCGGCATCGATCGGCTAAAGTCCTCTTTTCGGTTGGGTGTGTTTACATCCTGCATAGATCCCCGAACTTTATTAATATCCCAGCCTCCGTTGCGTTGGAGGAGTAAATTGGCAAGCTCATCCGGGCGGGAAACTCTGACACATCCATGACTGAAGTCTCTGTCCGTGGCTTTGAAGAGGCTGTGGTCGGGGGTGTCGTGGAGGTAGACGGAGTTATCGTTCGGGAAAATAAATTTCACGAGACCCAGCGAATTATCGGGACCTGCGGACTGTCTGATCAAGAGACTGCCTGACGCCGTTTTTTGTAGATTAGCGGCTGTGTTAGGGAGGATCTGACTTTCGGATGCGCCATAGGAAGGAACGATTTCGTAGTTGTGGCTGGTCATGTAGCCAGCAGGGTTCCCGCTCGCTTTGGGGACGATCTCAGTTTTTGCGATTGAGAGAGGCACGTTCCAATAAGGGCGAAAAATGAGATACTTGATGTCGCCGTGGAAGACAGGAGTCTGGTGTTTTCCTTTTACGCCAATAATCACGGGCATCACCGTAATCTGACGGCGCTTGTCGAACATGCGCAGTGCTCCTTCGCCAATATTGACTTCGATGTGCTCTGTTTCTTCGTAGGCACGGGGCATCCAGCGAAGTCGGTCGATATTGATGATGAGCGTGTTGACGCGAGATTTCGACGAGCTATTGAGTTCGGCTAGTGTTTGCGGGCCAAGCGCTCCGTCGGGATCGATGCCGTGACGGAACTGAAACGACTTGATGGCATCACCGGTGCGATTGCCGATCGTGCGATCTTTGTCTCGTTTGCTGCCGACGCTCCCCCCGGGGAGGTCTCCCTCCGCTTGAAGACGGGATTTCAGAAGCTTTACCTCAGGGTAAGCTGATCCGGCTTCGGCGGGCTGAGCGGTCGCAGGGAGATTTCTCCATCCACCGAGTGAATCGATCTTCCGGTAGCGTGCGAGAGTTTTAAGCATCTCGGCATAGCGTTCATCCTGTGGTGGGACTTTCTGAAGTAGAAAACCGGCAAACTGCTGAGGCGCTACCTGAAGCGCTCCGTCGAGAAACTGGTATGAGGTCACCTTACGCGGGATATCCGACCATTTGGGGTGAACCGAAGTGGGGTCAACAAAGCCGTAGGCGAGAGATTGAATGGCGTAGAGGGCCAGTTGGGTCGTGCCCACTTCGACCGCTGCGCGTGCTGCCGGATCCGGGCTGGGGTTCCGCCATTGCTGATCCCACTCCGAGAGGCGAAAAAGTGCCGGGGAAAGCCCATGGGCCTCAAGCTCCTGAATGAAGGACGCGAGCCCGCCAAGACGCTGACCATCCCATGCCGGAGCAAAGTTTCGTGCCTGATACCACGCCGCGATTCCACTGCCAGCCTCATTGGCTTTCGCGCGAATTTGTTGTTCGATACCCTGTGAATAACTCTGCTGAGTGGCGAAGCTCAACACGAGCAAGGAGACAACACGAAGTAATCTGAAATCTAAACGCATAAAATTAATTTAATGTTTGTTAAGTATCCGCATTTTTGCCGATTCTTCAAATATTCAATGGAAAAGGTGGCCGGGAAGGGGCCTTTTAGGGCTTTATTCTCCCCTAAGCTCATATTGTGACAGTGCTTTGACCTTTCAGAGTCACATTTATTCACTCGTTTTGCAGGTAATTGATGGTGGACAGTTTCTCATACCGGGGAAAGGCTAAATTATGAAACGACGAAAATTCCAAATTCTTGCACTAGGCTTCCTTTTTATCGTATTTCCGTTGAAGGCGGATGAACCGAAAGTGCTCTTTGATGGAAAGACCCTCGCAGGGTGGTCAGCTCCGGAGCTTTCCTATTGGAGCGTGGAAGACGGGGCCATAACCGCGACGGCATCCGAGGAGAATCCCTGCACGAAAAACCAATTCCTTGTCTGGCAGGGCGGCGATATTTCAGATTTTAAGCTGACTTTAAACTTCAAAGTGGATGGGGGCCCCAAAGCGAACAGCGGAGTTCAAGTCCGTTCTCAAGTGCTTGAGGATGGTCACGCCGTCGGTTATCAGGTGGATATCAGCCATCCGGAGGCGCCCTTGCTCGGAGCGATCTATGATGAGCACGGAAGGAAGATGCTTTCGACTCGCGGAGAGAAGACGGTCGTAAAGGCGGATGGAAGCTTTGAGAAAACAGCACTCACGGAATCAGGCGAGGCGGCCGTTAGTTCATACAAGGCCGGTGAGTGGAATTCCTACGAGATTGTGGGGCAGGGGAATCAGATCACGGTGAAGCTGAATGGTCATCTCACCGCTGAAGTCATTGATTTACAGGAAGAGGAACGAGAGCTCTCGGGGATTCTAGCCCTTCAGCTACATTCAGGCCCGCCGATGAAAGTGCAATTTAAAGACCTTGTTTTGACAAATCTTTCCGGTGAGTAACCTTTGGCGAGATAAATTCATGAGGGCAGACACTCGAATACTCACATCTGAATTGGATAGGGCTCCCGAAGATTGGTCTATTCGCATTCGGTTGATCGAATCAGCGGCAAGAGACGGTCGGTTAGCGGAGGCGAAACGCCTTGTGCGTGAATCCCCGGGGAGCGATCCACTGCCGGGGGAGTTGCAGTCGCGAATTTACAAACTGCTGACGGTTGCCGACTCGAACAATCCGGCCGGGGATCTGCCGAAAGCGGACAATTGAATAGGCGCCGAAACCGGTTCTACAAAATACTCGGTGCCGGTCTTGCTGGGAAAAGTTCGAAGTCGGAGGGCACTCCGGGGAAGTTTTCTTCACGAAATTTGTCCCAGGTGCGCCTCGTTTCTTCGGACATTGTCTCGGCCATGGCTTCCATGCAGTCGATGCAAATCAAGGCGCTGTCGACCATGTCATTCCCATGGCAGACCCCGACGAGTCCAAATTCTTCGTTTCGCGCTTCGTCTATCGTGCGAACGCAGAGGGCGCATTCTTCAAAGCCGGAAACGCCTTCGCGGTAATGTTTCTCCTGAAAGTCATCGAGACTTTTCTTCGACTCTTCCGAGGCCTCGTCAAGCATTGCTGTGAGGCAGGGCATGCAAAGCGCATATTCAATGAGGACTTCTCCCTTTTTGAAATTCTTTGAGATACGGTAGCCGTCTTCGAAGTCTGCTAGTGACTCTCCGCAACGGGTGCAGGAAACAAACGCGCGGTCTTCATAAAAGGAATAAAGGACTTCAGGAACCGGCTCGCGCTTGGGTTCTTCGTTACTTTGGTCCAGCTCTGGAGTGGAATCGCTCATGTCAAAAATAGCTGCAAGTACCAGGACTCAGGAAGGCTTCGTCCAGCCCTCATTCCAAATAATATGGGTGCCACTCTTGCCGGGAACGATGATGTCGGGCCAGCCGTTTTCGTCGAGATCGTGGACGCGAATCTGCAGTCCCACGCCAGGTCCCATTCCCGCTTCAGCGGTGGAAATGATTTTCTTACCCCAGGAATTGTCTTCTTTTTTCCAATCGTAGTAATGAACCGTGATGGGATCCGCTGCCCCGGCGTCTTTTCCTGAGTGGGCGAAGTAACGTTTCCCGGTAATCAGCTCGGGAGCTCCGTCTCCGTCGATGTCTTCCCAGGCCATGGTGTGGGCCTGCGAGAATTTTTTGTCGATGAGATGCTGATGCCAAAGTGTGGTTCCGTCGGCGCGTGGCTCCAGTTGTTCCTGCCAGTAGAGGCCATAGCTGTGTCCGTCGGCCCAGATGATATCGTTGCGACCGTCTTCGTTGAGGTCAACAATCAGAACGGGGCAGCTCGCATGAGGGAGGTCGAATTCTTTGCGCCACTTCCATGGTCCGGAGAAGGCACCGGCTTCAGGGCACTCATACCATCCCTGGTTGAAAATGATGTCATCTTTTCCGTCGCCATTGAGATCGCCGAAGCCCATGCCGTGTCCATTGCCGCTTTCGCTCATGACGTGCTTTTTCGTAGTGACTTTGCCATCTTCACCGCGCACAAAGCGGAATGCCTGCATGGGGTTTTCCGCGTTCCAGTGGTTCTCGATCCACTCGGGAGCTCCGTCTCCGTCGAGGTCGTGGAGAAAGGTTGCCTCGTTATGTCCTGTTTCGGTATCGACCAGCTGGTGGGTCTTCCAGGGCTCGCCTTCTTTGTAGTTTCCGGCCCCGGGGTTCTCATACCAGTTCACGATCGGCAGGGTGAAGGCACCGGCGACGACATCGAGATCACCGTCTCCATCCATGTCGAAAAGGTGCTCTGAATTGTTCTGCATGTAGTCAGCTCCGAAAGGGAGGATCTTACGAACGGGGAGTGGCTTGAAGTCGGGAGCCGGATACCAGAATTCTCCTGCGGTGACATCCAGTTTGCCATCGCCATTAATGTCGCCAACCGCGACCCCTTCATTATTATCTTTGTGAAGCTGCTGAACCCGCCATTTTAGTTTAGGCGGAGCGGCTTTCTTCTTACCTTTTTGCTGAGCGGTGAGCGTTGCCACGCCAATGAAGAGCAAGACAGCAGGTATGAGATAGGAGGCTTTCATAATGTGATTTTGGAAAGGTGAAATAGGAAAGGGTTAGAACTCTTTGATGTCAATAAACTGAACGGTTCCAGCGTCGTCAAGTACTTCGACTTTGACGTCATCGAGTCCGAAACCATTGAGACCTGAGACAGTGATTTTTTGTCTTCCCGGCTTCTTCACTTCCAATGTGATCTCTGCTTCGGAAACATCTGCCGGCAGTTCGATCTTATTCTCTCCATGGAGAAGAATGAGGTCGTTCAGCTTTCCTGAAATCTTGAATCGCACCGGTCCCGCTTTGCTGACATCGACGAAAGTACGAGCGACTCCGTAGCGATTGCGCCCTCGTCCGACGACCTTGGGCATTTCAGGAATCGGAACACCACCGGTTACTTTGGCGAAGAAGGGGATCCACTGATAGGTTTTGATGTCCTCGGTGAAGATCTGATGTCCGTAATGGCCGATTGCATCGCGAGTTCTTTCGTGGGGCATGAGTGACTGCCACTGTCTCACATAGCGGTTCGGCGGCGTCTTGAAGTCACCGTCTTTTCCAAGCTGTGCCAGAAAGGCCACTAGATCGACAAACTCGTCTTCCCGTAGCTGAGCGGTTAGGCCTGGAGGCATGAGTGAAACAGGGCTGATGTTATTGCTCGCAATATCGGCTTTAGGAATGCGGTTTTCTTTTCCTGTGGCATCGCGGACGACGAGCTCGTTGTCATCCTCGCGAGCAATGGCTCCGGCGAATGAGTCTCCGTTTTTCAAGGTGACCAGTGTCGTGTGATAGCCTTCTTTGATCTTCATGTTCGGCTGAAGCAGGGAATCGATGAGGTAATCAACCGGAGCGCTGGAGCCAATACTAACGAGATCAGGTCCGATCACGCCGCCGGCACCGCCGATGGCATGACAAACAAGACACTGCATCGAGGCGCGGCGATACACTTTCTCTCCATTGTGTGGATCGCCTGACTTCGCAACTGCCTCCATCATCGATTCCATCTCGGTGTCGGAGAGAGCCATCTTCATCGGTTTGAGGTCTGCGGCCTTCTGAAGTGCTTTAACGAGCCCTTCGGGTTTCGTCGCGGCGCTGCTTGCCTTCTGGACACCGACAAGTGCGATCGGTTGGGGAAGTTTTGCGTTTGTGAGAGCTTTCGCGAGCGCTCCGGGGCCCTGCTTCGTGGCGAGGAAAGCCGCGTAGATGCCATGAGGATCTTTTCCGTCCGGCGCGTTCTGCAAGACTTCGACGGCGAGCGTGGCACCTGCGGCCGGGTTCATGCGGGTGCGGCCTCTCACCGCGAGGGACTTAATTAAAAAGGTGCTCGTCTCTGATTTGGCTTCGCTGTCGAAGAGCTTCGCGGTGGGTGGGCCGCCAAGAGAAATAAGTCCGTTGAGAGTGGCTTCAGCGCGGCCCTGGTTCTCGGCTGCAGCGAGGAAGGCGGATTGCAATCCGGGACGAGCAGACTCTAGTTTCCAAAGACCAGCGAGGGTGGCGGCTTCTGAGAAAATGACGTCGTTCTTCGAATCGAGGAATTGATTTAATCGGTTCTTGTCACCCGTCGGTTGAATTTTCCTGATCCGTCCAGCCGAAGCCAGAGTGGTAAGAATCGCTTTCTGATGTGCCGGGGAGGCGTTCTCTTTCAGCGTGTGGACGAAAAGATTGTTTAGGTTCTCAGGAGAGCCGGTTTTTGAAATCCAGTCGGCAATGTCAGTCACTTCCTGATCGGAGGATATCTCGCCACTTTCAAGTGCGCTGAGAATCTGATCCACTGCGACCGGTTTGTTGATCGCCCGAACCGCAAAGAGAAGTTGGCGGGTGGAGCTAAAAGGATTTTTTTCCTGTGCATCAGCGACCCAGCGGTCGGAGTGTTCGCGACAGATCGACCAGAGCGCGAAATCGAGAAACTCATCAAGCTCGACTCCATCGATCGCCTTCATCGCGGTGGTGACGGTTTCTTTGACATCTAGCTGCGCAAGCACACTCACGGCCCAGAGGCGCACTTGTGGGTGAGGATCAGCTATCGCTTTGCTCGCGATGGCGAGGGCTTCGTCGTTATCAGCAGCACGGTAGTAAATGGCGCGTAGTGCGGCGGCACGTGCTTTGTGATTTTTGGAATCCAGTAAGGCCACGGCGGCCTTCTCATCAAACTGATTGAGGGTTTGTGAGGCCCATACCTTGCGAAGGGCAACGAGATCGGGATCAACCCCATCGGGGACGCTCAAGTTCGCGACGGCTGGAAGAACCGCTTTCGGATCGCGGTTTCTCATTTCCGTGAGCGCGAGTTGACGGGTCAGTGCCTCAGGGGCATTGAGTTTTCCAGCAAGGGCTTTTTCATCGAGTTGGCTGAGATCTTCGATCGGAAGCGTATCCTGATCATCAAAGGTAATTCTCCAGATGCGGCCGTGCTTTTGATCGCGGCGTGAGTCGCGGAAGTCAACTTCACCATGCTGAATGATAGGGTTATACCAGTCGGCGACGTAGATGGCCCCATCGGGGCCCATTTTGATATCGATAGGGCGGAAGGCGCGGTGCTTCGATGAAATGAGATCGGGGACCTGAGATGAGGTGTAGGCGCTGCCGTTGTCAGTCAGCTTGAAAAGATTGATTCGACTCCCGCGAAAATCGGGAGCAGCGATGAGGCCTTTGAGATCATCAGGAAGATGGCGTCCAGTAAGAAACTCGGCTCCGCAATGTTTGGGCTGTCCGGGGTTAAGTCCCTTGAGAATGCGGGAGGCTCCCGGTGAGGTCGCAAAGACAGAACGGGGAAAAACGAAGTTGATGCCCTGACTGCCGGCCCCGTCGGTGAGGAAGCTTTGTCCCCACTCATCAAAAGCGTGTCCCCAGGGATTGATGAGTCCTTTCATGAACACATCCGATCGCTGAGTCTCGGGCCGGTAGTGCCACATTCCGCCACCGAGGAGGCGACGAATTCCGTAAGGCGTTTCGAGGTGCGTGTGAATGTAGATGGACTGATTCATCCAAATCATTCCCTCTGGACCCCATTTAAAAGTGTGTAACAAATGGTGGGTATCCTCGGTTCCAAACCCTGACAGAACTACCTGGCGTTCATCGGCGACATCATCCCCGTCGGTATCTTTGAGAAAGAGGACCTCGATCGAATTCGCAATGTAGGCGCCTCCGTCACCGGGGAGGACGGCTGTGGGAATGTGAAGATTGGTGGCAAAGTCTATGCTCTTGTCCGCGACGCCATCACCATTCGTATCTTCGAGAATCACGACTTTGTCTTGTTCCTCCTGGCCTGGCTTGATGTGCGGGTAGAGCGGACTGCTGACGACCCAGAGGCGTCCGCGCGAATCCCAGTTCATGTGAGTCGGGTTCGCGACGGCGGGTTCGTTGGCGAAAAGATTCACCTTCGCGCCTTCGATGAGTTGAAAGGCTTCGAGCTGCGCGGATACAGCCGTGTCAGGAATATCCTTGAGGCCGTTTTGAGAGTGAGCCGGGAGGGCGGCGAGAGTCGCAACGATGAGGGTTGCGGCAAGTGATTGGAAAAATTTCATAGCGGAAAAGTAAATGGCAGGAGTGGCGAATCAGGAGATCGATTAGTTCTTTGGCTGGCCGGCGAAAACTTTCTGGCGGGCGGCTTCGATGTTTTTTTCCTGCTCTGCAATGAGAGGATCAAACATTGGGATCTCTTTGGCGTTCTGGCCCTGTTCGTGTTTACGGAAGAGGAATAGATAAGTCTCGTTGGCCGGTCTCCACCGATGGAAAAAGAGACGGTTTTTCTCAATGATTGAGGCGACCAGTTCAGGAGTCTCGTCATTGGCGATGGTTGAAGTCTCCCCGTAGCCGAGGCCTTTGACGAGCTCGCGTCCAAGAATTTGGTAACCGGATTTGCTGTAGTGAAGTCCGTTGTTGGTGAGTGCGGGGCTGGCTACTTCTCCGTTGAAGTCATCTCCGCCGAGGGCTGCGAACCAGTCAACGAAGCTCAGTTGGTTATCAGTGGCGAGTTGTTTGATGCGGTCGCGAAAGATGGCGAGACGGGCGTTGTTCTCTGTCTGATCGGGGAGGGGCTCTCCGAGGTTTTCAAGAGGTGGAGGCGAAACGAGCACGATCTCCCGTAGTGAGCCGCCTGCGGCGGAGCGAAGTCGGTCGATCTTTTCCTGGTAGCCTTGGCTGAATGTCGCAAGGCTGCCTTCCATGCCGCTTGCGGACGGCTCTTTATGAATGGGTTCGTCGGTCCACCCCTGATCGACAGACATTGCCGCACCCGTGCCGTAGCAAAGGAATATGACCTGCGGTTTGATTTCTGAAACAATAGAGACAAGGCGTTCGCGACCTTCCTGCGGAGGACCGAAGTAAGAGCGTGAATCTCCGAACACAGAATCACCGCTCCAACCAAGGTTTCGAATCGAGATATTCTTCACTTCAGGGCCTGCCGCCAATTGCAAGGCGGCTTCCAGTTGCCCGGAAAGGCGGGCCCGTTCAATGACGGTGTTGCCGACGAGTGCGACGCGGTCTCCTGACTTCAGAATTGGTTCTGCGCCGTAGGCAAGTGCTGCGTGGGATAGCGCGAGACACCATAAGGTAATTCGAAGAGAAATGGGCTTCATTGGAATGTTTGAAAAGATCAGGTAGGATCGCTTTTACGACCAGTCCTCGTACACGTTAGGAGTGTGTCAGAAGGAGCGCCTGTTGTATCGTATTGTTACGAACAATCCCAGCGATTTGAACAAAAAAATAGCCGAACGCTGCTTTAGCGTCCGGCCGAATTTATGTTACGCGGGCGCTATTGCCTGCCTTTTAATGAAAGGTCTCTGCATCCGCCTCTTACTGCAGGCAGGAGTGCCTGCATGACCCCGAAGAGCTGCAGATGGTAGGAGCGTCTTTTACGACTTCTCGTATTCTTTGAGGAACCCAATGAATTCGCGGCGGTGATCCTCCTCACCTGAGAGCAGGGTGATTGCAAGGTCTTGCGTTACATAGTCAATTCCATCACTCACTTGAATGATTTTGTTATATTGGGCGATCGCTCCGTTTTCGGCATCGATGACGCCTTTGATTACACCGACAATGTCGGTTGTATCTTCGAGGGGCTGAAGCGATTTCTGTGCTCGATCCAGCGCAAAACTACCGGGAACGGTTCCTCCAATCGTTTTGATCCGGTTGGCGAGTGTCTGGGCGTGGGTGAGTTCTTCAACGATGTCGGCGGCGAGGGCGCGCTTAATCACCTCGGATCGAACCCCGTCAAGGTTCACTGACGCGGCGATGTAGTTTTGCACCGTCTCCAGTTCCATCGCGTAGGCGATCTGAAGGTTTTTGATGATTTCCTGATTGGGTTCTTCGTTCATTTTTATGTTTATGTTAAGACGCTTTGCTCGTTAGAACCTTACGAAGGTATTGATAACGAGGTTGCAGGAGCTTCGATGACAGCGTAATTCAGAATAGTCGGCATTTTGCCGGGGAGGAACACGTATGAAATTGTTAGAGTTGAAATGGGGCTGCCTGATCGGTCTGGTCGGGGTGATCTGGTTGTATGGTTCCTATTTTATGGGCCTTCATTCCGATGGTATTGGAAAGATCCAATTGATGGTGGGTTTGGGCTTCATCATTTCTTTCATCTCGTATGGATTGGCGATGTCGGCTATCGTTAAGGCCCAGCCGGAAACCTCTTTTGTTGAAGGGTTGAAGTCCGGGGGGATTATGGCTGTGATCGCTGCGGTGATTGCGGTCGTTGCTCAGTTCGGTTACTTCCAATGGATTAATCCTGACTGGACCCGGTATATGATGGATCAGACCCGAATTCACTTTGGAGCAGCGGGGACTTCGAGCGAACTGATCGAGGAACAGGTCAAATGGGCCGAGATGAATTTCAGTTTGAAAACCTACGCCATGCAGGCCGGACTTGGAGCGCTTCTCTCAGGCTTCATCTTTTCCGCCTTCGCGATGGGAATGATCCGTTTCTTTAAAAATCGATGAAAAGACTTACCCGCACTCCGGTTATCGTCGCGGCGGCATTGACGTTGTTGGTGCCAACGATTGGCTGGTTTGCGCTCGTTGAGCTGGGGCATATAGGCAAACCGGGGGAACCCCTTGCTCCGCCGTTTAATTTGTCCGATCGAATATCAACCATTGAGTTGATCACAAGTCCGGACGGCAAGCACACGGCGCGGTTTGTCGGAAGTGAACCTGGTGATCCTGAGATGACGAGCGATGCGTTTTTTGAAGAAGTGGCGCGACGGCGATCAGAGAGAGAGTCGCTCCCGAGGGTTTATCGGTTTCTTGATGTTACTTCAGTTACCGGTTTTCTCTGGGTTGCTTTCGGGCTTGCGGGGCAGGCCGTTTTCATGGGGCGTATGGTCGTTCAATGGCGAGCCAGTGAGAAAGCCAAATCGTCGGTGGTCCCTCCCGTATTCTGGTGGTTGAGCCTCCTCGGATCTTCCATGCTCATTGTCTATTTCCTCTGGCGAAAAGAGATCGTCGGATTCCTCGGTCAGAGCACGGGATGGTTTATCTACGTCCGTAATCTGTGGTTCATCTACGGGAAATCTGATCGGTGAGGACTAGTTTTCAGGGCTGATTCACTCTGATTCCAGGCGGCCCCCCGTGAGCACTTCCTTCCGTGCCGATGCATCGAGGTCACCGACGCGAGTGTAGGTTCCGGTGAAGTAAGCTCTCATCCCATGGTAGTATTGAGTGTTTACTCCGGTCAGTTGGAGTTGGGATGCCGAATAGTTCTTTTCATAAATGAGCCAGGTCTCCGGATCTCCATCCGCTTTTTCATCGGAGCCGGCATCGGAGAAAAACGCCATGGAATCGTTGACTCGGGCCTCTCCGTCGATCATTCCGAGATGATAAGTAGGTCCTCTAACCACTTCGATATCGAATCGGAAACTCCCCGCGTCGGCTTCTTTGGCAATTCTCAGCCAGCCCCCGTAGCCGTCTGTCCATTCGCCTTCCCATTTCAATTCGCGATCAGACTCATTGGTCCAGCCTTCGACCATTCGAGTGCGAGTTTGGGTGACAAATTTCATGGTGCGCCAGTAAGCGGTTGAGGCTTCCTCCCGTTCTTCGAACTCGGGTCCGTCATCATAGACGGCTGACGACATTGAAGCAGCATCGCGAAATTGAAGCCACTCTCGTTGGTCTTCCTGGAGGGCTTTGAAGTCCCATTCAGTCAGCGTCTTTTTTGCCTTTTGATAGGCCGCATTCAACGCTTTGTCGGCCGATTGGAAAGCACTCTTTTCCTGCTCTCGTGTGAGTTCTATTTCATCTTGCGCCTGAACTGGTGAAACTTGACTTACGAGGTAAGTCAGAGCCAGGAGGGGGAACGGATTAAATCTCATGGAGAGCAGTGTGAATGATAATCGGAACTCAAGCAAGCCGTTGACGATTTTTCGCACTTGCTGCGACATCACTGTTTAATCTGAGAAGAGGGAGCCCTCGGATGGCCTCAGGCCGATGCGTGTTTCCGGTTCCCATTTGAGACCCCATTTTAACATTTCGGAGAGGACCGGTTTCAGCGCTTCGCCTTTTTCGGTGAGGTGATAACCGTATCGCTTTCCACCTTCCGTGAGTGGTCTTTTTTCGATGACTCCTGACTCAAAGAGGCGTTCGAGACGGTCGGTGAGAATATTGGTCGGGACGTTCTCGGGTGATTCGCAGAATTCTTTAAACCTCGTACTTCCCAGCATGAGATCACGTATTACGAGCAGGGTCCAGCGATCACCAAAGAGATCGAGCGCACATGATACGGGGCAGGGTGACCTACGGCCGGGATTGTCTCTTCTTTTCGCGGAGGCTTTTTCTTTTTTTGCGATTGCAAAAGTTAAGCCAGTATTTAATTGCTTGCAAAACACAAGTATAAGACTTTTAATTTGCAAGTAATGGAAGCAAACACAATGGATGGATTATCAGAGCCACAGTTGGATCGTCCGGGGGGCGGGGCTGCCGGCGATCGAGCTCCTTATCGCGAGACTGGTCGTCGCGGGGAAGTATCGGAAATTGAGTCGAAATGAAATCGCTGCAGATTTTGAAAGAGAGAGAAATCTAATCAGCACGCTGGCTGCGGGAGTCGCGCCGGAGCTTGGCGCCAGACCGGTGCTCATGAGGCGGCAGCGATACAATCCTGGTGGACTCAGCTTTGGTGGCACATCAAGCGCTGACATTACTGATGGGATTCTGGATTTGAATTTCCCTGACAGCCCTTGGTATAATGATGATGCACCTGAGGGCGATAAAATTCTTGTTCTATTCTCATGGGACGGCGATAGCGAATGTGCACTTTTTGGTGTTCAGCAAGAATTGAACACTCTTATTCAGGAGAATTCCCGCTATACGTTTCGGGTTTCGGTCGGCAATATTCAATCAGGTAATACATCATCGGGAGGATACCTTAACCTCGATAATTTCCCGGGATATCGCGTCCAGGTTCTCGCTGATGGCAGCGTAATCTATGATGATCTAAATGAGTTGACGCCAGAGACGAAGTGAATTTTGATACTGTCGAACTCACGCGTGACCTTATCGGGACAGTCAATCCCGGCCTCATTCCTGCGGAAATCAATCACCTCGAAATTATTGGAAGTGGAGAGAAAGAGGGATTTGTCAGGGATTTCACGATCACAGGCAAAGGCAAGAAGCGGGTCCTAATTACAGGTCGCCGTTTATCCTTCAGAAAGGTGTGCCGAATCGGATTGGTGATCCGCAACTTTCCGTGCATGGCAAAAAGGGGCTTATCGCGAAGAGCGCGAACTGGTTGAGCGAAAGACAAGCCCGCGAAATTAGGAGCGCCTCACGATTCTCACGGGAAAAGTGGAATCGAACCGATGCGGGGATGATTCTCGAGCTTGAGGCGGGAGACTACAGCGTTAATCTCAGCAATGCTAGAGGTGCTGAAGGTTACGGAGCACTCGAAGTCTATGATCTCGATCTTGATGCCCCGTCTCAAATTGAACTGCTCGACAAGGCTGCGGCTGACTTGATCCAGCTCTGGAACAGCAAGTGACTTTTATTCTGTTGGATATGATAGCAAACAACCTGTTGAAAGTTTGCTCCTGGCCGCATCGGTCATACCAATGGTGCATTGGGATGATGAAAAGGGAGACTGAGGTGTCTCTTTTTGCGGAGATACTTTTGAGCGAAAACAGAGGCTTTATGGATTTCGCTTATCCTCTTCAAACGTGAATGGTTCTTTCCCGGAGATATCTGAACTGGTGAATGAAGGGCACCAATATTTTTCCACATGCTTGACGACGAGATCGGTCCCTGTGAAATGGTCCACACCCGGTGGGCGCTCTGGGTTATACATCGTATCGGTCATGTCACGCATTAGAGCGACGTTTTTGCCGAGTTTCACCATCTGGCGGATTGCGAAAGGGCGGCCGAGGACGCACATATTCAAATGCACTCCGCAGAGGATGACGTTATCTATTTTTCGCTCGCTCAGAAGATTGAAAGTTTCCTGTCCATTGTCAGTGAGCGCATCGCCTTCCTCAATATCGATCAGTTTGATTTGCCGCGTCCATGCTTCGCGGATTTCGCATTTTTCTCCAGTGCAGCTGCACCCCATGTCGGAATCGTCAATCGGCAGGACGCCCTCGTATTTCGGGTCAGGCCAGCACCACGCGGTTCCCCAACGAGGTGAATCAGCTAACTCGACGCGTGATTTCGAGAATGGAGCTTGTCGCGCCAGTTTCCGTTGAGGAGTTTTGTCATAGAAGCTGACAACGCTGCTCGGAGCGTGAATGATGAAAATACCTTTCTTACGAGCTTCTCTTACCGTGGTATTGAGAGCGGGAGCCATTTCGGCGACCCTGCGGGAAGCGGACTTGCACCAGTGGTCGTCCCACATGTCACAGATGATAAGGGCCGTATTTTTAGGCTTCCATGAGACACTTTCTTGGGTGGTTTTATCTTTCTCCACAGAATAGGAACGGAGATCTAAAACGAGAGAATCTTCAGCTACGGTGGAACCAATCATGACAATTTTCAGGAAGGCGAAAATGTGGGCTTGCAGCGATTTCATATTTAGAATTTAGCGTGTCAGCGGCAGGGAGGAAAGGCTGGATTCACACTGATACTCTTCCTGTAATAAATCCTGACAAATGCAAAAAAAACTCCGAAGCATTCGCGACGGAGGTTCTCTGTAAATTAGGCTTGGCGGTTTGCTTAGTAAGGCAGCTCGCGGATGTAGAGATTCTTGAACCAGAGTTCGCTGCCGTGGTGCTGAAGCTCGATTTGATCAGCGCGGGGGAGCGGCGCGGTGCGATTGCCTTCTCTATCCCAGTAGTTCTCGAGCTCGGTGCGGTCGACGATGTGTTTTCCATTCAACCAGATCGAAACTTTGTCTCCAACCATGCGGATGAGAAAGGTGTTCCATTCGCCCGGCTTTTTGTCAGCGAGAGCGAGAGGGCGGTTGCTGGCTCTCTTATTGTTCCACAGTCCGCCGGAACCGAGGTTGCGCCCGTTCTTGTAGGCAGTGACCCAGTCTTCGGGTGTCTCGGGCAACGCTTTGTCTTTCGTGCGCGGATCCCACGGATCCCAAATCTGAATCTGCGGTGTGCCGCGGAGATAGATACCACTATCAGCCCCGGGTGGAATTTTCCAGTCGATATACATTTCGAAATCGCCGTAGTCTTTCGCGGTGCACAGGCTCATTCCGGTGCCGTCGTAGGTGAGCAGTCCGTCGGCGACACTCCAGTGCTCGTTCATGTTCTCGTCGGCTGTCTTCTGGGCGGCTGCGAGGTCCTTCCCTTTGAGAGCGCGACGCTTGCTGGCATCCTTGTCAGCGAGGCCTTTCCAGCCGGTGAGGTCTTTTCCGTTGAAGAGTGCCTCGAAGCCTTTGGGAGGAGTGTTGTTACCTTCCGTTTTTGGCATCGGTGCGCTCGTGGATAAATCGGCGACATGAATATCGCGAAATTCCATGTAGTCGCTGTGACCCGCGAATTGAATGTGGCCGGAGCGGCTGTGCATTCCGGGGTGGCCTTTGCCATCGATAGGGGTGAGGTCATCAAGAAAGACGTCGAGAATGACGGCTCCGTTGAGGATGATCTTGATATGGTCTTCGATGCAAATTACGACCTGCTCATTCCACTGATCGAGTGGCTTGAGGTAGCCGGTTGTCGCAGGGTAAATTCCGTAAGCAGAACCGTGAACCTGATAGGGTTTGAGTATTGAAACCCGCTTTCCGTCTTCAGTCGTTTTGTTGTACTTATCACCGCGGTGATCAAGGATCTGCAGTTCCATGCCCTGGGTGGCCGCGTGACCGCCGGACGGAACGCGGATGCCGAGTCCGTTGTTGGCGCTTGGGTTCAGTTTGAATTGAAACTTATAGACGAAGTCCGAATACTGTTTCTTCGTCTCTAGGACTTTGCCTCCCGCTTCGCAAACGAGCATCCCGTCCTTAACGACATATTTTTCGGTGTCGCCTTGCCAGTGATCAAGATTGGTGCCGTCAAAGAGTGTCGTCCAGTCTTTGATGGCATTGACACGTGCCAGTGTCTCGGTTCCTGCGGTCCGGTTAGGATCGACTTTCTTCTTGGGTTTATCCTGCGCGTTGCCTGTAACGGAAACAGCGAGGAAAAATGCGAGTGCAAGGGTGCGCTTCAATTGAGTCATGGTGCCGTATCTGAACACTTCCTCTTGCCTCTGACAATGACGCGGTTGCGGAAGTAAACAGGTGAACCGCTGATAAACGCTGATTTCAGTCTCCGAACTGGAGATTTCCGTTCGTTATCCCACCGAAGACTTCAATAGGTCCTCAAGACCCAAGAGCGAACCTCGCCACTCAAGCTTTTCTTTTTTTCCTTCTCACGGGGCGGCTGCTGGAGAGATACGATCCCACGGGGTCAACGAGGAAGCGGTTCTCCATTGCCCTCCGGCCGAGGAGCATGCGGAATTTCATATTGTCACGATTCGTGAGGCTGAACTGAATTTCCCAGGTGTGAATTCCCAGGGTGACCGGGATATCAATGAACGGTCTAATCTCTTCGTGCCCGCCCGAATCTCTTACTGACTTGTGTGTTGCTACAGGCCAGTCACAATCGATCGTTTGTTTGACTGAATTTTGATTGGGGTGGACTTGAAACTTGACCCGTTCCTCTCCGTCTTCAGCCGTGTAGAGTTCGAGGCCGGCAGTATGGATGCATGAAGTTCTCGCCCCGGTATCGACTTTGGCTTTGATGTTAGGAATACCAAGGTCAGGAATGGAGAGCCATTCTCTCCAACCGATAATGGGTAATGATGAGTTGTCCTGAGTCACGGGACAAGTTTAGCCACGGGCACGTCATTGCCAACACAATTTGAACTGGTATCCATCCTGAGAAGAGGGGGACTCAGGCACATCGATCCCGGGATAAGAGCAGGTCAAAACCAGCGTGTATTCTGATCGCACCTCATCAAGCGCGACACTCATTCTTGAAAACTCTTTACAGATTCCAGTTGCTAAAATCGGTTTCTTAAATTTGCTGTATTAACAGCAATGGCTGAAACAACGAACAGAGGTGAGCTTTTCTACGATGCGACGTGTCGTTTCTGCATCGAAGGGGTGGAGCGCCTTCGCCCCTGGTTGGCAACTCGGAATATAGCGACGGTTCCGTTCAGGAATGGAGCGGCTGAAGCTGAGATGAAGCTTACCTGGCATGACGGCAGGGTGTTTGGCGGCGCTGAGGCCGCCATCTTCCTCGCTCGTCAGTTTTGGTTCACGCTTCCGTTTGCGTTGATCGCGATGCTTCCCGGGTTTCGTCAGCTAGTGCATGTAGGCTATCGCTGGGTCGCGCAAAATCGAAGCTGCCTCAATGGGGTTTGCAAAATCGATTTTAGTAAGAAGATGCCTCGGAATGTTTGCATCGACTGGGCTGTTCTTTTCAGCCTCATTGCCGTTGCGACGATCATTGGATTTGTCTTCACGATTCCCGCCTGGCTTTGGATGTGGACTTTGGCTGGAGCGCTCTCGGCCGGATTTAAGCTCATGGCTTTTCGCAGTGAAGGGGGGCTCAAAAAGGTGAACCCACTTTTCTTTGCCTGGATCGGGACAGATGCAGATGCGTTTCGCTGGGATCGACCGCTCAGCCGCAAGGCGGGCCATCGCAGCCTCGTTGGACCTCTCGGGTTTATGGTTGGGGGGGGGGCTAATTCTCGTTCTCGCTGTTCTTCCTCAGATTAGCGATCCCATTGCGACGGGCTGGACCGGAGTCATCGCGATGCTTTGTCTGTTTCACTTCGGGATATTCGCATTGTTTGCCGTCGCCTGGGAACGCTTTGGATTTCGCGTCGAACCAATCATGCAGGCGCCCTGGGTAGCGAAGACGTTGGGCGGCCTTTGGGGGCCGCGGTGGAACCGGGGCTTTAGTGATTGGGCCCGGATTCATGTTTTTCGTCCGCTCGTTCGTAGATTGGGAATCGTGCCGCGGCACCTTTGCGGGGTTTTTCGCTTCAGGCGTTGCTCACGAGCTGGTCATTTCGTTGCCAGCATGGGGAGGGTTTGGTTTGCCTACGATTTATTTTCTCATTCAGGCCGTTGGTCTTCTCGTTCTGCGAAATTACCGACCTCTAAGGAACCGGTTTGTCACTCTTGGATTCGTCCTTTTCCCCGCACCCATCCTGTTTCACCCCGTCTTTATCGAGCGCGTCTTCGCTCCGATGATGAAGCTCATCACTCTTTACTAACTAACACACCATGGATCTCTTAACGCTCGCCCTCACTCTCGCCGGGATTGCTCACTTCGGAATCCTCATTGCGAGCGCCAATGCCCCCATCGCTCTGAATTGGAAGGAAGCGCTCAAGCCTTTGCCGGCACTTTTACGCCAGATGTTCTGGGTTTATGGCTGGTTCATCGTTCTAATGATCGTCAGCTTTGGAACGATCACTTTGGTTCACACGGAGACCCTTGCTAACGCGGGAACCCCAATCGCTCGATGGGTTAACGGCATGATCGCCGTCTTCTGGGGCGTCCGGCTCATCGTTCAGTTCTTCGTTTTTGATGCGAAGCCATTTCTCACCAATTGGTTTTACAAAGTTGGCTATCATGGCCTCACCGTCGTTTTTATCTTCCTCACAGCGGTCTACACTTGGGCCGCATTTTTTCCTAACCAACACTAAAATAACATGAATCTAATACTCAATCATCTCGACACCATCCTCATCGCCGCCGCCATCGGGCAACTCATCATTGCAGGGATCAACATGCGGCTCGACAAGATACTGGGCTGGGACAAAGAACTCGAAAGTGTTCCCAACCTGCTTCAGGAAGTCTTCGTCGTTCACAAATGGTTCATCAGTATCATCCTTGTGATCTTCGGCGTCATCACGATTCGATTTGCCGGGGACATTGCTGAGGCGAAATACGAGATGACCCGATGGTTCGCCGCCGGCGTTGGGGTTTTCTGGGGCGTTCGCACGCTCATTCAGTGGCTCTACTACGGGTGGGACAACTGGCGGGGTAAAGCCAAGGAAACCGCGATTCACTGGATTTTAACGATCAGCTATGGCGGCGCGACTGCTGCCTATCTCACTGCGGCATTTCGCTAGAAAGCATAGAACCAACCCCATGAAGGAAGACAAAGTACTACTGTATCAACTGAAACTCGTATGCCGACGGCCATGCAAACCCGCGTCGTCGTCAATTCAGGGTTCTACTGGCCGGATCCGGCGGGATGGCTTGTGATCCTTGGTAGTGGAATGATCCTCGCTGGAATTATTCTCTGCATCGGCTGGTGGGAACGACTCGCTGTGCTTGTCGCCAGCCTCTCGATGACGATTCTTATTTTCCTCGTCGCTGGAAACAATTTCTACGATTCGGTAGGCGATATGCACGGTGGCATTGGCAAAGACTTTTGTCTCTATGCCTGCGCCTGGGTAGTGTGGAAACTGGCTCCGTTGGTGCCGGACAAGCCGAGGTGAATCAGATACACAAATGTGGATAATGAATCGGTGTGTTCGTTACCTTTGGAATTCCAAAGTGGATCACCTTTCTAAAATCGACGGAGGGTTACTCTATCTCTTCGAAAATACGTTGTCCATTTTTGGTTCGATAGCTAGCTGACACTGAGCTGTTTTGCTGATAGCCGGTCTTCCCATCGCTCGTGGTGACTCCGTTATCGAAAGCGAATGACAGGAATAATCTGCCTTTCTCAAAGGGCTCATTGATTGCGAGTTCGAATTTTCCTTCCGCATCGATATCTGCGACATAGGATCGGCACCAGTAGTCGCCATATTCACCGCGTTCAGAGTCGATCGCGATGACCGAATGCGGCTTGGCACTGGCTTTGATATTTAATACTCCCTGGACGAGGACCTGCTTACCATTCGAGGATTCTGCGAACTCCAGACCTTCAACTTCGATACCAGAGGGATTTGTTGGATTCGGTGATGGCTGGTTACTGAAAATAGGATGGGCGCATAAGGCTGCAGCAGATGCTTGGTTCAGGTAAACGCGAGTGTCATTCGTTCGAGTTCTTTTCCAGAAAGCTTTATTAACCGGACCCATCAGAGAGTTCCCCAGATCGAGAGCGGGTCGCGGTCCGGTATGTGGCAGACCGAGGGCGTGTCCGAACTCGTGGATCGTTCCTTTAATCGCCATGTCGTTGAGCACGCCTTCCGCGAGGTCGGAATTAAGGTCGATTAAGGCGTTTCCCTTGGGATAAGCATTGATAGCAATTCCGCCAGTTCCGCGAGCGCCACCTTGAAAGCCTTCGACATCAGGGTAGTCATAGAATATCCACCAGATTACTGGAGGCCCGCTCTGCCGCAAGCTGAGCTGCTGGGCTGCTCCATTGATCGCTTGTTTTCGAATTTCGGGAAGAGCCGCTCGGCCTTTTGCTTGCAGGAGTTTACCTTTGACTACAGTGACTTGAACTTGGCCATCGGCATCACGAGCGAAAACCTCTGAACGCTCGATGGGGCGCTTCCACTGCTCAAAACCATCTGCGAGAAACTTTTCAGTTCGCAATGCTAGCGAGCCAAGACGCGATTTGCAGTTTTCGGGCAATTCAGCTTCGCTCTCGATAAATAAGACGATGCGCGCGAAGCGACCATTGCCCTTCACTACAGTAGTTGTAATGAGAAGGAATAAAAAAGAAGCTGCCAGGGTGAATGATTTCATGGACTAACAATGAGTGAGACCCTGAATGCTAGATCTTCCTTCATTCGTCATCAATCCTCATTTACGACGTCACATGCTCTGGTGGCGGCATACGTGTGGAAGCATTCCGGGCTTGCTAGCGCTTTTTCCAGCTAGCCCGGAGGCCACTGCATCTGTCTTTCTGCGAGCAGATGAATATGAAGGTGGGGAACTGCCTCTCCTCCGTTTTTGCCATTGTTAATGACGAGTCGGAAGCCCTCGTCAGTGTGGTTGAAACCAAGTTCGGTGGCGACTTTGCCCGCAGTGAGAAGGAGGTGTCCTAGCAACTCCTGATCTTCACTCTGAGCTTCTCCCACACGTGGGATCAGCTTTTTCGGGATGACGAGAATATGGGTCGGTGCCTGTGGCAAAATATCACGAAAAGCGAGCGCGTGCTCGTCTTCGTAGACAATTTCTGCGGGGATTTCACGGGCGATGATTTTCTCGAACAAGGTCATGGCAACGGTGGCGGGAGGCAGTTCCCAAAAGTGTCAAAAAATGATTTCGAGTGTTACGTCAGGATTCAACCAGGCGAGCTTCTCTTTCGTTTGATCGAGGAACTCGTTGATCTCATCACGAAGATTGTCGCATTTACTCGACCATTTTTTCGCTCCTGAAAGACGACGAACACATGAGTAGAGGCCGTGGCATTCAATGCGTGTCGCGCCTCCGGTGGTCGCTGAATTGAGCTGGTCGCGGAGGAGATGAAAAAAGATCAGCTCGTAACCCGTTCCCGCGCGGCGCGATAACTCGTTCAACGAAATGCGAACGGGCGGGGGAGTCTTGTCGATTTTTTCAGCAACATGGTTGAGTCCAAGTGAGGCTAGCGTTTTCTCAATTCTATCAAAGAGTTCATCTGAATCGATGACGGATCCTTTGTAGTGATTGATCAGGAAACTCTCAACTCCGCGGGAGATATCTTCCGCCATCCACGTGGGAACGTCGGTTCCGTCGGCGGCATTGGTGAGCGTTTCTTTGAGCCAGTCTTTTTGGCAAAGGGCCAGGCTTCCGGCTCCTATGCGTATGTAGGGTAGTGGTGTGGGTAAAGCAATCATGACGATTACATTCTCGATGTGCGTTTGTGGGTCTGTGTTTTGTGCGTGGGGTGCTCCCCGAGAGGAGCGGTTGATCGAACTGCTATTTTGTCGTCTCGAAAAGATCCGGCTGATGAAGATCGGACAATGGCGTGTTTTCCAATGACTCAATCACATCGCTGAATTCTCCTACGTCCTGGAACTGACGATAAACGGAGGCATAACGGACGAATGCTACAGGATCGATTTTCTGAAGGTGTTCCATTACCTTCGGACCGATCATGCGGCTTGGCAGTTCTTTCAAATTCTCGGCGTTGAGATCATTCACGATTCGGTCGACAGCCTCTTCGAGGGTCGCGAGCGAAACGGGACGCTTTTCGCAGGCCTTGATAAGCCCGCTTAAAAGTTTCTCACGCCTAAAGGGTTCCCGTGTCCCATCCCGCTTAATGACGAGCATATCGCGTCGCTCGACTTGCTCATACGTCGTAAAGCGATGCCCGCATTCGAGGCATTCACGACGTCGGCGAATCGAAAAACCATCCTTGGAGACACGTGAATCAATCACTTTGTCTTCAAGGCTGTTGCATTTGATACAGCGCATAGGGCGAGAACGGGAACAAGAGTTTCCTTTTCGACTCAATCATGCGACTCACTTATCAGTCTTGCAACAAGATATTGGGGTGTCTGCGCAAAAAACACCACCACATGTGGTAGTTTGCCTCTTTTTGGCTGAATTTAAGGTCTTCCGAAGGTTTTGAAAAATGCCGCTGATTTTTGAATCAATAGCAGATTAAAAATGTCCCCGTTAATTATGACTTTTCGACTTTTTGATGAGACGGCTTACCAGCGATGTCCGACCGGCCGTGAGCGGGGCGCTTACCTGAATCAGGATCCACTGCGAAAAGTGAAACAACGCGCTCGCTGATTTGGCGGGCGGCTTCCTTCAGATTCACGAGATTCCCGGAACCGGTTGGGAATGCGATCTGAAAGTCATCCCCGTAAAAATGGTGGTAACGTTCCAGTGCCTCGGTGAGGAGATCGTTCGTTGGTAGCCAGATCGGACCACGCCAGTTCGAGTTACCGCCGAACATAGGAGATTCGGATTCTCCTGAGACATACGAGACCGAGTGCGTTCCTGTTTCCAGGTCGACTGAGAAGGGGTGCTTCTCGTGATATTTCGAAAGGGATCGCAATCCATAGGGAGAGAGAAACTCCTCTTCGTCGAAAACGTATTTCAGAATCGTCCGGAGTCGTTCCTCCGAGCAGCAGGAGAGGAGACGCATGTGGTTGGCTTCATTCACCGATGAGACAATCTCGGCGAGGTGAGGTTTGTTTTTTAATGAACCACTCGGTGCGCTCCGAAAATCCCTTGAGAGGATCGATGTGCCTCGCGTCGAGAATGTCGACCGCAATGATGGGGAGGAATCCAACGAGAGAGCGAATCTCGAGAGGGCGTCGCGTTCCTTTGCTCGAGAGCCAGTCGCAGTAGAATCCGCTTTCTTCGCACCAGAGGCCTTCGTGGCGCCCGTGTCCATTCATCGCGAGGGTAATCGTAACGAAGTGTTCAAAAAACTTGGAGGCTAGATCTTCGTAAGCCTTGTCTTCTTCGGCGAGTTCGATCGCCATCGACATCATTGTGGTGCAGTAAAAGGCCATCCATCCGGTGCCGTCGGCCTGATCGGGGGAGGCTCCCATCGGTAATCCGTGAGAGCGATCAAAGACTCCGATATTGTCGAGCCCGAGGAAGCCGCCCGAGAAAAGATAGTTTCCGTTTTTGTCTTTTCGATTCACCCACCAGGTGAAGTTCATGAGCAACTTCTGGAAGCATGAGGCGAGGAAAGAAAGGTCCCGTTCGCCCCGGTCCGCCGTGATTTTATAGACTCGCCACACTGCCCAGGCGTGAACGGGAGGATTCACGTCCGAAAGATTCCACTCGTAGGCGGGGAGCTGGCCGTTTGGGTGCATATACCATTCGCGGAGGAACAGCTTCAGTTGGCGCTTCGCAAAATGAGGATCGATCTCAGCGATGGGAAGCATGTGAAACGCTAAGTCCCAGGCCGCATACCACGGATACTCCCATTTGTCGGGCATGCTCACGATGTCGCGATTGAAAAGGTGATTCCAATCGCTGTTGCGTCCCCGCTTTCTCTCGGGTGGGGCGGGGTTTTCAGGATCGCCGTCGAGCCACTCGGTCACGACGAAATGGTAAAATTGCTTCGTCCAGAGAAGTCCGGCGTAGGACTGGCGAAAAATAGGGCGACGGCCTTCGGTAAGTCCTTGAGGCTCGCGTTCGGCATAAAAGATGTCCGCTTCGTTGCGTCGCTTTTCGACGATTTCGTGAAAGCCTTCGCCGAAGGGTTGCCAGTCTTCAGTCACCTGTTTTGATTCGACCAGTCTAAGCCTGATCGTTGCGTTTTCGCCGGGGCGATATTTCGTTCGAACACCGCCGCTGCTTTGGTGCCTTTTCCATCGGGCTTGAGGGCGGATTGCTCTCCTTTGATCAGAGCCTCGGCGAAAGCGTCCTTTGCGTAAACGGTCTTGCCATCCGGAACTTCCCCCCCCACAAGCTGGGATTGGTTTCATTGTTCGTGAACCAAATCTCAGCGTCATCATCGACGAAGCAGTGATAGTCGGGAAGGGTGTCATGACGCGTTTCCAGATGACCGTCCTTCAGTTCGATGGGGGGCTCCGAGGTTGAGTCCTCGGTATCATTTCCCCAGGCTCAGGTGTTCCGAAACCAAATCGTCGGAAGCACGGTGAGAGGGGCTGGAAAGTCACCCCGGTTGGTTACCTTGATCTCAATGAGAAGATCCTGAGGAGAGGCTTTGGCGTAGGTCGTCTCGACGTCGAAGTAACGCCCCTTATCAAAGACGCCGGTGTCTTCGATTTCATACTCAGGCTCCTCGCGAGAGAGCTTCGCATTCGTTTTGATGATATCCTCATAGGGAAATGCAGCCTGCGGGTATTTGTAAAGCGAGCGGGCAAATGAGTGCGTCGGAGTCGAGTCGAGGTAGTAATAGAGCTCTTTCACGTCTTCTCCGTGATTGCCTTCGTGGTTGGTCAGGCCAAAGAGGCGCTCCTTCAAGATGGCGTCTTTTCCATTCCATAGTGCGACTGAGAAGCAAAGGCGGCACTGCCGGTCGGTCCATCCCATAAGGCCATCTTCGCCCCAGCGGTAGGCGCGGACGGGAGCTTGTTCGCGCGGAAACGCTCGCCAGGCATCGGAGTTGGAAGAGTAATCTTCGCGGACGGTTCCCCATTGTCTCTCCGATAAGTAGGGGCCCCACAGTTTCCAGTTGGTGCGCTTAATGGGATCGGTTTTGAGGCGTGTTGATTCGGGATCGTTAAACGATTGGGTCATGGCGTCTCGATGAGTGATCCAGTTTTTCGAAAGGAGCGAACGGTAACTATCGCCGCTAACACGACGAGAATTGAGCTGAAAAAGAAGGGGGCTCCGGGGAGCGGAAAGGGTGCCTTTTCGCTGATGAAATATCCGAAGAGTCCGGTCGCAAGAGGCGGGCCCACAAATCCGGCGACGCTTTGAAGACTTGTTAGAGAACCCTGAATGCCACCCTGTTCGTTGTTACCTACGGTTCGTGAAATGCGGCCCTGAATCGCCGGTGTGGAAAGTCCTGCCAAAGAACCAAAAATAATGATGGGGTAGACCATCCAACCCTCTGTCGCTAGGCCGTATCCGGTGAGTGCGATCACCATGACGATGAGTCCTCCCACGGCAGCGTTGCGGTCACCAATTTTAGGAATAAGCTTTCGCCCAATAATGCCCTGAACAATCGCAGCCATCAGTCCAACCAGCGCGAGCGAGAGGCCGGTTTGTCTCGTTGACCAGTCGTAGCGATAGCTGGTGTAGAGGACCCAGATGCTGGGGTAAACCTGGTGGGCGACACTACTGATGAAATAGCTGATCGAAAGGCCGTAAACGATGGCGTGTTTTTTCAGCGCGAGAAGTGCGTTGATGGGATTTGCATTCGAGAACTTAAACTCACGTCGATTTTCCTCTTTCAGGGATTCCGGCAAAATAAGGTATCCATAAAGCCAGTTGAAGAGCGTGAGGCAGCCGGCGGCAATAAACGGAATTCGCAGGCCGTAGTGTCCGAGCCATCCGCCGAGAGCAGGGCCGAAGATAAAGCCCAATCCGAAGGCAGCGCCGATGATTCCGAAGTTGGCAGATCGTTTTTCGGGAGGGCTGACATCCGCAATGTAAGCGGCTGCTGCCGAGAAGTTGGCGCCGGTGATTCCCGAGATGATTCGCCCGATGAAAAACCACACAAGAGTGGGGGCCCACGCGAGAAGGAAGTAGTCGAGCCCTGATCCGAAGAGAGAAAGCAAGATCACAGGGCGACGTCCGAAACGATCCGAGAGGCTCCCGATGATGGGCGCGCAGAGAAACTGCATCAGTGAATAGAGCCCTGCGAGAACGCCGTAGATGTAGGAGGCGGAATCCATTCCGCCTCCTACAAAAATTTCTACCAGCTTGGGAAGGATCGGCACAATCAGTCCGATCCCTAACACGTCGAGAAACAACGTGATGAAGATAAAAATGAGAGCTGGCTTTCGTTGGGTCATCGAGAGGATGAAGCCTGCCAGCAGTGATCGGGCCGGTTTCTCAGTTATCTATTGGGTTGGGAGACATACAGCGAGAAGGGGGCGTCTCTGAAGCACCCGGCTTAAGCGTGATCTTTATCCGCTTCCGCTTTGGCTGCCTGTTGGGCGAGGAGTCTCCGCTGATAGCGGCCCTGCACGATGTCTGTTAGAACGAGAACTGCGATGACAAAATAGAAAGTAGTTTTCGTCATCTGATGGATTTCGTGACCGAAGAAAGTCAACTTAGCTAGATGCCCTCCTTCAGTCAGCAGCATGATGCCGACAATGAGGAGAATGAAAAGTCCTAGAACTTCATACATTCGATTCTTCTTCAGGAAATTAGCCACTTTGTCAGCCAGCAGGATCATGAGGATGCCGCCAATCACGATGGCTGTTGCCATCACGACGAAGTTTTTCGTCAAGGCCATCGCACTTAGAATGGAATCGAACGAGAATACGAGGTTCATGAGAACGATCCAGGTCACGACCTGAGCGACCGATTTTGATTTCTTTTCGTCATCACCATGCCCGGCCGTTTCGAGAGCGATCATGTGGAAGATCTCTTTCATCGCCGTATACATGATGAAAACTCCACCGGCAAGAACGATGAGACTGTGGAGATTAAATGCTCCGGAAACATAGGGGGTGTCGATACTGAAAAGTGTGGCCTGAACCTTCTCAATGACACTGACGAGAACAAAAAGGAGGCCGATCCTGAGTAACACGGCCAATCCGATACCAAACTTTCTGACGAACGCCTGTTTGTCCGCAGGTGCTCGTTGAGACTCCAGCGAAATGTAGAGTAGGTTATCAAAGCCGAGTACCGCTTGAAGCAGCACCAGCATCATGAGAGTGAACAGGTTTTCGACGGTAAATAGGTCAGCCATGATAAAAATGCAAAAGGAGGGGAGAGCGTTCGTTAGAGAGACATGAAACGGCGAGTCCGCTTCGACTCAAACGAAAATCACTGAGAATCTTCACTGAGTGGGTGGAGTCGGTTTACGAGAGGGAAATAAGCTCGTTTCATCGTGGTCGCGGCCTGCCAGACCCCATGGACCATTTCGAGGGCCTTCATTGCATTCTCTCCGCTACAGACGGGCGTCCGGTTTTCGCTGATCGAGGCGATCACGTCTGATAAGACGAGACGGTTAGAGGCGTCGAGGCCGTTGAGCTTATCGATCGTCGGGTGATAGTCGCCTTCGGTTTTAGGCCACTGTTGCCAGGTCTCGGTGCGATCGGCTTTGTCCGGGCCTGAGTCCTCAATGACGACTGATAGAGTTGCCGGAAAATCAGCGAAAAGCCGGGCTTTCGCTTTCGTTCCGATAAATTCGATTCCAGCGGCGCCGGATACGGTTTGAAAACGATTGTCAGAGACAAACGAAACGGCTACTCCCGAACTGGTTGAAAACTGGGCGTGGATAGCATCTCCGAGAATCGGCCCAAGCCCATTCTCTGAGTCTTCTGCATCTTCCGCCAATGCGGTTTCCCCCTCGATGAGAACGGATGCGGTGCAGTAGTTCATTTCTCCTGCAAACCAGCGGACAACGTCGAAAAGGTGAAGCCCGGTCGAGAGGAGATCTTCGCCTCCGGATATGTCGCCCATCGCTCCAAATACTCTCATTTCGAGAAGGTCTCCGATTAGCGCCGGATACTGTTCGCGAAACTGCACGAGATTGCGATCGCAACGCAGTTGATGATTGACGGAAACCTTAAGTCCCTTCTCATTCGCTTGCGCGAGGATCTCGTCTGCTTCTTTCAGGGTTAGGGTAAAAGGAACTTCGCAGAATAGGTTTGCCTCTGAATCAAGTGCCTCCTTCGCCATCGGCAAACGCTCACCGGACCACGAGGAAGCGATCACGACGAGGTCAGGGGACTCGTCTTTGATCATCCGCTGGTAGGTATGATAGACGCTTTTAGCGCCTGATTTGATCTGAGACTCTTCGGCTTTTTCCGTATTGATGTCAGTGAGCGCGATGAGACGGGCTCCGCTGATACGTTGGAAGGCTCGATCGAGGCCGCGACCAAAATCGCCTGAACCGGTGTGCCCGATCACGGCTGCTTTGACTCCCTGATACGGGGCTTCCACGGGAGGATTCGGCTCTTCTTTTTGCGTGGGGACCTCTGCGGGAGGCGCTGCTTCTTTTGGCTCACCCGACTCTTCAACTTCCGTTTCCTCTTCAGGTTCGGTCGGTTTTTTCTTAGCTGAGGGGATCATCCCCGCCGCTGCCATTCCCGCACTGCCGTAAATAACGTGCCGCTTTGCAAAGTCTTCTGTACCTTCTTCTGCCATGATGATTAGCGGCAAAGTTAAGCCTTTCGCGAAAGTCAAGCAATGCTCAATTTTCCTTCCTTTTCGGAGCCAAATTCCGCGATCAAGCAACTTTCCGGCTTTTCACATGAATGCACTCCCGTTATGGGTATCTAAAATGAGGTTTTCTCCCTGTGTTATTTTCGTGCTCCTGGCGGGTATTTTTGCGGCAATGAGCGTTGCGGCTGACGACAGTCATTATTCTGAGAAAGAGCCGTCGCGTGACGGCACCGGCAAAGTCTACATGGGGCGTGAGATTTCACAGGTCGTGAGCCAGCATGCCATCGGCTGGCTCGAAAGACGGGATCGGGAAGGCGAGGAGAAACCTTCCCTCGTCATCGAGCAGCTCGAATTGAAAGCAGACGATGTCGTGGCTGATATCGGCGCTGGCTCCGGGTATTTCTCTTTTCTGATCGCCCCGTCAGTGCCGGAGGGAAAAGTGGTTTCTGTGGATATTCAGCAGGAGATGCTCGATTTCATTGAATCGAAAAAGAAGCTAAAGAAAGTCGCTAACATTGAAACTCATCTCGGGACGATTGAAGACACGAGGCTTCCCGAGAACACCGTCGACCTCGCGATTATGGTGGATGCCTATCACGAATTTTCTCATCCCAAAGAAATGGCACAGTCGCTGGTGAAAGGGCTCAAGCCGGGAGGGCGTATTGTTTTTCTCGAGTATCGCGGAGAGGATCCTTCCGTATCGATCAAACCGCTTCATAAAATGACAGTCAAGCAAGTGACCCTGGAGATGGAGGCAGTTGGCCTCGAATTCGTCGAGGTCCGTGACTTTCTTCCCATTCAACACTTTCTCGTTTTTCGTAAACCTAATCCCAAATCCTGATCATGTTTTCCCGAACTCTTATCACTCTGTTAGTCGTTTTTTCAGCGAGCGCAGCCCACGCAGAAACGCACTGGAATCAATTTCGCGGACCGACCGGGCGTGGGCATTCGGTGGCAACCGGGGTAATCCAAAAGTGGGATGCCTCGAATGTACTGTGGAAAGCGGACCTCAAGGGAACCGGTCAGTCTTCAGCGGTGAACTGGGGAGATCGCATTTTTATTACCAGCGCAAGCGACGATGGCACCGAGCGCTATGTCATGGGGATTTCAGCTACCGACGGGAAGATCGTCTGGGAGGAAACCATCAAAAGCGAGAATCCAGAGGATATTCACGCGATGAACAGTCGTGCCACGCCGAGTTGTGCGACGGATGGAGAGCATGTCGTTGCCTTTTTTGGTCCTGCCGGAATTCACTGTTTTGATCTGGATGGAAAAAAACAATGGTCCGTTGATTTAGGCATTTTTGCCGGTTCATGGGGGATTGCCGGTTCACCAGTGATCTATAATGGCACTGTGATTCAGAACTGTGATTCGATGGGAGTATCGAAACTGGTCGCGCTTAGTTTGAAAGACGGAAGCATTGTCTGGGAAACACCCCGTGAAGAAAAACCGCGAGGCGGCTGGAGCACTCCGATTCTCATTGATGTAAACGGTAAAAGTGAATTGGCCCTCAATGGAGAGTTTGGAGTGAGAGGATACGATCCTGATTCGGGTGAAGAATTGTGGTTCTGCAAAGGGTTCAATGGGCGTGGAGCGCCGGTTCCTGACTATGCCGACGGAAAGCTCTATGTCGTCAATGGAAAGCCGGGGGATACCTATTGCGTGAAGCCCGGAGGAAAAGGGGATGTCACCGAGTCGCACATGCTTTGGCATGCGAGTCGAAAAGGAGGACGCGATCTTCCTTCCCCCGCCGTCGTCGACGGTCACCTTTTCATCACGAGTATGAGTGCGATCTCAAGCTGTTACGATGCAGAAACCGGAGAGGCTCATTATGTGGAGCGTCTTGAAGACAAGATTGAGGGAGCGAAGGGGATTGAGATAGCGGCGGCACCACTTGTTGCCGATGGCCTCATTTATTTGCAGACCGTGAATGGCGGCGACGTCATCGTGGTTCGTCCCGGAAAAGAGCTCGAAGTGGTAGCTGTTAATTCACTTGGCGATCAGGCCAAAGGGGAAATTTTCCGGGCCACGGTTGCTCCAATTGGCGGAAAGCTGTTCCTGAGATCCGGCGGGACGCTTTATTGTGTCGAAGGTTAGTGGTATTTGTTTTAACTGCTTTTAAGGTTGCCTGGTTTTTCTGATGGCTCCTTCAGAGTCGATGAAAGCAGCCTCTGCGGTGGATTCTTTTCCAGTGTTTCAAATGGATGAGAGAGCCTCGTGGATGTGAGCTGCTGTTTTTTTTCGTTGTCGTTATTGATAAACGAATCATGGCCAACGCTTGCAGTGGCGTCCTGAAGGGCGTAGAGCACTGCCATGGAAGAAATCCCTTCGTCTGAGAACCTCGCTGTCCCTGAAAAAGGGCCGGCGGCTCCTGACGTTCCGGCGGAGCTTCCTTTCTCGATGCGGACCTTCGGGGACTGGCTGCGGACGTGATTCTCTGAAGGGTAGCGGTTTATTATTCTCTGCCTTCTCGTTGGGCTGGTCTGTGGATTGGCTGCCGTAGGGATTCACATCGCGATTGAGACCATTTTTCACGGTGCGTGGGATTTCGCGCATCACTGGGAGAAATTAGGAATCCCCTGGTGGGTCGTCATGCCATGGATTCCTGCGCTGGCCGGATTGATTATTGGTATCGCGGTGCATCGTTGGGCTCCCGGTGCGGTCGGAAGTGGAATTCCCCAAACCAAGGCGGCCTTCTACAACGAGTTTTGGCAAATCCCCTTTGAGACGGCAGTGTGGCGATTTCTACTGACGTCGGTTTACGTGGGAGGCGGAAACAGCCTCGGGCGTGAGGGACCCACAGTTCATATGTGTGCGGCAATTGCCTCGTCAATGGGCCGTTCCTTTGGTCTCGCCAAATTTCGAGTGCAAGCGATGGTTCCGGTCGGAGTGGCTGCCGGAATTGCCGCCGCTTTCAATGCTCCTATCTCGGCGATCCTCTTTGTCTTCGAAGAAATCATGGATGATTTCAGCAGTAAGGCGCTCAGTGGAATCGTCATCGCAGTGGTTGTGTCTGAGGCGGTGGCTCGGTTGCTTATCGGAGAGGATCCGATTCTCCATGCGACTCTTGGGGAGCAACATGGAGTGCACTGGTGGATGCTAGTGGCAATTCCGCTGGGCTTGTCCGCTGACGTTATTGGGCATTTTTTCGTGGGTTCACTGTTAGGCGTTCGGCAGTGGTGCTCGGAGTCGTTGAGGGTTCCTGAAATACTGAAGCCCGCTTTGGGTGGTTTACTCCTCGGTGTGATCGGAACAGGTGCTTTCTTCGCGACAGGTCTTTTTGGCGATCCACAGAACAGTGTATTCAGTATCGGTTATGATAGTCTGGAGTTGGCTTTTGAATCCAAGTTGGTGGTGGGTGCCATTGTTATACTTCTCGTCGCCAAAATTATAGCGGTGATCGTTTGTTATGGAACCAAGGGCAGTGGAGGACTCTTTTCCCCGACTCTCTATTTCGGAGGCATGTTAGGGGCTTTGTGGGGGATCTTTATGGTTCACTTCTGTGATTGGGCAGGACTCAATCCCCATGAGGACGGGAGTCGAATCGTGGGCGCGTGCGTGCTTCTGGGAATGGGAGCGATGTTCGCGGCGATCATTCGATGTCCGTTCACTTCCTTGTTCATCATTTTTGAAATGACGGGGAACTACTCGCTGATTCTGCCCCTCATGGTGGAAAATATCCTCGCCTACAGTCTTGCGGGATGGCTGCGAAAAGTCCCGATCTACGATTCTATTTTAGTTCAGGATAAAGTTTCCCTTCGGAAGATGCCGACCTATCAGGGCGCGCGTGACTACCGTCATCTTCCTGTGAGCACGATTATGCACTACGATTTGATTTCGGTTTCCGCTTCAGAAACTCCGGCGATGGCATTGGCGAGGCTGCGTGATGACGCTTCGCAGATGAGGCGCAGTTATCCGGTTGTCGATGGTGAAGCTGAGTCCCGCAGTGGGTTTTTAGGGATGGTGATGCAGCACGAGCTGGAAGAACGGGAAGGAGCCGGCGAAAACATCACCGTTGGGGAAATGATCGCCGATCAGAACGTTCAGAAAATCACCCCGGATACCGCGATTCGTGATGCGGCAATGCAGATGGTAAAAGGGGACATCAGGCAGTTGCCGGTCGTTAGTCCGACGGACTCGACCCGGCTACTCGGTGTGCTCACCTAGAACGATATTGCCCGCCAGCAAAATGCGATAAGCGGGCATCTCGGGCGTGAATGATTTTCCTATTTGCCCAGGGGGGAACCGGGCAGTTCGCCGCATGCTTGCAGTGCGAGAATGACGTAGGCGCTTCCGGTGTTTGAAATGAGGTTCTCGGCAAAAACAACCGGCGATCGGGTGAACCATTTACCGCTTTCCCGCTGATGAGATTTGATCCAGGAAGTTCCTTTTCGGAGGCGTGGGTCATCGGCGGGAACACCCAATTCACGCGCGATTACGATGACCAGGCCGGTGCCGTAGCCATCGCTGATTTCAGTTTTGAGCGGCGGATCATCTTCAGTGACAAGATCCTGCCAGTCGGTTAAAAACCCAGCCGTTGACCAGCCGCCATCCGGCAATTGCAACGCGAGCAATTCTTCCAGAGTCTTCTTCCGCTCCGCTTCAGTAGCAATGCCTTCAATCCGGATCGAACTCCACGCGAGCATTGCCCGATGGTGCAGTGACTTGGGTGGGTCGTTTTTCAGGAATGTCTTTAGCTTCTCTACTCCTTTTTTCGCCTGAGCTGATTCTGCATAATTACCGGGCGCAATTCCAACGGTCAGTGCTGCAAGTGTCACTCCGTAGTGCTCGTCAATTTCCATGGGCGCGTAATCGCAGTCAGGCCAGCGCCATCCACCGTCTTCACGCTGGGTTTTCCACATCAAATCAAGGGCCGCGCGGCCTTTGTCGCTAAGTTCACCGGTGTCCTGGAGATCGTTGAAGGTCAAACCTGTTGCGAGCACAATGGTCCAAAATCCCTGCCCTTCATTGAGCGGCTTATCCTTCCAGCGATCGGTCCGATAATTCTCGAAGAACTCGCGCACTTCTCCTGAATCCTGCACGGCCTCTCCGAGGGCGGGCCGTGCCATCATGTATGCCATGTTCGTGTGGCAGGTGACGCACTTCTTCTTTTTCTGCCAGGTCAGTGAAGCCTGATCTAGATAGCGCGCTGCCGCTTCCTCCGAGAATGCTTCTGCGAGTGGCTCGTCGTCTGAAATTTTTACCAGTTCGTCAGGGACTGTCGCAAGCGTGACCGGCTTAGGCTCGGCAACTACGAAATTAAAGGAGCCAATCAGTAAAAAAAAGAGGGGGCGTTTGGGGCTCATTATGCGGTAGGTTTCGGCTTGATGAAAAGCACTTCGGCCCTGTTCATCCATTTCTCCCGCAGGCACATGCGGAACCAGCCCTCTGAGTTCCTGTGATTGACTCGAACGCCGGAGCGATCTCCAAATTCTTTGAGGTCGTATTGTCCCCACGTCTTGCCGAGGTCAGGAGAGTAGAGAATCCCGCAGTCGCAGGGGTTGGCATTTCCGTATTCAGGAATCACGATGTGCTCGTCCTCGATCGTCATCACTGCAATTTCATATTTCGCGGGAAAAATCATGATGTGTTTTTCCTTATTTGGAATGTCTTTGGGAGCGCATTTAAAAACACCGCGATCATAGGTTTCGCGAATCGTTTTCGGGCCGTTGGCATCAGCTACCCAGTAGATTTCATTGTCGACGAAATTCATCCCGCCTGTCTTGAAGCGTGAATTGGCATCAGCCGATACGATTACCTTCCAGTCCCATCTGTCTGCTTCTTTCTCGTAGGTGCCGCGCAACCAATGAACCTCTTTTCCATGACCGTTGTCACGGTCGATGTCGCCGGAGCAGGCGTAAAACGCATTTTCCGCCGCGTTGTAGGTGACCGAGTGAATGTGCCGGCACACGAGAGGATTGTCAGGATCACCGAGGTAGTCTGCGGGATCGGTTCCTTTTTGCTGAAAGGCGGAGTTTTGCCCGAACGAGTATGCGATCTTGATCGTCTCACCCTGATCGGCTGAGTAGAAAATGTTCACCGGCACGGCACCTTTTCTAACGTTGCAATAATTCCCCCAGATCATCATCTCGCTTCCTTCGACTTGATGAGTGTGGATGCCATCGAGCGAGTAGAAGTAGGAGCCTGGTTTTTCGGGATCAAGCGAGGTGTGTCGACTGTAGTCGCTTCCGTCACGATCTTTTACGCTGATTTCTTCGTAGGTCTTGAGATTGTCTTTGCTCAGGAAAATTTTGTTGAGCGTCGCGAAGACCAGGTTCCCGTTTTCGAGAAAGCAGCTGAACATGATGTTTTCAGCATCGGCGAGGATGTTCTCGTGTGGCCAGCTTGATCCGTTGTCTTCTGACATGAATATCTTTCCGTCACGAAAACCAAAGGCCTTGCTACCCCGTTGGGTATCGATGTAAGGACCATCAGCGGGGGCCGTTTTATACCAGAAATGGTCTGTTTCACTGACTCCCTCTTTGGCTGCGCCAATGGCGTTGATTCCGGGGAACAGTAGACTGCTCGTGCCACCCGCTGCGGCGAGGAAACGGCGACGAGAGGGTGGGGTAGGTGATGATGGAGTCGTCATAGCTGACTCATCCTCCGCTTTCAGCGCGGGATGACCAGATCAATCGTTGGCGCATGTTCGTAGCCGCTCACTGCGTCGCAAGCGACAGGACTCTGTCTTCGTCGAGATTGGGAGGAAGAAGGTGTGTGATGATAATGATACCGGTTCTTTTTTCGCGTTCCAGTTTCATCGCTTTATCACCAATTCGATCGTAATTTCTGTTCTCGGGAGTGATAAAAAGAGAAGTGAAATGGCGCTCACATTTTCTGCGGTTCGGCCAACCCCGAACTGTCCGTTCGCGCTTCCTCCAACGATGTGGGAGGCATTGCCGTAGATTTGGAGCAGCTCGATTAGGTCCCCCAGATGGCTTCCATAGTCAGAGCTGACCGCGGCAACGAAGAGGTCCGGCTTGCTTCCGAGCTTTGCAAGGCAATCGGCAGCACCCTAAGTGATCGAGGCTTCATCGAAGGGTGAGATGATCAGGCAGGAGGCAGATGCGTTGGGTTTCATAGGGGGGCGCGATTTGAGGCGCGGCGAAAGGGGCATGGTAGACGGGTGCTCTGATTCTCCCTGATTGGACGTGGCAGAGATACTGGTTATGCCCCCCGAATAGGATTAGCAGAATACCGCCACACGCCTAAAAACTCTGGACTTTCTGCGGTATTCTGGTCTAGGATCTTCAACTCCTCGAAAATCGAGATTTATGACTATGAAAAAATTGTTTTTGGCAACCCTCGCAACCTTCGCATTCGCACTCATCACTAACGCTGATTCAGGTGGCGTCGCTATCCTTGATATTGATGAAGTGGCTCGCCAACTGGGCGTGGAAGAGAAGGTCCGTGTCGACCTTCTTACTATGCAGAATACCTTGAACGGTGAATTGCAGAAGACGCAGAGCAATCTGCAGAATCAGATGGCGGGGGTAGAGCAAGCCGCTGGTCAGAACCCGACTGAAGAGCAGCGCCGCCAGATTCTCGCAACGAATCAGCAGCTCAACTCAGAATTTAATCGCCTCAAAACCCAGGCCCAGCAGACACTTGCCAACGAGCGCGTTCGCCTCATCAATGAGTTTCGCATCAAGCTTGAGCCGATTGCTCTCGATGCTGCAAGAGCGAAAAATCTCCATGTCGTCATGATGAAAGTGACTCCTCCGGTTTTTGCCTACGACCCTTCGGTCGACATCACTGCTGACACCGCGAAACTTGCGATGGAAGCTGGAATGAAAGTGGTAGCGCCTGCTGCTCCTGCCGCGGTGCCTGCTGCGACACCTGCTGGTGACAGTAAGGGCAAAGGTAAAGGGAAGGAGTAATCCGGTTTCCGAGTTATACACTGAACCTTGTTAACGATTAGATTATGGCGATCAAAGTAGGCGTGATTGGGGCTGGCGGAATGGCCAACTACCACATCGATGGATTTAGAAAAGCGGGGGCGGAAGTCGTCGCGATGGCTGATGTAAATGTGGAAGCCGCCAAGGCTTTCGCCGACGGTCAGAATATCGCTAATGTTTATGGAGATGTGGCAGAGATGCTCGCTTCGGATATTGATGCGGTTTCCATCATTGTTCCCAATAAGTTTCACGCGCCTCTGGCGATTGAAGCGCTTAAGGCTGGAAAGCATGTCTTCTGCGAAAAGCCCCCCGCGATCTCTGCCCCTCAGGTAGAGGAGATGATTGCGGCTCGTGATGCATCGGGCAAAATGCTCATGTTCAACTTCAACAATCGCGCGAGACCTGAGTCACGTGAGATGATGAAGGCGATCAATGACGGCAAGGTTGGCACGATCAATTCCGCGCAAGCGAAGTGGGCTCGCCGCACCGGTATTCCCGGCTTCGGTGGCTGGTTCACGACCAAGGCGCTTTCCGGTGGAGGCCCTGTGATCGATTTGTTGCACATGCTCGACCTTGCGATGTATTTCATGGGGAATCCGAAGCCTGCGCACGTCGTAGGAAACATTTTCGATGATCATATCACTAATAAAGACTTCAAAGGGCCATGGGGAATCCCTGACCGCGAAGGTGGCGTGACTGACGTGGAATCAGCGGCTCACGGTTTCGTTACCTTTGAGACCGGGCAGGTTCTGAGTTTTCAGATGTCATGGGCTGAGATGGTGAAGTGCGAGGAAGTTTCTGTCGTTTTCCAGGGCGTCACTGCCGGTGGAAAAGTGGAGCGTCTTTTCGGCTCTGATGGAGATGATGCAACGGCAATCGACACCTGTGAACTTTACGTTCAAGAGGATGGCAAGTCCGTCGATCACACTATCGAAGTGGAAGAGTGCGAAGACATGGGGCGGATCAATTCTGCCGCTAATTTCATTGATGCAATCAATGGCACGGCTGAGCCTCTCAATAATGCTGAGCAGGGGCTCGCTCTCATGCAGATTATCGATGCGGTTTACGAATCGGCTAAATCAGGAAAGCCGGTTGCGATCTAGTTTTTCAGCGGATCAATTGAATAGAACCCTGCCTCAGGCAGCGGATAGGAAGCGTTGTTCGAGATGAAAATCAAGACAGCGCTTCTTCAGTTTTACCGCTTCGCGATTTTGCTGGCGATTGCGTGGTTGGTCCGCAGCCACCACGATAGAATTCGTGTTCAGGGTGGCTGGCCGATTACCGTTTCCGAGGTGCGTGTCCTTTTGCCGGAGGCTCACCGACTGCAGATTGATAGCGGGCCGCGAAAAGGACTCATGGTTCTGAATAAGGAGCGCGAGGAAATTGGCTACGCGGTGCGAACGATGCCTCACTGTCGAAAGATTGTGGGATATTCGGGGCCGACGGATGTTCTCGCCGTTTTTGATGCGGATGACAAGGGCGTCGGGATAGCGCTTCGACACAGTTACGATACGCCGAGTCATGTCGAAGATGTGAAGTTCGAATTTCTGTTCATGGAGTCGTGGAATGGTCGTAGCTGGGACGAGATTGCAGAGATCACCGATTTGAATGACGCTCAAATTTACGCCGTTTCAGGCGCGTCGAGGACAAGTGAAGCGGTGGCCTACAGTGTGAATCATCGAATTGCGATGACTCGTTCAGAAGGCGCAGCAGGAGAGCCCTGGCACTTCGGCTGGCGGGATTGGCTGCTGTGCGGCTTTCTTGCCGGTGGGCTGCTCTTTGCGTTTAAGAAGCAGAAGGCCCTTCAGAAGTGGCGCCCTTTGTATTCGGTTGCCACGATTTTGGGATTGGGGTTTTGGATGGGGGACCTGATAGCTCAGTCATTGCTTGCGGGATGGGCCGAAAGTCAAATTCCATGGGCAGCCACGCCTGGACTGGTGATCTTAGTTTTTGCCGCATTTATGGTTCCGTGGTTTACCGCTCAGCCGCTCTACTGCCAGTTCATTTGTCCGCATGGGAATTTGCAGCGCTGGTTCATGAAGGTGATCCCCGCCAAGTGGAAGCGACCTCTCCCGGGCGACGGAAAATGGATCGGCCGATTCGGTCCGGTGATGTTGTTGACCATTGTCGTAACCGTATCCTTTTTGCAGCTCGATTTTGATCTGGCGGGAATTGAGCCGTTCGATGCCTACATTTTTAGATCAGCAGGAGGGGCTACCTTGTCAGTCGCGGTGGTGGGGCTTTTGATTTCGTTGTTTTTCCCGATGGCATATTGCAAGTTTGGCTGTCCGACCGGTTGGCTTTTGGAGTTTGTTCGGAAGCGATCCGGTAAAGATAAATTTTCGGATCGCGATTGGATCGGGCTTGGATTGCTCACGCTCGCATTGGTTCTTTATTTCACCCCGCTTGATCGATTCCTCGGATGAAAAGTGCGAAATCAATTGTGGTCCGGATAGTAGGTCTCTTGTGTTTGGCGGGGATCGCGGTGGCGATGCTTATCGATCCGATGGGTGAAGCGCGTCGTGAACGACGTATCAAAGAAGTGCTCTTGCTCGTTCAGGAAGGGCTTCAGCGCTATCATGTGCAGGAGGAGATCTACCCAAAGCGTGCCATGAAAGGAGGCGAGTTGGTGGCTTTCCTGCATGAGAATTCCCATCTCGAAGACTCGATTGTGAATCCCTGGGGCGGCGGTGTTTATCATGGCGGAAATGACGTCGATCGAATGGCCTACGAGACAGATGCGCTCGCCGAATCTTACGAGCTGACGGTGAGATATCTGCATTCGAAAAAGATTCGATTTCGACTTGATAGCACCGAGAATCAATCTCTCGAATAGATCTTAGATGAACATTCTCGAATACAATCGCAACGCCTGGAACCTCCAGGCGGAAGAGGGCTGTCGCTGGAGCACTCCTTATCCTGATGCGGTCATCGAAAGAGCCAAGGCTGGGAAATGGGAAGTCATTCTCACGCCGAATAAAGCAGTGCCCGAGTCGTGGTTCCCGTCTTGTCCTGATCTGAGCGGCGTTAAGATTTTAGCGCTCGCGAGCGGTGGTGGACAGCAGGTGCCGGTGTTTGCGGCAGCGGGGGCGGAAGTGACTTCGTTTGATGCCTCCGACATTCAGCTAGCCAAAGATCTCGAAACTTGCGGAAAGCATGGGTTGAAGATTCGTTCAATGCAGGGCGATATGGCTGATTTGTCAGGGTTTGAAGAGGGAGCGTTTGATCTCATTTTTAATCCTGTTTCCAATGTCTTTGCTGAAAAGCTAGAGCCGATTTGGAAAGAGTCTCATCGCGTTCTCAAGCCGGGGGGAGCGCTACTCTGCGGGTTCATGAATCCGGCCTTCTACTTGTTCGATCACCAAGCACTTGAGGAGACGGGGGAGCTGCTCGTGAGGTATCGATTGCCCTACGCTGACATCGAACAGCTCGATGAACCTGATCTCGAAGACCATCTCGAAGCACAGGTCAGTGTCGAATATAGTCACAGCTGGGAGGCGCAACTCGGTGGCCAATGCGATGCGGGTTTCGCCATCTCGGGATTTTACGAGGACGACTGGGATGATGAGTCGACACGCCTGCAGGGCTGGATGCCGATTTTTGGAGCAACGAAAGCGGTGAAATTGGCATAGTGATAAAATGACCGATGTCACACAGCTTGTCCTCTTAACACTCCTTGCGGGCGTCTCGATGCCGGTCGGGGCAGCGATAGCGGCAGCGGAAAATATTCGCCCCTACTGGCTTGAGAATGAACTCAGACATGGTGTGATTGCTTTTGGCGGTGGAGCTCTGCTTTCGGCGGTGGCACTCGTTCTTGTGCCCGAAGGCAGCGAGGATCTCACGACTGAGTGGATGGCGTTCTTTTTTTTCGCCGGTGGAATTGCCTTTATGGCGCTCGATGAGTTTCTCTCTCGATTGAAGGGCAGTGTGAGTCAGTTGGTGGCAATGTTATCTGACTTTATTCCTGAAGCGCTGGCGCTGGGGGCTGCGATTGCATTGGGAAGTTCGAGCGCGATACTTTTGGCAGGACTCATGGCGCTTCAGAATCTTCCGGAAGGGTTCAATTCGTTTCGTGAGCTGAAAGAGGCCGGGACTCATACGAGCCGAACGATCATTTTGGCGTTTTTTGGGATGTCGTTGATGGGACCTGTTGCCGGATTAGTCGGATTTTACTGTTTGGCTGATCAGCCGTTTACGGTTTCTGGAATCATGCTGTTTGCTGCCGGGGGAATCTTATATATCATTTTTCAGGACATTGCTCCCCAGGCAAAATTAGAAAAACGTTGGGCTCCGTCTCTTGGTGCTGTTGCGGGATTTCTGCTCGGCATGATTGGGCACCATCTTAGTCACTGATGATTGAGAATCAGCTCATCGTTTTGCGGGGTGCTTGAGGGTTTAAAAAGGCGGCCAATGGGGCTACTGTTTTGCACTTTCACTAGCATGTTTGACTCAGATCAGGATCTTTCGCTTCTCCGCCGGTTACGGCAGGGAATTCTTTTCGCCCGGGAGCGGGTTTACCGCATTGCCTCGCCTACACCACTCGAGCGGATTGACGGCATCGGTGAGGCTGAGGTCTTTGTGAAGCGTGAGGATATTTCTCCGATCAAAGCCTACAAATGGCGAGGCGCCTACAACCGGATGGCGGTGCTGAGTGAGGATGAGAAAAAGCGCGGGGTGATCACCGCTTCAGCGGGCAATCACGCTCAGGGCGTTGCGCTGGCGGCGGATGCTCTTGGCGTTGATGCGACGATCTACATGCCTCAGACGACTCCACTGGTAAAGCAGCGCGCGGTTAGTAAACTTGGAGGTAGCCGGGTGACGATAGTGCTTCATGGCGACTCATACGATGATGCCTGCACCGCGGCTCTCGCCAAGTCTGAAGCAGAGGAGCTTTTGTATGTTCATGCCTACGATGACCTGCAGGTTATGGCAGGTCAGGCGACGTTGGCTGATGAGGTCGTGATGTCAGGCGAGGGGCCTTTTGATGTCGCCTATCTTCAAATCGGCGGAGGTGGAATGGCTGCCGGTGTTGCGGCTTGGCTCAAGACCTACTATCCTGACATCCATATCGTGGGAGTCGAGGGGACTGGTCAGGCATCGATGAAAGCGGCGGTCGCGGCGGGAGAGCCGGTGCGTCTTCCTGAACTCGATATTTTTTGTGATGGGACAGCCGTTCGAAAGGCGGGGGAGCTTCCCTTTGAGATCTGCAAAGATCTGATTGATGAATTTGTCACAGTGTCAAATCACGAGGTTTCTGAAGCGATCCGGCTATACTGGGACAGGCTTCGCTGTTTGTCTGAGCCTTCCGGCGCGATGGGGCTTGCGGGTGCCTGGCAGCAGCGGGCAAAGTTAAAAGCCAAACGAGTTCTCGTGGTTCTCTGCGGGGCCAATATCGACTTTAATCGACTCGCTACAATCGCGGGTGAGGTCGGGGAAGGAGATCAGATTCGCAGCTACTTTCGTATTGAAATTCCGGAGCGGAGTGGCTCTATGCTAACACTTCTCAACGACGCCTTCGATGGTGTCGGGATTCGGGCTTTTCAATATGGGAAGAACAACGGCGATCTCGCGCGACCGTTGTTCAGTATTACCGGCACGGAGCTGAAACTGGAAAAAGTCCGCAATGCGCTTCGAGACAAGGGGTATGCTTTCGAGGAGTTGGGGGAGAGCGACGAAGTGCGTTATCGCCTCGTTCCCTTGCGCTCGGATTTGCTAACCGCTCCGCTCTTTCTGGATCTCGAGTTTTATGAGCGTCCCGGTGCGCTGCGGTCATACCTCACGGAGACGATTCGGGGACGCGGCAGCTTTTGCTACTTCAATTACGTGTATTCCGGCGAACGGGTCGGGCGTGCCTTAATTGGAATCGACTTTGAGACAGATCTGGAACGGAAAGAGTTTCTCGCTGATCTCGCCACCAGCGGAGATGGGTTTCGATCCTGCCGTCCTCTTGGCGAAGACGCCACTCAGCACCTCATGGGGTAAAATCTATGTCCTCTGTGCCGTCGGCCTGACAAGGATGTCAGTGACCTCGGCAGACTTTGGCATTGTGAGCTGGTGAAGCACGAGGTCGGCGATTTCCTCGGGTTGAAGAATGGGGTGGCCGATCCTTTCGTAGGCTGAGCTTTCTCCTCCGAAGTAGTGATCGAGTAATTCAGTGTTTACGAAACCGGGAGAGATACTACTGACTCGGGTTGGGTTATCGGCTTCCCGTAGTTCCTGCCTGAGCCCTTCAGTCATGGCACGCACGGCAAATTTTGTTGCTGAGTAAAAGCCACCTTTCCCGGGAACCCGGTGCCCTGACATGCTGCTAATATTGACGATGTGTCCGCCATCTTTGGGGAAGTAGGGAAGCGCTTCCCGAGTCGCGACGGCGAGAGCGATGACGTTGAGGTTGAGCATCGCTTTCCAGTCCTCGTAGTCACCATCACTGAGATTAGCCTGTTTCGCCATTCCGGCAGCATTGATAAGGATATCGAGGCCATCCAGTTTGGAAGCGGCGGCGGCGATGGCGGCGCAGTTGGCTTCTTCATCGCAAAGATCGACGGTGACGAAGTCGGCGACGCCGCCATTCGAGACAATTTCGCGGACATTTTCTTCCAGTTTTCGTTCTCTGCGGGCGAGGAGTGCCACGGAAACTCCGTTGCGTGCGAGTTCTTTGGCAATGGCGAATCCAATGCCGCTCGATGCACCGGTGATGATGGCGCGCTTGCCAGCGAGGTTGACCCTATTATTCATGCTGCTACGAAGACAGTGAACGGCTCATTTTTCCACGAAAAACTGACTCCGAACTTCAAAAAGGGCTTATCGTTCGGAATGAACGTTCTCAAGCACGTCCTTTTTTGTTTTGTCATCGTCAGTTCTTCAGCTGTTCTCGCTGAGGACTGGCCTCATTTCCTGGGGGCGCAGCACAACTTTCATAGCAACGAAACGGGGCTCAATCTCGTGTTTGATGAAGCGGGCCCTCCTGTAAAGTGGGAAGTCGAGCGAGGACGAGGGCATTCCGGAGTGGTCGTGGCAGGAGGTAAATTAGTCTTCATCCATCAGGTGGAAAAAGAAGAGGAGATTCGCTGTCTCAACGCCGATTCAGGAAAAGACATCTGGAAGTACCGCTATGGCGTCGATGTCGCCCAGAGTTATGGGATTGTTGATGCACCGCGTTCCAGTCCTGTCATTGACCCTTCAACTGGTTTGGTCTATTCGCTGGGAAATGATGGCGATTTGATTTGTCTGAAGTTGGAGACCGGTGAGGTCGTCTGGCAGAAAAACCTTGATGCTGACTTCGGTCCTTCACCGTTTTTCTTTGGCTATGGTTCGAGTCCACTCGTTCACGGCGAGAAATTGATCGTTCAGGTGGGGGCGAAAGGGGCCTGTGTCGTTGCCTTTAACAAAGCCGACGGCGAAGTGATCTGGCAAAGTGCTCATGAGTGGAATGGCAGTTATGCTTCGCCTGTCGTTGGTATGGTGAATGGTGAGGAGCGTCTTTTCGTCTTTGCCGGGGGAATGGTAAAACCGCCTCACGGGGGGCTTCTTTGTATCAATCCTAAGGACGGCAATATTGATAGCTCGTTTTCGTGGCGCTCCGACAACTTTGCGAGTGTGAACGGCGCGACTCCTGTGCCATGTGGACCGAACCGGGTATTCATCACAGAGGATTACGGGCTCGGTGGTGTTATGCTTGAGTTCGATTCTAACTTCCAGCCACGCGTGGTGTGGGACTCTCCTGAGTTTGGATGTCAGTTTCAGACTCCTATTTATCATGACGGCTATCTTTACGGATTTGGTGGGAATGGTGGACTCATGCTGGCTTTTGACGCGAATTCAGGGCGTATGCTGTGGAATGAGATATTTTATAAAACAACGATTCAGTGGAAAGACCGTCCGATTCCGATCAGTTTGGGACACGCTCATTTGATCTACATTGACGGCGGATTTCTTTGCCTCACAGAAAACGGGGCGCTCCTGAGAATGGACCTCGGTCCGGGTGGCTATGAAATTCGTTCCAAGGCCCGTCTTTTTTATGCGCCTGAGACATGGGCACCGCCCGTGGTCAGCGATGGCAAATTGTTCATTAATCAGAATGAGATGGGATCACGGTTGATCTGTTACGACGTCTCAGGGTAGGTTTAAATCTGTTTTGAATATCGTTTTCGCGTGTCGGCCTGCTTTGTCGCGTGCTTGTCTGAAAATAACGGTTTCATTTCTCATTGACCGCGATATTTTCGGCGTTTCCGGCCTGTTTCATTTTGCGCCGGATTTTTTCTTATGAATTCTGAACCTATCACAGGTGTATTGTTGGTCGATAAGGGCCAGGACATGACCTCTCATGACGTTGTCGCGGTTGCTCGCCGGACGCTGAATACCAAAAAAATCGGTCACTGTGGGACTTTGGATCCCATGGCGACGGGGTTGCTCATCCTCGTTATTGGAAAAGCTACCAAGATTCAGGATTTATTGATGGCAGAAGATAAGGTCTACACCGGATCGCTTGAGTTGGGAAAAACGACCAATACTCAGGATGCGGAGGGTGAAGTGGAGGAAGAAAAGGAAGTCCCTGCTTTTTCCGACGAGGAAATCACGACTGCTTTTGACAAGTACAAAGGCGATTTTTATCAAATTCCTCCCATGGTTTCGGCGATCAAAAAAGATGGCGTGCCACTCTACAAATTGGCGCGGCAGGGAAAAGTGGTAAAGCGTGATCCCAGGTTTGTTCACGTTTTTAAATATACGATTGATGGCATCAGTGTGCCGGTTGTGGATTTCACGGTGAAGTGCAGCAAAGGATTCTATGTGAGGACCTATGCACACGATATCGGTCAGGATCTCGGATGTGGAGCCCACCTCAAGTCATTGCGGCGGACTCACTCTGGAAGATTCGATCTCGAACGCTCAGTCACCTTCGACGAACTCAAGCATGGTGATAGGGATGATATCGTTTCAAAAATGCTGACTCTCCCTGAAGTATCAAGACTTCGCGGGGCTTGATTGATATGAATGTTCTTCACCAGGTGGCAGATCTCGGGCGGGTCCCGGGACCGTTGCACCTGGCGGTAGGGGTTTTTGATGGTTTGCATCTTGGTCACGCTGAAGTGATCGACGCGGCTAGTGTTTCGGCTCGTGAACAGGGTGGCACGGCAGTGGTGGTTACTTTCGACCCGCATCCGGTGCAAGTGTTGGCTCCGTCCAATGCCCCCCGACTGCTGACATCGACGAGGCATCAGATTGAGATGCTCGGTCGCAATCATGGAATTACGAATGTCCTGGTCGTTCACTTCGATGAGGAATTTGCGGCACAGACCGGAGAGGCGTTTATTCAGGGGGTGTTAGAGGCGGCACCTGAAGAGGGAATCGGACGTATTTGTGTGGGAGAAGACTGGCAGTTCGGAAAAGGCCGATCCGGCAATATCGATTTGCTCCGTCGCATGGGCGAGGAGTTTGGTTTTGCGGTTACCGGGGTTCCAACGGTTGAGGTTCTGGGTGACCGGGTAAGCAGCACGCGCGTTCGTGAGGCGGTCGGCGCGGGGGACTTTGATGTCGCAAAGCAATTGCTTGGGCGGGACTACACGGTTCTCGGAACGGTGATTAAAGGTCGCCAGATCGGACGCACCATTGGATTCCCGACCGCGAATTTGACGGTGCACAGCGAGCAGTTACCCCCCACGGGCGTTTATGCGGTATCAGTCGTTGGTCAGGGCGATGGTTGGAATGGGGTCGCGAATCTCGGCTATCGCCCCACGGTGGAAGGTGGGGACGTGAAACGTGTTTTGGAAGTGCACCTCTTTGATATGTCTTCGGATATTTACGGGGAGGAGTTGGAAGTAACTTTCGTGAAATTCCTTCGAGGTGAGGAAAAATTCGATGGGATCGAAGCACTGAAAACGCAGATCAGTCTCGATGTTGAGGCAGCACGTTCCGTTTTTGCCTAAAAAAAAGACGACTCGTTCCCGAGTCGTCTTTCTTAAGACGGTGAATTAGCGAGAGGACTATTGTCCCTGCGGCTGTTGCAGTTGCTGTTGAGCTTCGATCTGCTTTTGGATTTCCTCCTGCATTTCCTGCATTTGAGCTGGGTCAATTTGGGCTACTGCTCCTGCAATAACTAGGCCGTATCCGATCAGGATAACCACAAACGTGATGACCAGCTTGATTCCAAGGCTCTTGTGGCCCTTGATGAAGGCGAAGATAATCGCGAGAGGAGGAATGAAAATGGAGAGCACACCCCAAAGCGTTTCATCGGATTTGAATGCCTTGACGATTGCCATGATCCAAAATACCAAAAAGGCTATGCCACCTATCGTTGCGAGTAGTCCTCCAATTAATAATAACATAATATATTTTTATGGGTTTGAGTTTATTCAGTAGCACGTTTGCAGTCATTGAAACGACACTACCTTTCCGGTTGTATCTGAAATCCGTGTATGCGTCAATTCCTCTTGATTAAAAGTTCCTTACCTCTTTCGCCGTGAAGATTTTCCTTTCAGTCTACTTGTTGTTTCTGGTTTCTCTTGCTGGTCTGCGTGCCGCAGACACCTCAGCGCTTGAAACGTTTTTTTCAGACTACTGTTACAAGTGCCATGACGAAGAGACTCAGAAGGGAGATCTTCGCCTCGATGAGTATATGGAACGCGCTAATTTTGCGAAAGATCGGAAGCTTTGGTTGTCCGTTCTGGAACAGCTCGAAACGGAAGAGATGCCCCCTAAAAAGCCGCTGCCTTCGAACGAAGAGTATGCAGCGGCAGCAGAGTTTATTGAAAAAGCGGTTAATTCGATCGACTGGGAGACGCAGAAGCACCCGGGCCATGTGACTTTGCCCCGCCTGACCAAAGCAGAATACAACCACACGATCCGCGATCTGTTTGGACTCGATATTGAGCCCGGTAAAAATTTTACGGCCGATGGCGAGGGGCAAACGGGTTTTACAAATGATAGGGACAACCTCTTTGTCTCGTCTTCTGATCTGGAGAAATACCTGCAGGCTGCTGAGTTGACTCTCGACGCGCTTCGCTCGCTTCAGATAGAAGCGATGACGATTGAGCGCGAGGCCGAAGCGATGTTCATGACCGAGAGTCGCAGTCGTGTCGATAAATTTGCGGATGGAAGCGAAGGCTTTTCGCTCACCTCCGGGCAGAAGACTATTTATGACAGTTTTGAGTTTCCTGCTCATGGATTCTATCGATTTACGATCCGCGGGCGCAGCACCGAGGACGGGCCTGCTGACACGCTCTTGAGGATTGATAATGCCCTCATCGGGGAGATTCGACTGCCGGGCAGGACGATGAGCGAGGCTTCGACGATGGGGTTTGTTTCTCCGGGAACGCACCAGATCACGATGAACGTGAAGCTTCCTCCGAGAGAGCTTAAGAAGCCGGGCAAGAAACCTAAATATACCACTCCGCCGGAGAATGCTCCTGAACTGGTGACTTCGGGCGCCGCGGTAAACTCGCCCGAGTATCGACTCGTGGGGGATGAATCAGAGGTGGCGAAAGCGAAAGTCGCTTTGTTTAACCGAAATCACAGAAATGTGCAGCGCGCGTATGAATGGCTTCGCCTTCATGGCGAAAAGGGAAATCCCCGTGAGCACGAGCGTTTTAAGAAATACGCGGCGGACCGGCTCAAGCCAATTGGGCAGATGCGCCTCGATGCGGCGGAGGCCCTCGGTATCACGCCTGGGGAGTTTGATAAGCGCTTTGCGGAAATGAATCCAGAGGAGTTTGCCGATCGAAGACGCCTCGATGCCTTCGGGAGTGATGCTATTCCCCAACTCGGGTTTGTGGGAATCGACTGGATCAAAATAGAGGGACCGATCACGCCGGGTGGAAAACTCGGCCCGGACGTCGGACGGGCAAAGGCGGCGACGGCGGCGATCTTTGATGGAAAAGCGTGGAATCCGTGGTTCGAGTCTTTCGTGAATCTGGCATTTCGCGAGCCCGTTGATCAAGTCACTTTGAAAAAGTATGCTGATTTTTATGATTCGGTATTGGCAAGTGGCGAGGCGCACGATTCCGCGGCAATGCAGACGGTTTCAGCGGTTCTCGTTTCCCCTCGTTTTCTTTTCCGCTCGGAGGAGCTGCCTTCACAGGCATCAAAGAGAACGGCGGCGCTAAATAGCTATCAGTTGGCATCGAGACTTTCGTATTTTCTCTGGCAATCCAGTCCGGACGAGGTGCTTCGAGAGGCTGCCGATTCAGGAGCACTCAGTGAACCGCGAGCAGTCAGCGCCCATATAGAACGGATGCTTAACGATCCGAAAGCGGCAGCTTTTTTTGAGACTTTCCCGGCTCAGTGGTTGGGATACGAGGCGCTCGGTGAAAGTGTCGTTCCGGATGGTGTTCTTTTCCCTGAGTTCGATATGGACCTCGCGAAAGTGATGAAGGCAGAGCCTGAGATGCTCTTTGCCCGTGTTTTTCGCGAGAATCGAAGCCTTCTCGATTTTGTGAATGCCAGGGAAACCTATCTTAATGCCCGCCTCGCACGTCACTACGGAATAGCGGATATCGAAGGGGATGCGATGCAGCTGGTTTCGCTGAATGATGACGCGTATCAGCGTCGAGGCGGCCTTCTTGGAATGGCGGGCATCCTGACGGCAACCTCAACGCCTGTGAGAACGAGTCCGGTGCTACGTGGTGTTTTTGTGATGGAGAGACTTCTCGGCGACGAACCGGGTGAACCCCCGGCGGATGCAGGCGAGCTTCCCGGTGAAGCGGGTAAGCGGGGTAAAACGCTTCGAGAGGAGTTGGAGATCCACCGGGACAGGGCGGACTGCGCGATCTGCCACGATAAAATCGATCCTCTCGGTTTTGGGCTTGAAGGGTTTGATGCGCTGGGTCGCTGGCGGATCAATTCCAAGAAAGCCATTGATACGAGCGGTGAATTGCCTGACGGCTCGACCTTTGACGGGGTAGGCGGGTTACGCGACTACATTGTGCAAAAACGCGCCGAGGACTTTGCCGCCGAAGTCGTGAAGAAGTTGCTCGCCTACGCCCTTGGACGCGAATTACAGTATTACGATGCTCCGGTTCTTGAACAACTGAATCAAGAAGCGAAGACTGCCGGCTACCGTGGACGCGCCGTGGTCGAAGCCATTGTTCGCAGTTACCCTTTCCAACATCAGCACCCCAGTCCGGAGCTTGAAATCGAGCCTTAACGCCTGAACTCTATAGTATGATCACTCGACCTTTATCCCGAAGGACTCTTCTCCGTGGGCTTGGAGCAACCATGGCTATTCCTTATCTGGAGATGATGAACGCGAGCGGCGCGACGTCAGCCTCTTCTTCGGGCGCTCCTCAGCGGCTTTGCTGCATGTTCCAGCCCAATGGGGTTTACCCCAAAGCCTGGGACGTGAAAGGTTCTGGAACTGACTTTGAGCTTTCGCCGATTCTCAGTCCATTGGAATCGCTCCGCAGCGATGTTTCCGTTTTGTCAGGGTTGGACAATTTGGGGAAAGGCCATGTTCAGCTCACCGGTTCATTCCTTACAGGGAAGCAGATCACGCACAAGCGGAATGGGATTTCTCTCGATCAGCAAGTGGCTGCTCAGGTGGGGGGGAGAACTCCGCTTCCTTTCGTCGTTCTTGGAACTGAGCCTCCTCGTCAAGGCGTCGCAAGCGGCGAGCCTATTGCCTATGCCAACACCGTTTGCTGGAACAATGAGACCACGCGGGTTTCTCCAGAGATCAATCCTCGCGTCGCTTTTGATCGTCTCTTCCGCGATCGCACTGGCCCTGAAGCACGAAAAGAGGCCACTCGAAGAAGCAGTGTTCTCGATCTCGTTCTCGATGATGCCAAGTCTCTGCGTAAGCGCGCGGGCTCGGCAGACCAGGCAAAGCTCGATGAGTATCTGCAATCCGTTCGCGAAGTGGAGTTGAGACTGGAGAAAACATTGAATCCTCCAGAGCCGGAATGGATTCCAACGAGGGCACCCGAGCTAATGAAGCGTCCCGACGCTGCTCTGCCTGACAATAAGCAAGATCACCTTCGGCTGATGCTGGACATGATGGTGCTCGCTTTTTGGACGGATACGACACGTGTGGGAACCATCATGACCGCCCATGGATTCAGTCGTCAGAATTTTTCTTTTCTTGAGGGCGTCACCAGTGATCACCACGGAATGTCTCACCATAAAGACAAGACAGACGCCGTTGCTGAATACACCAAAGTGAGCCAGTGGTATATTTCACAACTCGCTTATTTTCTGGAGCGAATGAAGGGGATTCAAGAAGGGGATTCCAACCTTCTCGAGAACTCCATCGTTCTTTATGGTTCCGGCATGAAAGACGGTAACGGGCATATTAAAAACGACCTTCCTCTCGTCGTAGCCGGGCAGGGCGGGGGACTTCTTCGTCAGGGGCAGCATATCGCCTCGAAGAAAGGAACCCCGCATTCGAACCTACTCCATACTATCGGTCTCGCGATGGGATTGGAGCAGGATACTTTTAATGGAGTCAGCACTGGGCTCGTCGATGACCTTCTTGTGTGATAGGGTGACCCGCGTTGTTGCTCATTTTCCTGTGAAGACCCTGACAAACACCCTGCAATTGAAGAGCGTCTTTTTATGGCGGCAAGCGACTGTGCTCACTGGCATCGGATTGGTGTCTGCTGTGGCTTCACCTGTGTTCGGGCAGCTGTCGCCTTTTAAGGATACCGGGGCTCAAGCTTCCGATGGAAGTGACCTGCCTGAAATTTTGTTGCCCGATCTCATTGACCCGGTCACGACGCCCCGCCAGACGACCGCTGATAAGATCGCGAGGGTGTTTAATCGCAATCTCCGCGACCTTGAGGAGGCTCAGGCCGACATTATTGATCAGCTCGATAGTTTGCCTCGGGTGGTTCGCGAGACACAGCGGGTCACTGGATTTGGATACCATGATGATGTTGGCTCCAAAAGCAATCCTCCGAAGTGGGTGCAAATCGACATGGGGGAATCTGTTTCTCCTGATGCTGTGGCGCTCTTTCCTGTGACGGCTGAAGTCGACAGCGAAACTATTTACGGATATGGCTTCCCGAAAGGTTTTCGGGTGGAGATTTCAGATGATCCCTCGTTTCAAAGTGCTCAAATTCTGACTGAAGGTAGTAGTGATGCGACTTCAGGTGCGAGGCGTTGGCCCTATTATCGCGAGGTGTCAGGCGCTTCGGGGCGATATATTCGAGTTTCTGCTTTTGACCTGTGGCGGTCACCATTCACGGGGCGACCGGCACTCGCTCTGAGCGAGGTGATGGTTCTCAAAGGGGGGCGGAATATTGCGGTGGGAAAGAAGGTGAGTTCGCGGGATTCCGAGGAGCAGTCGGATCGCTGGTCACAGCGTTTTGTTACGGATGGGATTACAACGCTCGGTATTCCGCAGGGGATCGAAGAGAGTCCCACCCTTGGTTTTCGAGCAAGATCAACCGAGCCTGCGACTTCCAGCTGGGTTCAGGTTGATCTCGGTGAGGCGATGAGGATTGATCAGATTGAGATTATTCTTGCGGACGCCCCCGAGAAAGTGCCCGATCCCACGGTTCGGTTTCCCTACCCCATGCGCATTGAGGTGTCTGAGCACCCCGACATGCGAAATGGGGAGCTGTTGGGGCGCTACAATCCTTCTCAGATCAGTGTGATTGGTGAGAATCCTCTGATCACGCCGGTGAATGATGCGTATGGGCGCTACGTTCGCATCAGTGTTCAGGGGCCGAAAAAGCCGGGCCGAATCAGTTTCGATCTTGCTGAGGTAATCGTGTATTCCGGCACCGTGAATGTCGCTCTTGGAAAGCCGGTTACCGCGTTGCATCCCTATGTGAATGATGACTGGAGCCCTCAGTTTCTTGTCGATAGCTACTCAAGTCGCCGCAAGTTGACTACCTACGAAGAGTGGCTCTCAGGGCTTTCGAAGCGCAATCTTCTTGTGGGTCGTTGGCTGGAGAAAGAGGAGAGGCGTCTCAATTTAGTGGATCAAACCGTGACAAGAGGAGTTTCTGTGATTGGAGCGGGCATGGCGGCGATCATTGGGTTTGTTCTCGTGGCGCTTTCGAGGGGACGGGTTCAAAGGCGCAAAGACCTCGAGGACCTTCGCCAGCGTATCGCGAGTGATCTTCACGATGATATTGGCAGTAATTTGAGCAGTATTGCGCTCCTTGCTGAACTCGGGAAAATGGAAGTCGACGAGCCCGAGTTAGTGGTCGAAGAATTGACCGAGATCAAATCTACTGCCGATAAGACGATCGAATCGATGCGAGACATTGTCTGGCTAATCCGGCCGGGCGAAGAGACCTGGCAGCAGATGCTGACTCGCTTTCGGGAAACGGCGGCAAAGCTGCTCCGCGCGCATGAATACACTCTCACGGTGCATGGTGAAGCTCACGGGGATCGACTTCCGCTCGAGTTTAAACGCGATATTTTCCTGATCTACAAAGAGGTCCTCAACAATATTGTCCGTCACGCTAATGCGGAGAATGTGAAAATCGATATCGATTGCCGAAAGGGGAAGATTCAGCTTCTGATTGAAGATGACGGCGACGGATTTAATAATCTTGATAAAGAATTCAGAGAGGGCAATGGCCTCCGGAATCTCCGGATGAGAGCGCAGGCTATTGGCGGTAATTTGAAGGTCAGGAGCACTTTGAATGAAGGAACCTCGGTTCAGCTTACCTTGGAACTTCCCTGAAATCCGTCCTCAAATGGCTCATTTTTCAGGTGCAAAAGACAGCAGAGGGATCACATTGATTGAGAAATCATTGTGCGATACGAAAGATGAGTGAAGAAAAAGAAACCGTCGAAACTCCGAAAGCTCCCAGCAAGGTTTGGGTAGTCGAGGACAATGAAACCCTTCGTCGAACCGTTGCCAGGGTTCTGGACCGCCAGAAGGACATGAAGTGCGTTCACCAGTATGAGCGATGCGAAGACGCGATCGAATGCCTCGTCGCTGGTGAAAGACCTGATGTGATGCTTTTCGATATTGGCCTTCCCGGGATGAGCGGTATCGAAGGAATTCGTCGTATCAAAACGGCCCTCCCTGATATCGAAATTCTCGTTTTCTCTGTCTTTGATGATAATGAGAAAGTTTTTGATGCCATTTGTGCCGGTGCATCCGGCTACCTTTTGAAAACCTCCAGCATGGGCGAGATTCCTGATGCCATTCGTGAGATTCAAGCAGGTGGAGCGCCTATCAATGCGCTCATCGCTCGACGCGTTCTCGATATGTTCAGTGATCTGGCACCTAAGAGTCGTGATTACGGTCTCACCGAGCGTGAGAAAGAAGTGCTCGAGCAGATGGTCGAAGGCCTCACGAAGAAAGAGATTGCAGACCAGCTTGACCTCAGCTTTCACACCGTTGATAAGCACATTCGAGGCATCTATAGCAAGCTTCACGTCAATACGATGACGGGAGCGGTTGCGAAGGCGCTCAAAGAAGGGCTTCTCCCGAAGGGGTAGGGGGCTCCGTTTGGGCTCCTCATCGCGAAAGTGGCGGAACGAATTGCGTTCCGCCTTAGACGGTCTGAGCCTTTATTTCGCGTCTCTTCGGGTTGCGTGAGACGTAATCCCTTGGTAGGAATTCACTTCCTCTCAGAGGTATGACATGGACGATTTTTTCTTTATCAAACTGGCTTCACAGCGTTTTCTCTGTGGGATTGGTCCGTTTGAGGAAATGGTTGAGCCACCTGCGGATGGTCGCAGCGCGTTTTACCGGAATCATTTTGATCTCTCCGATCCGAGACCGTGGAAAGTTCCTGCCTCGGTCTATGAAACCTCTGATTTACGAGGGCTCTTACCGGAGAACGGAGCAACGCCGCTTCCCGAGATCGCCTGGTCTGGTCTTGGGGATGATGATGTGAGGTCTGTATTTGACGAGATTTTGGCAAAAATACGTGGAGGCGAGCTTAAGAAATCAGTTCCTGTTCTCACGGAGCGTGGAATTTTGCATCGAGGAGAGCCTGCGGCATTGGTTAAGACGATCAACTCGCTTCCTTCCCATCTGCTCGGATATGGCTATCGCGAAGGTGATACTGGTCTAGTCGGGGCGACGCCTGAAAAGCTGTTCACGGTGCACGATGGTGTTCTCGAGACAATGGCTCTTGCGGGAACCGCTCCTAAGCACGAGGTGGATGATTTTCCGAATGACCCGAAAGAAATTCGGGAACACGAATTGGTTGCTGATTACCTTGAGGATTTACTTTTGCCTCTAGGCGAAGTTGAGCGAGAGGAGCGCACCCTGATGGACTTGGGATCGATCGTGCATTTTTTGACGCGGCTGCGGGTGCGATTAAGTGACGAAGCGACCGATTTAAATTCGCTCGTGGTGCAACTGCATCCAACCCCCGCTCTCGGTGCTTGCCCTCGAGGTAAAGGGGCTTTGGATGATCTCGTTGGCTATCGTAATCGTCTTGGGGTTCCCCGGAATTTTGGAGCGCCATTCGGTGTTCTTCATGAAGGAACCTTTGAAGTGTTTGTTGCGATTCGAAATCTCTCCTGGGATGGTCGCGATGTTTTCCTGCCAAGTGGAGTGGGGCTTGTGGAAGGGAGTCGTTTTGACCGCGAGTGGCGTGAGCTCGCCTTAAAGCGAAATTCTGTAAAATCGCTTCTCGGAGTATGACAGGAAACGCCATTCTCGCGGCTGAAACACTCGGGCATCTTGTGGGGCTGGGCGTCGAGGAATTCGTGATCTGTGCCGGCGCGAGAAATGCTCCACTTGTGTCTTCCTTGCTGCGCAGCGCACAGTCACACGATTGTGAAGTGTGGTCTCATTTCGATGAACGAACTGCTGCCTTTTTTGCGATGGGATTGGCGCGGCGATCTAGCAAACCTGTCGCGGTGATGACGACCTCGGGCACCGCAGTGGCTGAGTTGCTTCCTGCGGTGATCGAGTCTTTTTATTCCGGCATCCCGCTTGTGTTAGTCACGGCCGATCGCCCCGCTCATTTCCGCGGTAGTGGAGCTCCGCAGGCGATAGAGCAGGTTGGTATCTTTGGAACGTATGCGCCAACGGCCCTCGATGTCAGTGATGTTGAGAATTTGAAGGGTATTGCCGATTGGGATAGAAAAACGCCGCTTCATCTTAATGTCTGTTTTGACGAGCCTAGTGCCGAAGATGTCGTCGAAAATTGGAACGGGGCTTTCACGGACTCCAATGGTGGCCATTGCGCAGTGGAAAATTCGGCAGAAGCCAAGCTGCTCGCGGCATTTTGTCAAAACGCGCAACGCCCGCTTGTTCTGCTAGGAAGTCTCGATGAGACGTGGCGATCAAACGTGACTCGATTTTTGGCAGCCAGTAAAATCCCGTTTTGGGCGGAAGGCACCAGCGGCCTGCGGGAAACTCCTGCATTGGCAGAAACTCGAATCGCCTCTGAATCTGATCTCGCGACGCTTGATCCTGATGTCGTCATTCGAATCGGAGGCATCCCGAGTTGCCGTTTTTGGCGAGACGTGGAGAACTTGACAGCGTTAACTGTTCTATCAATTTCGCGCCAACCTTTCAGTGGCCTCGCGAGGGAGTCTGCTCTTCTCGTTCAAGAGTGCTTCCCTGAGGTTGGACCTGAGATCGAACCCTGTTGGAATGGAGGCTTACCCCTGTTAGGTGCACCCACCTTCTCAGAGCATCCGTTATCCGAACCCGCTGTCGTCCGGAAGCTCTCAGAAGTGATCCCGTCGGAGGCCCTTGTCTTTCTGGGGAACAGCATGCCGATTCGAGAGTGGAATCTGGCTGCGACTTTTGAGAGGCCTCATCCACATTGCTTTGCCAGTCGAGGGGCGAATGGGATCGATGGGCAGTTAGCGACGTTTTTTGGGATCTCTCAGGGGAGTGACGAGAGTTGGGGACTGTTTGGTGATCTAACGGCTCTCTACGACCTGAATGCTCCGGCGCTACTGCAGTCGGGCAGCGGAGAAAAGAAGCGGATCGTCATTCTAAACAATGGGGGAGGGAGAATTTTTTCCAGACTGCCTTCCCTGGCAGGCCTCGCTCCAGGCGAGAAGATTCACACCGAGAATCATCATGAGCGCCACTTTGATTCGTGGGCGGCGATGTGGGATCTTGATTACGTGGCATGGCAACCGGGTGAAGCTTTTCCGGTTTTGGAGAGCGATGTCGTTGTCATTGAAGTGACTTTAAATAACGAGGCGACGAAAGCATTTTGGAATTCCCGCAAGCCGGGCTGAGACATGGAGATCGCAGCATTACACGGGAATTTGGGGGCTTGTCAGGATTGGGGTGCGCTTGCGCTGGAGGGACTTCGAGCGATTGATTTGTGGGAGCACAGCTCCCTGTCCTATTTTGAATTTGCACATGAGCTCGCGACCGAACTCACGTCGGGGATGGGGTCGCCGGTTCTGGCCGGGTATTCGCTGGGAGGACGTCTTTCGCTATATGCGATGGCGATTCATCCTGAGCGTTGGTCCGGAGCGGTGATTGTATCAGCTCATCCGGGGCTCTGTTGTGTCGAGGATAGGCTCGCACGCCGGGTGTCGGATGAAATATGGGCGGAGCAGGCGCGAACTTTACCGTGGGGTGAGTTCCTAGAGAAGTGGGATTCGCAGATGGTGCTCGCCGATTCTCCTTCGGTTCACGATAGATCGCATTTGGAGGCGAAACGGGATTCCATTGCCCTCGCTTTCGAGACGTGGACGCTCGGACGACAGGAGGACTTGCGGAAGAGCTTGCGTCAATTTCATGCCCCTGTGCTTTGGGTGACGGGGGAGGAGGATGAGAAGTTTACTGCTCTCGCTTCAGAAATGAGCGGGATTTTTGAGAACTTCGAGCATTTCAAAGTCGAAAACTGCGGTCACCGTGTCCTCTTAGAGCAGCCGGAGGTTTTAAGCCGGAAGATTAAGGCATTTTCGGAGTCGATTCGCTGATCTTATCCCTCAGTTTGACGAAGCGGGTAATGTTTCGTGAGAGATCAAATTATAGTGCTATGGGGGATATGGAGGTATAGGATGGGATCTCGGTATCTTCTTTTTCTCCCTGGTCGGGCGTGTAAATGCCGGACGAGGAACTCTTCCGAATTCACCTCACCCTCTCTCTTTTTTAACAATATGAAACTGACCATTCTTTCGCGGGCTCCGAAATGCTATTCCACTCGTCGACTCGTTGAAGCGGCCGAAACGAGGGGCCACAAAGTGATGGTGAGAGATCCACTCCGTTTCGCCATTGAGATGGATAAAGGCGATCCGGATCTCTACTACAAGGGCAAATCAATCAGGGAACCTGATGCCGTTTTACCTCGTATCGGAACGTCTGTGACACGCTATGGAACCACCGTTTTACGTCAGTTCGAGCAGATGGATGTCTACACTCCCAATACCTCTGCCGGTGTCAGCAACTCCCGTGATAAGCTAAGGAGTCTTCAGATTCTTTCCCGTCACAATATCGGAATTCCGATTACGGCTTACGTCGCGAACAAAGCCGATGTGGAAGATGCTATCGAGCGGGTGGGCGGAACTCCTGTGATTATTAAACTGATTGAAGGAACCCAGGGAGTGGGAGTGATTCTGGCTGATAAGCCTGAGATTGCGAAGGCGATTATCGAAACACTCCACAGTGCCAACCAGAATGTTTTGATTCAGAAATTTGTGGCTGAGAGCAAGGGCAAAGACGTGAGAGCTTTCGTCATTAATGATAGAGTGGTCGGAGCGATTCGCCGAACCGCGCAGGGGCAGGAGTTCCGCAGTAATGTTCACCGTGGCGGAATTGCTACGGCGATTGATTTGGATCCCGCTTATGCGGAAGCGGCAGTTCGCGCTGCCCAAATTATGGGATTAAAAGTGTGTGGCGTCGATATGCTGGAAGGCAAAGACGGTCCGCAGATAATGGAGATCAACTCGTCACCCGGACTCGAAGGTATTGAAGGGGCAACTGGTCTCGATATTGCAGGTGAAGTCATCGATTTTATCTCCGATCAGGCGAATATGCCTGATATCGATTTGCGCCAGCGACTTACCGTCAGCCGGGGCTACGGGGTCACTGATATTACGATTTCCACCGGTAGCGCATTGGTGGGTAAGACTATCAATGAGACAGGTCTTCGAGATGAGGATGTGGTTGTTTTGACTCTCAGACGTGGCGAGTCAGTTATCTCTAATCCGAAGTCGTCACGGGAATTGGAGGAGGGAGATACTCTGCTTTGCTACGGTAAGGTGGAGAACATGAAGAAGATGGTTAAGAGTCGTCCCCGCCGTAAGAGTAAGCTCGATTCACTTCCGGAGACACCTGTCACTGAAGGAGTAACCCATGAGTAATTCTCCAGTCCCCAAGCGGGAAAAACGACCAATCGGTGAGTGGGGAAAGACTCGTGTGAAGCCGGGCAGTCGCAAGCGTATGCGACTAGCGGCAGGTCAGAGCTTTACGGGAATTGACGTGAGCATGCCGCTCATGGTCTGGCGTGGAAAGGAAGAAGGACCTGTCCTCGGAATTACCGGGGCAGTTCACGGCGATGAGATTAATGGCACGGGAGCGATCCGACGCCTCATCCAGGATCCTCCTTTCAAACTGAAGCGCGGTGCTTTGATTCTCGTTCCCGTGGTGAACGTGATGGGATTTGAGCGTCACAGTCGTTACACGCCTGACCGCCGTGACTTAAATCGTACCTTCCCGGGAAGTAGCAAAGGTAGTCTCACGGGGCGCCTTGCTCATCTGATCCAAGAGGAAGTGATTGGTCGTTGTGACTATCTGCTCGATCTGCACACCGCAGCGGTGCGGCGAACTAATTTTCCTAATGTTAGAGCCGATATGGAAGATCCCGGCTGCGTTAAGCTCGCTGAGAGTTTTGGCGCCGAGATCATTGTGGATAGCGAAGGGCCCGATGGATCCTTGAGGCGCGAAGCCTGTAAGGCCGGATGTCCTACTGTCATCCTTGAGGCGGGAGAAGTCTGGAAGGTCGAGCCTTCGGTTCAAGAGCTGACCCTTCGAGGTATCACGCAGGTGATGTCGAAATTGGGAATGATTGATGTGAAGAAATCGGAAGAAGCGGAGCCGACGCCCCATCAAATTATTGTGAGTCGTTCCAGTTGGGTTCGAGCAGGAGTTGGTGGCTTTTTACAGTTTCATGTCGCCCCGGGGGAGACCGTTAAGAAAGATCAGCCGCTTTCGACCAATACCGGCTTGCTCGGTAGAACGTTAGAGACAATTCTAAGTCCCTTCGAGGGAATTATTCTGGGGATGACGACGATGCCTGCCGTTTCACCGGGTGATCCTATTGTTCATGTCGCAAGGCTTCAGTCGAGAAAGGAGTTTCGCTCGCTCGAGAAAAGCGTCGACGGAATGGAAGATAGTAATCTCGAGAATCAGCTTCGTGATCATCTCGCGACCAATATTACGGTAGAGGATCACCAATTGATTGACGATCTTCTCGAATGATGAACGACCTTCAGTCTGAAGGTTTATGGTTTACAGCCACTTCTTTCTCCGGAAAAGAGCGAGCAGGGTAGTGGCAATCGTTGCCATTACGCTGAGCAGAATAAAGTAACCGGATTTGTTTTTCAGCTCCGGTATGTTTTCAAAGTTCATCCCGTAGATTCCCGCGAGAAAGCCGAGAGGTACAAAGATCACTGTCACGATCGTAAGCACCTTCATGATTTGATTCAGTCGATGAGACGATAGTGATAAATAGCCTTCAATGAGATCGGAAGACAGCTCGTAGTAGAGAAGTGTCAGGCTGTTGGCTCGTTCCTGCTGCTCGTGCAGATCATTGATTTCGTGAACCAGTTCTTCCGGAAAGCCAGGGGCTGTTTCCGAATGCAGCTTGTGCAGCAATTGTTCGTGATAGAGAAAAATACGGCGCAGTCGTTTCAGATCTCCTTTATACCCGGTCACATCGGCGAGTGTGCTGTCGTTCATGGTTACTGCCAACCCGTCCTCTAGAGATTCGAGTGTTGTTTCTAGATCCAGCAGGACTCCTAGATATCGATCTATGGAGAGCCGGATCAGTCGACAGGCAATTGATCCAGGTGATTTCTTGATGCGTTCCGGTGTCTCGCTTTCGCGACGAAATAAATTGTCGAGTGTCTTGCTGCTCTCTGAGGTCCTCGTGACAATGAATCTTTCGCCGACGAAGAAAATGATTTGCAGGGTCGAAAACTCAATGTCGGTGGTTTCGTCGGTTAATGTTTTGAGAATGATGAATGAACAATTCTCAAACTTCTCCAGCTTTGGGGGGTGGCGATCACGGCTCGCATCCTGGATCCCAAGCTCGTGTAATCCAAATTCCTCAGCCATTAGCACATGAATCTCCGGGGTGATCGGGCCTTCGATATGAAGCCAGATCATGCTCGACGGTTGATTCTTCCAATCAGAAATCAATTCTTTGCCTCCGGAGGTAAGTTGGTCAGATTCAGTGTCGAAAAGTAGCGCACGCATAAGAAGAGGGATGATGAGCTATATCTTCAAGCCCACCGTAGGAAAAGGAAGGCAATTCTTGCGATGAAAGCGGCAGGGGGCGATTTTCGTCAGATAAAAAAGTCGTGCGAACTCTCGTTGACGTAACTTCCGATAGGGAACAATCTCTTATACATATGACTTGGATTTCTGCGCACGAATTTGAAGACCTTCGTTACGAAAAAACGGAGGATGGACAGATCGCTAAAATTACGATCAACCGCCCTGAGGTGAGGAACGCATTTCGCCCTCAAACGGTCAGGGAAATGCTTGTGGCTTTTGATCTTGCACACGAGGATCCAGAGGTCGGCGCGATAATTCTCACCGGTGAGGGTGACCTCGCTTTCTGCTCGGGAGGCGACCAAAAGGTGCGCGGTCATGCCGGCTATGTGGGGGACGATGGGGTTCCCCGCCTCAATATTCTCGATGTTCAAAAGAAGATTCGCGGCCTTCCCAAGCCTGTGGTCGCGATGGTGGCGGGATATGCGATTGGCGGTGGACATGTCTTGCATATCGTCTGTGATCTCACGGTCGCGGCGGACAACGCCAAGTTCGGGCAGACGGGTCCCAAAGTGGGTTCGTTCGACGGAGGACTTGGTTCCAGCTACCTCGCCCGCATTGTTGGGCAGAAGAAGGCGCGGGAAATTTGGTTTCTTTGCCGTCAGTATGATGCTCAGCAGGCACTCGATATGGGTCTTGTAAATACCGTGGTTCCGCTTGACCAGCTCGAAGCCGAAACCATTCAGTGGTGCCGGGAAATGCTCGATCACTCGCCGCTCGCACTTCGCTGCCTCAAGACGGCTCTCAATGCGGATTGCGATGGCCAGATGGGACTTCTCGACCTCGCCGGGAATGCAACTTTACTCTACTACATGAGCGAGGAGGCTAAGGAAGGGAAGAACGCCTTCGTTGAAAAACGGAAGCCGGACTTTTCCAAGTTCCCCCGCGTTCCCTAGTTTCGAGGTTCAATGAAATCCTGGTTGCAAGCGGCAAGACCGAAGACGCTTCCCGCTGCAGTGGTTCCTGTGCTGGTGGGTTCAGTGCCTGTGCTTTGGGACGGAGATCCTGAGACCGGCTCGTGGGCCTTATTCCGATTTACTTTTTTTTGCTGCATTTGGATCCAAATTGCGACGAACCTTTTTAACGATGCGATTGATCATCGGAAGGGGGCGGATACGGAAAAAAGGCAAGGACCTAAGCGGGTCTCAGCGTCCGGTATTCTCTCGCCAAAGCTCGTCATGATAGGCGGCGTGGTTTGCTGCATTATTGCTGCGCTTTTCTCAATCCCTCTCGTGATGGAGCGGGGGCCTATTATTATCGTGATCGGATTGGTCTCTCTGTTTCTAGCCTATGGATATACGGGCGGGCCTTTCCCTCTCGCTTATCGGGGCATGGGTGAGGTTTTCGTGATTTTGTTTTTCGGGCTTATCGCGGTTCAGGGTGCCTACTTTGTCCAGACTGGTGAGCTTGGAGGAAAAGATATTTGGACGCTGGGTTGGCAGTGCGGACTTTATTGCAGTGTTCTTATTGCGATCAATAATCTTCGCGACGTGGATGAAGACCGGGAAACCGGAAAACGGACCCTAGCGGTTCGTTTCGGGAAGACGTTTGCCCGCTGGGAGATTGCGGCTTTCTGTATTGTTCCCGCATTTCTCTGGGCCGTTCATCTCGATGTCCGCGATGGAAAAGATTTCATTTATTACCTCGTCGTTCTCACTTCCTTTTTCTTCGGTGGGATCATTTGTCGCGGAATCTTCCGAAATCTTCCCGGCGCAGTTCTGAACGGATTTCTGGGACTGGCGGCGATGCAGCTAGTGGTCTTTGGTCTGCTTGTGATGTGGCACTTTCGCACTCTATGAATCCCATTTACATTTCGCGCTACACTTTGAAATCAGCTCAGGTGCTGAATTCGAAAAGTGGTCGTCGCGAGCATGATGGGGCGTTGATTCGAGTGGGTGACGGTTATGGATGTATTCATCCGTGGCCGGAACTGGGAGATGCTCCTTTGGATAGTCAGTTGGAGCGCGTCGCCTTTGGTGGCTCGACGCCACTGGTTGATGCTGCTTTGGAATGTGCTGAGATCGACGGGGCTGCGAGAGTGGCCGGGATATCTCTCTACGATAGAGAGATCCCGCCAAGCCATTGGCTGGTGTTGTCCGGGAATGAGCCGGAGGAGGCGAAGGCGCAGGGATTTCAAATGGCGAAGATCAAGTGTTCTGCAGATCTGGAGTTGGTTCGCCAGACAATGCGACGGTGGATTGACGCGGGATTTCGATTGAACCTGGATTTTAACGAGTCCCTTCCGCCCGGCTCGTTTTTGACATTTTGGGAATCGCTCGAACCCAGTGATCGCGAGTTCATAAATATGGTTGAGGATCCTGAAGAGTGGACCGAGGAGGGGTGGGTCGATCTTCGCGAGGCAAAGGTCCCACTTGCCGTTGATCGGGATCTGGTTTCCCGCTATCGATTGGGAGACATCTATGTTCTAAAGCCGGCTTACCTGACAGAGTTCCCTAATTACCAATCGCGCTTTGCGGTGACTTCCTACATGGATCATGCCGTTGGGCAAATGTTTGCCGGAATGGTGGCTTCGCATCATGCGAAGGACGAGAAGTTGATCTCCTGTGGACTGTTGACTCATCGGTGCTTTGAAAAAGACGCCTTCTTCGAGCAGATTCAAACTGATGGGCCACGTTTGCTGCCAGTGGAAGGGACGGGGCTGGGGTTTGATGATTTGTTAGAAGCCTTGCCATGGAAACGAATCAACTAGATACCGCTGAATTTTGGGATTCGGACGGGATCGATGTTCGGCTCAATCCGAGGCTTAATTACGATTCAACCGGTCTGGCTGCATTTCTTTCTGAAGAGCGCGGGTTTCACTCGGCGGTGGTAGTCGCTACCTCAGGTTCGAGTGGTAGCGCAAAGTTCGTTGTTCTGAAGAAAACGGCGTTGCTTGCGTCTGCGGTAATGGTCAACCAATGGTGCGACGTTACCGGAGCTGATACCTGGTGGGGTGGGCTCTCGACGTTCCATGTTGGAGGGCTGGGAATCTTTGCCAGATCAGTGCTGACCGGAAGTCGGGTTGTAGTTCCTGATTCGATGGAATGGAATCGGGGGGCAGGCTACGTTGAGCAATTGGAGAATGCAGGAGTGACCCTGACTTCGTTGACGCCCGTACACCTCCATGATCTGGTGGTGTCAGGATCAAAGGCACACAAAGCCATGAGAGGGCTTTTCCTCGGAGGAGGAAAGATTTCCGATCGACTGGTTGAGCGGGCGATCGATCTTGGTTGGCCTGTTTGGCCAACCTATGGGATGTCAGAGGCAGGTTCTCAAATTGCAACGAGCCTCACTGGCGATCACAAGTCACTGCCGGTCCTTCCGGGTTGGGATGCTCGCGTTGGCAAGGATACGGGTGCCCTGGAGATTCGTGGAGAGGCGTTGTTCAGCGGATACGCGACGAAGCACAATGGGCGCTGGCAGTTTATTGATTCATCTCAGAGAGATGACTTTTTCACTACGGGTGATGTTGTAGCGCTGGAGAACCGTCAACTTCGCTTCCTTCATCGGAGCGATGATTTGGTAAAAGTGTTAGGTGAGTTGGTTTCGGTGTCGAAAGTCGAGTCCGCCGCGAGCGAGGAAGGCCGCGAAGTGATTGTGATTCCTCTTCCCGATGCGAGGCTCGAGACCCGACTTGTTGCGGTGCTTGAAGGGGCGGCACCCGAGGGGGCGGACTGGATCGAACGAATCAATCAAAAATTGGCCCGTATCGAACAGCTTTCAGAGGTGAGAGTGGTTGCTGCATTTCCTCGAACTGCCATCGGAAAAGTGAACCGAAAAAAACTCGGGTTACTTTTTTGAGCGGATCAAGGTCGCCGCTGGCTGTGGCGTCCGATGGGAGAGAACCTGATGTTACTCAGCCTTCCACCCGACGGGCTGAATCCATGCTTGCTGCTTCTGGCCTTCAAACGAGGGACTTGGGTGTTTGCTGCTCGAAGTCACCGTGGCGCGCAAATACAGAGCATCTTCCGGCATATTGAAGGTTGGTGAATTGCCTTTGACCGTCGCGAACACTTCACCGATTCCGGTTTCCTCAGCGGCAGCGTCATAGCCTTCACGGGTTCCGATAAATTGGGTCGTAAACGTGATACCCTCCGCAGGGGTAATTTCTAAGGTGAGTTGGTTTATCTTCTCGTCAAAATTCATTCGATCGATTGTGACGCCACTGCTCGCGTAGAAATCACCTTTTTGCATTGCGATGACGATCTCATCTCCGTTGAGCTTGTCGGCTCCGACCATGATCCAGCCTCGACCGGGTGAGACATCTCCGCCATGGTAGGTGTGGGAATCATCCGTAGCGACGCCCATGAGTGGGGCGGCTTTCATTTCTGAGATACGAATCGTATTGGCAATGTCCCAGATCTCTTCGTCGCCGGGACGCTCTTCATCACCGAGATGATTGATGCCGGGGTGACCGTTGTAGATTTCGAAATAATCGCCTTCGGCTACCGCAGCGAGGTCCTCAGCCGTGAGTGCCCATTGGAAGTTGGGGTGATTGAGATGCGCGAGGATCGGTCTGCCTGTTTCTTTGGCACGCGCTTTCACCGCCTTCATACTGCGACGCATCACCTCCTGCGCGGAGGCTTCGTCATCTTTGATCGCAGGGATTACTTCCTTCAGGTTAATCGCGTTGATGTGAACGGGTTTTTTTGAGCCTGAATTTGAAATCTCTTCAGCAGGAAGGAGGTAAAACTCACCGGGCTCCGCGAGCTCTTCTGTGCACTGCTCCAGTGTTTTCAGAATGATCCCTTTTTCTTCGCCGCGAGTTTCCCACTGCAGCCAGTCTTTTCCAAAGCGTGCTTCGCACTTCATGACTGCGCCACGACCGATCGCACGCTGTCTCTTTTTGATGAAAGGGAGGGAGACCCATTTTTCCCCTTCCTGGAGCACGTTGTGATCACTGAGGGCTATGAAGTCGTAACCGTTCGACTTATACCAGTCGATGATCATTTCAGGAAAATCATTTCCATCGCTCCAGAGCGTGTGCGTGTGGGTATTGCCTTTGAACCACTCACGCGTGTCGTGGTTTTCTGCATGAATTAGGGGCGCTGACAGCAGGATGGCAAAGGCTAGGGGGATGATACGGTTCATAGATGGGGTTTTGTGAGGGTTAGTCTTCCAGAGAGTTTTTCTCGAAGTCGCCGGGATTTACCCAACCTGCTCTGGTTGGTTGTCCGGTGGTAAATCGTTCGTAGAAATTGAGTGAATCAGTCGCGATTTCATAGTTGTCGAAAATCGAGCCTTTTCCTTCCATGCGGGGATCTTCCTGTTTTTCCATCTCTTCTTTCATTTGATCAGAAAGCTGCTTTTTGAGTTCTTCGTGGGCCTTTGCTTTAGCGAGGTTGTTGATGCAGTCGGGATCCTCGTCAATCTGGTAGAGTTCTTCACCCGGGAGTTTCCCAAAATTCATCTTCCAATAATCAGTATTAGATCCGTCGCGACGAGCATCGAGAATCCAGGTCTTCGTTGGGCTGCCATCGGTATTTAGATACCCCGTGACAGGATCTCCGGCAGGCCATCGGTCGGGTTCGTAGTTTTTAAGGTAGAGCCACTTATCAGTGACAATTCCACGGACGGGATAACCCCAGTCATTTGGTCGTCCCGCGTCATGACGTTCTTTTCCGATGAGCACGTGGTTCCGCTCCGGCTCGACCTGTCCGCCTTTCTCTGACTTGAAAATGGGAACGAGGCTCTTTCCGGTCAGTGACGCCATCGTCGAATCCTCTGGTGATAAATCGGCGACATCGAGAAAGGTCGGGGCAAAGTCGATGAAGCTCACGAAATCTTGAATCTCGCGGCCTGGTTTTTCGATTCCTTTGGGCCACATCACGGCGAGGGGGAGGTGGTTGGAAAGGAGATACTCGTTTCCTTTCACGCGGGGGAAAGGCATTCCATTGTCGGACGTCACGAGAATGAGGGTGTTGTCGAGCTGACCGGCTTTTTCCAGCATCTCTATCATGCGAACAAGGTGGTTGTCGAAGTGCTCAATCTCAAACGCGTAGTCGAGCATGTCGTTGCGGACGATTTCGTTGTCGGGCCAAAAGCCGGGGACCCGATCGATGTCGGTGAGTTTCTTTCCTCCTTTTTTTACTCCAGCTTCATACTCGTAGGCGCGGTGAGGCTCGGTGCAGCCATACCAAAATGCCCACGGCTTTTTTGATTCTCCTGCTTCATCGAGGAAATCGCCGAAATTGGCGGCATAGTCGTTGCTCGAGATCTTTGAAGCGGGAGGCGTCGCCTTGTGTTTGTTGTAGGGCTTTCCATTCATCATGCGAGGCTTGCCATTGGCGTCGAGGGCCTTACCGGGTGCCCAGCCTTTTCCTGTCATGCCCACTAAATAGCCGGCCTTCCGATCAAGCGCTTCGACATACGAGGTGAACTTGAGAGGGAAATACGGCATGTGGTTGGCCGCTTCTTCAAGCTGCCATGAGTTTCTGCCCGTGAGAATACAGGCGCGACTTGGCGCACATTTCGCATTTGGGGTGAAGGCGTTGTGAAAAAGCAGTCCTTCGCTGGCAACGCGATCGAAGCCGGGCGTTTTTACCCATTTCGTTCCGTAGGCTCCCGCGTGGGGCCAGGATTGGTCGTCGGAAATCGCGAAAAGAATGTTCGGCCGTTCTTCTGCTTTGAGCAAGAGAGAGCAGAAGAGGCTCGCTAGTATGATCAGTGTTCTCATGGAAGGAATATAAAGAGGCTATTTGATCGTGATGGAATCAGGATCAAAATCGACGGGAGGATACTGCATGTTGAGCTCTCGCAGCGTCTTCGCAATGATGTCAGCGACGACGATGTTGCGATACCATTTTCGGTCCGCAGGAACGACATACCAGGGAGCTACTTCGGTGCTCGTTTTTTCAAAGACCTCGTTGTAAGCGGTCATGAATTGCGGCCACAAGGCTCGATCATCGAGATCACCCGGGTTGAATTTCCAGTTCTTATCGGGTTCGTCGAGGCGAGCCTGAAGCCGTTCCTTTTGCTCGTCGTGTGAGATGTTGAGGAAAATCTTCACGAGGGTTGTGCCTTCATCGGCGAGCATTTGTTCAAAATTGACAATGTGCTCGAATCGCTTTCGCCATTTAGATTCCGGAAAGATCTCACGAATCCGCACCGCAATAATGTCTTCGTAGTGACTGCGATTGAAGATAACCGTTTCGCCATTCCCCGGAACTTGCTTGTGGACTCTCCAGAGATAGTCGTGAGCGAGTTCTTTTGAGCTGGGGCGTTTAAAAGAGGCGACGCGGATCCCCTGGGGATCCATTGGATTAAAAACACTGCGAATCGTCCCGTCTTTCCCTCCTGTATCCATCGCCTGAAAAACAACGAGAAGACGATGCTTTCCTTCGGCGTAGAGACGGGTTTGAAGCTCGTCTATTTCCGCTTCCAGTTTGGCGAATAGTTTTTTTCCCTCCTTTTTGTCTATTGAAAACAGTGACTCGTCGCGCGTGGGGATTTCTTCAACAGAGACCTGTTTGCCGGGAGGGATTCGAAAAGGATGGTCGGAGAGGGAGACGCTATTCATTTGTGGGAGTCTAACCGTCGCAGAAATAGTTCGGCAAGTCCTATACTCCGCCATAATTAGCGTTGGAATTATTAAAAACAGGAATTTTTGCTGGCAGGGGCCTCCATATTCTCCATGGTTGGGTGTCCGTCTAAATGATCCTTCTCAAACAACCGTTTTTGACCCTTTGTGTGATTCCCTCGATCATCGCCGGGATTCTGATCGGATTCTATTTTTCAGGAATCCCAG